>JBHPCA010000007.1:0-43889 GCA_042576225.1 Candidatus Babelota bacterium
AAAGAGCAAGAAGAACAAGAGAGAAAGAAGAAGGAGCAGCAAAAGCAAAATAAGAAAAAGATAGAGGTGCAAGAGAATAAGAAAAAACAAATTGTATTGAGATCTGATTTTGATAACAATGAGGATTCTTTGCAAAAATATTTAAAATTTTTTAAACAGAAAGCGAAAAAAGAAGGCAAAAAGCCTCCTTCTATATCTCATCTTCTACGAAACTTTCAAATAGGTGTTCCAAAAACCATTTATTGTCCAGAAGAAAAAGTAAAGCACCAACAGAAGGATAAGCAGAAAAAAGGAATACAAGTTGTTTTTTCAGAGGCTCCGAAGGTTCCTGTCAACGATATAGTTGTTAAAGAAACTGGGAAGAATAAACAGGAGAAGAAAAACAAGGTTGCGCCACTTCTTCCTAAAAAGACGTACAAAAAAAATAAAAGTAAAAAAAATAAGCGTGGACGTAAAATTTACAAAAAAGATACGGAATATAAAAATAAAGAAAAAGAACAAAAAAAAGAAGTAAAAAAAACGTTCTTAGGGAGTCTTGTTGAGCGAGGTTCTAATTTTATAAATAAAGCAAAAAAGAAAGTAACAGATTCGATTGGTGGTTATATTGGTGTTCCGAATACACAGGGACTTTGGCGGTACTAAGCATGATTAATATCAGTTGAAATTAAGTTATTACGACAAGTCCTTAGTTTTTGAAAACCAAGGGCTGCCGTAATATTAGTACCTGGGTGTGCAAGGATTTTTGAAAGATTATACTAAGAAAAGAGTAAAACAGTAGTTAGGGATGGAAGTAGTGGGTTTTTGACTCAATAATATTTTATGATTATTATTTTCTAATCATAAAGTTTAAGTTTATTATGCTTGTTAGAAAATAGAAGGGTTCAGGGGTATAAATAATGGAAAATTTTAAGAAAATGAAGAAAATGACAAGTCTTATTTTGTCTATTTCTATAATGACTTCAGCGTTAAGCCCATCGCTTGCACAAGCAGGCCTTTGGGATAATGTAAAGAGTTTTGGTAATTCTTTACTTGCAAAAATAGTTTTTGCGAGCAAAAAAGTTAAAAAGACTACAGGGAGTGTTTTTAAGAGTTTAAATGGTCGCGCAAAAAAAATAGTTAATTCAGGTGTTTCTAATAAATCTAAGAAATTCTTTAAAAAAGCTTTGCCGGTAATTCCGATTTTGGCATCGATACCTTTTATTTTATATTTATTTAAACCAAAAAGACCGGCGTTTGCTCCAGTAAAATCGAAATTTACTTCAATGCTTGGTTGGGCTGCCAAAAGATTCTTTGGTGGTGCTTTGGTTACCGCTGGAATAGGTGGAATAGTATTGCTATTATGGAAGCTATTTTTTAAAAAAGTTGTAGATGATACCGTATCTGGCGGTGTTGGTAGTGTTAGACGCGAAGTCAAAGACTTTCTAAATGAAGATCTGAAAGATGTAAAAGAGGACCTAAAAGAAGACATAAAAGAAGTAATAAAAGACGTAAAAGAAGATCTAAAAGAAGACATAAAAGAATTAAGGGATGAGAGCCTTGATAAAGCTAAAGAGTTTATGGATAACGAAATCAACAAGGTCAAAAAAAATGTAAACGAAGTGGTAGAAGATGTTTTAGATGAAGCTAATGACTTTATAGATAAGCAAAAAGAGAAGGTAAAAGAGGATTTCGAGGAAGTACTAGAAGATGGCTTGGATAAAGTCGATAACCTTATAAATGATCAAAAGTATGAGGTGAAAAAAGATATAGAGGATATAAGAGACGAAAGCATCGAGAAAGTCGAGAAGTTTCTTGATGGTCAAAGAGAGAATATAAAAAAAGATGTAAATAAGTTTACAGACGATAAATTAAACAAAGTAAAAAAAGATGTTAACGATATATTGGATACAAACATCAAAAAAACAGGAAAAACAGTAGAAAAAACAGTTAACAAAATAGTAGATGAAAATAAAGAAAAACTAAAAGATATAATAGACTATGCGCCTTGGAGGATACCTACAAAACCTTTATATAAAGGTGGAGTTTGGGTTTATAATAAGATTTTTGGTCCGAAAAAAGAAAACAAAAAAAAGAAATTAAAAGTTTTTAAAAAGAAGCTTGAAATCGAGAAAAAGTATAAAAAGAAAAAGAAAAAATCTTTTCATCCTCGTAGGGTTTTGCCAAAGCGCCCAACAAAGCCTTTGCCCAAAAGAAAGAAAGAGAAAAATAAAGAAAAAGACACAGAAGAAATTATAATAAAAGAAAATATGGAACTTAAAAATAAAAATAAAGAAGAGCAAAAAAAGACGAAAGAGACAAAGCGCAACAAGAAAAAGATAGAGCTAAATGATATAAAAGAATGGCCTGTTTTAAATGGGAGCATCGTAGAAGATAATGATAATCTTAGCTATAGTGATGAACGAGACGATTATTTAGATTTTAAAGATGTTACAGATGATAAAAAGAAAAGTCTAGTTGAGTAAAGTCAGAGCGTTGAGAAAAAAGGGATGGCAATGAATCTTGGGCTTTTGACGCAGCAATATTTTTGGACTATTGTTTAAATTGTCTAGGGGTGTGTAAAAAAGCGTATAGAGTTCGTCGTGTTTATTTCTTTTGATATATTTGCATAAAGGTGGAACGTGAAAAAGGTTCTTAGAAGTAGTGGTAGGTTATCAAGATTCTTAGAATCAAGACTTTTAAAGTCAAAACTTGTGAAGTCAAGACTTGTGAAGTCAAAATTTTTAAAATTATGTTTGAGTTTTTCTATTTTGTTCTCTTCTATAACGCCTTGTCTTTCTCAGGCAGGTTTTGGGGATAACTTAAAGACTTTCGGAAACTCTTTGATTGCAAAGATAGTGTTTGCGAGCAAAGTGGTTGGCAAAAAAGTTGAGGATACAACCAAAAGTGTTTTTACAGGTTTAAGCAAGTGTGCAAAAAGCGTAAATAACTGTGTGAGCGAAAATACGAAAAAAATAGCGAGTTCAAATTTTGCTCATAAATCTAAAAAATTTCTAAAAAAAGCTTGGCCAATCATTCCAGTGTTGGCATCAGTGTCCTTCGTTGCATATTTATTTAATAAGTTAAAAAGGCCTGCGTCTGTTTCGCAAAAGTCTAAAATACTCTTGTTTTTACGTAAGAATGCTAAAAAATTATTTGGTGATAACAAGTTATTGTGTGGATTAATAGCTGCAGGTATTGGTTTGCCAATATTGCTTTTGTTGTGGAAGCTGTTTTTCAAAAAAGGTAACGGTGATGATAAGTCTGGTGGTGCTCAAGGTGGAACGAGTAAATCTAAAGATGTAGAGAAAAAAGAGACCTATCAAGAGGCTAATAATGATAGTAATAAAAAGATTGAGAAAGAGAGTAAGAAAGAAGTTAAGAATGGGAGCAAGTCTTTGCTCAACGGACCGCAGGATGCAAAAAAAGGGAAAAATAAAAAGACCAAAGATGATGATGCAAAAAAACTTCTTGTCAATAAAGATAAAGAGGGTTTTTTTGGTAGGCTGAGAAAAAAAATTTTTAACAAAAAAACTTTAAAGAGAATTTCTCCAATTATACCATTGGTATTAGCAGTGCCATTTGTGGGTATACTTTTAAGAAAAAGTAGGCCAAAGAAATCAAAGCTTTCTTTGTTCTTTAATGTTTTTTCAAAAAGGAAAGCCAAAAGTTCTATGTCGCCAGCTTTGATATTTGCAGCTAAAAAACTTTTTGGCGGGGCGTTATCTTCAATGGGAACAGGGTTAGGGATAAGTCTTGTTTTATTTGCTGCATGGAAGTTTTATTTTGAGAAGAAAAAAAATGATCTTGATGATTCTATAAAAAAAGCTAAAGAACTTAAAGATGATGCCAAAAAAGTATACGACGATGCAAAAAAGCAGGCTGACGATAAACTCAAAAAAACAAAAGAAATATTGGATAAAGCCAAAAAGCTCAAAGATGAGACCGTAAAAACGGTGCAGGATGAGCTTGATAAACGCGTGAAACAAACGAAAGATATCGTCGAAGATGTCAAAAAAGAAATGGATAAACGCGCAATGCAGGGCAAAGAAATCGTTGATAAGGTAAAGGATATTAAAGACGAGACTGTAAAAACAGTGAAAAAAGAGGTTGATAAGCGTATAAAACAGTTTAAAAAGATGAAAAATAAGACAGCAAAACAAGCAAATAAAATATTGGACAAGACAAAAAAGGTTCTTAAAGAAGATATGCCAAAGTTTTTGAAAGAAGATTTGCCAAAAGCAATAGCTCAAGGGGTTGTTAACATCCCTCGTTATACTGGCGAATTTATGATGGGAAAAGTAAAAGGTTTAGTGTTTGAGAATAACAATCCCCGAGTGCCAATTTGCGAAGAAAAAGAAATAATAAAAAGAGAGACTGTAATTCTTGTAGATAAAGAAAATAAAGATAAGGAAGAAGTTAAGCGGGATTCTGCAGAACAAAGTAAAAAGGCTAAAAAGAAAGAAAAAAAAGTTTTTTTTGAAGAAGATGAGGATGAGCCTGAGGTCCAAGATAAGCAGGATGAGCAGGAGAAAAAAGAGTTAAAAAAAGAGCTAGACGAATTTATGACTAAGATTGATATTTGTGAAATTGATGAATACTCAAAGAAACAAGAAAAGAAACTGAAAGCAATAGAAGAGAAAGAAAAGAGATTAAAAAGGAGAGTAGAAGAGAGACGACAGAAAAGGTTACAAAAAAGACTAAGATTAAGAAAAAAGAAAGAGAATCACAATAAAAAAGTAAAGCTACCAGTAAACATAAAGCTTGAGAATGATACATTTTTTGGTAATGGAAGTTTTGAAGAAAATCAAGAGCTAAAACAAGAGATTTCACAACAGATTGAGACAATAATTGTTCCGAAAATTATCCAAAAAACAGAGGAAGATAAAAATAAAGAGTCAAAAAAGATAAACCTTTCTAATTCTTTTTTTCACAGAAGAAGGACAATGTCGGGTGGAAATAATAAAAAAAGGGAAGAAATAATAGTAATTAAAGAGAAGAAGAAGAAATGCAAAAAAATTAAGAAAAATAAGATTAAAATGGATTAATATTTTGGGCTCAGGATAAGGACGAATGGTAAGATAGAATGCGCTCCCAGAAAAGCATTTTGAATTTTCGAATTCATGTTAAATTTACAGCTTTCCATCAAGAATTTTTTGTCTATAATCGGCCATTAGGCTAACCATAAACTGTAGGTTGTGAATAGTAGCCAATGTATGAGCTACCGGTTCCTTTGCCTTGAATAGATGGTGAAGATAGGCGACAGTGAACTTCTGGCATGTAATACATGGGCAGTTTTGGTCTATTGGCCTAAAAATCTCTTTATTTGCACTGCGTAATATCTTTAAATTTCCATTATTGGTGAATAAAAGTCCATGGCGTGCGCATTTAGTTGGGTGTGAGCTGTCAAAAGTGTCCAAGCCCATTTTTATGCAAGTTTCAAGTGAGTTTAAGTCTCCTATACCAAGCAGATGATTAGGTTTGTTCTCAGGGAGTAATGGTGTGGCAAACTGC
Organism: Candidatus Babelota bacterium; assembly: GCA_042576225.1. Taxonomy (GTDB): domain Bacteria; phylum Babelota; class Babeliae; order Babelales; family Vermiphilaceae; genus GWF2-30-66. Next base: position 5,491 of record JBHPCA010000007.1, read on the forward strand.
AGCATTTCAAACATTTGTTCATGTGTTTTGCCTAATGAGCCGCCAATAGCAAACCCATCAAAATCAAGTTTAGAAAGATATTCGCAACTTAATTTTCTTAAGTTTTTATCTATGCCACCATGCACAACGGCGTACATAGCCTGGTTATTTCTATTTTCTAGATGCGTGTCCAAAGACCTTTTTTCCCATCGGTGGGTCCTGTGCAAAGATTCTTCTAATGCTTTTTGGTCAATATGATACGGCGGTAATTCGTCCAGAGGAATAATAATATCGGCTCCCAGATCTTTTTGCGCTTGGATCGATGTTTCTGGGGTAAGTAAAACCTTGTCCCCATTTCGGTAAGATCTGAATGTGACGCCTTCTTCGCAAATGCGCAGCACTGTTCCATCAAGTTTTTTCTTACCCTTGCTTTTGAGCTCATCTTTTACAGAGCCATAAGCTAAGCTAAATACCTGAAATCCGCCTGAATCTGTAATAATTGGCTTGTTTCTGTGCAAGAACTTATGCAAGCCCCCAGCTTTGGCTACTGTTTGTGTCCCCGGCTGCAATATTAAATGGTACGTATTGCAGAACATAAGCTGTAGATCAATACTGTCTGCCAGATGGCTATCGACTGCTTTGAGCGTTGCATTGGTACCAACAGCTACAAAGTTTGGCGTGTCGATTGTACCATGCGGTGTATGTATTTTGCCAACCCGTGCTCTGGACTTTTTGGACTTGTATATTTCTTGAAACTTAAAAAAATTACTCATAATCCCCATTAAAACTTGTAAAGTTACACTTTTTATAGTTTTACTTGTATATGCCTAATATAACAAAAAAGCTTAATTTTGGCTATTTATTCGTGTTTTTGTCCTAAAAATAGAGATAATTGGTACAGCTATCAAGATAGTGGCTACTTTGACGATAAAGCTGATTATAATGACATCCCAGATGTTTTGCACTATGCCATACAGGCCGGCAAAAGAAAAGAGTACTGTGTCTATAGCTTGTACCACAAAAAGCGATATAATATTGCGCAAGAAAAACTGCTTGCCAGAAAATTTATTTTTTAAAAACCCATATAACATTCTATCTATGAGCTGCACGATAAGCGTTACTGCGATAGATGCGATTGCGATTCTCGGCATGAATCTTAATATAAAATGAAAATGCATAGCGCTTGTGTCATACATACTTGGGATATAGGCCAAATGTATTTGTGTAACGATTACATAAAAAAGTAATGCAAAAAAGCAGGTCCATATAGTTTTTTTTACTATACTTTTCCCAAAATATTCTTGTAATAAGTTTAAGCCCAATATTGCACCGACTGAAAATGCGTCTGATGCTGTAGGATGTAGGCCAAATAGTGTTATCTGTTTTACTACAAACAGGTTTGCCAGTACGCAAAACAGTACTATAGCTGCAACCAAACTTTCTTTTGAAATTTTTAGTGCAAGTACTGTAAACAAACTTATGAGTATCACATGAATAAAAAAAAGTAACTCGTTCATATTTTCCTTATTATATTTAATTAATTTTAACGAGAACTCGAAATAAAAACACAAGAAACAAACGCTCAATTTAACAAGGTGCTCATCCCCCCCGCTCTCCCTGAGCCTGACGAAGGGTTTATATTAAAATTTTATTTTTTCTAAGTGGAGCTTGTTTTTGGTAATATAGCAAACTATTTAAACATTTAAAACCAACTTTTTATTGAGATTTAGTATGTTTATTGCATAATAAAACCAGGATAGTGATTTTTTGTAGATTTTTTTAGAAAAAATAAGCTTTTAATATATACCCTTCGTCAAGCTCAGGGATGACGGGTGAGAGAAGCTTTTCGCGTTATTTGTGAGTGTTTCTTGTTATTTGTGAGTGTTTCTTAATGCTAATTAATTGTCGAGTTTTTATTATCGTAATAACGGGTACGTATCAAACCCTATAAGCTGACACTCTGGTTGTGGAATAATCCCAAAATTCTTTTTAACTAACTGCTGCATCTCTCTTGCCAAGTTTATAATATCTTGGGATGTTGCATTACCTGTATTGACGATCATGTTTGCATGTTTGTGAGAGATAATAGCACCACCGTAGGATAGCTGCCCCTTTATACCTAGTTTATCAAGATAGTAGGCAACGTAAATCATTTTTTTACCTGAGCCAGACTTGTCTGAGCCAGATATAGTCTGGGTTACTTCGTGCTCCAGAAAGTTTCTGAAAAAACTGCCACAGGTGTGTGTGTTAGGATATCGCGCATTTCTGTGTCGCGTGATTTCTACAGATCTGCCTTTTGCGTAAGCAGTTTCTAAGTCAGTGGCTTTTTTAAGTTTAAAAGTAGCCTGTGTTAAAAAGTAGTTTTTTTCAAATAGTTTTGACTTGTCGTATCCAAAGTTAAACCAGTTTTGGTCTACCAGCTTTATTTTCCCAGTAGTTTTATTGATAACCTGGGCCTGGTGCAAAAAATCACTTAAAAAATGTTTAAAATAATGGATATTGATATACACTGAGCCGCCAACGGTTCCTGGTATGCCACTAAATTCCTCCAGGCCAGTTATATTATGCTCCAAGCAGTAGTGTATCAAATTTTCTATAGGCACCCCAGCACCGGCCTGCACAAGAATGTTTTTACTATTACCTGTGTTATTTTCTGTGTTATTGTTTAGTTTTTCATGAGTTATTTCACATAACTCTGGTTTTATTACAAGCCCGTCAAAACCATTATCACTGATAAGAATGTTGGCCCCTTTTCCCAATACGAAAATGGGCAATTTTTTATTATCTGCGTAGGCAAGTGCTTCTTGAAATGCAATGTTGTTTGTAGGCTCTGTGTAAAATTTGGCGGTTCCACCGGTTTGAAACCAGTTTTTGTTTTTTAATGGGGTATTCTCTTGTATTATTCTCATGGCTTTTCTCGTGTTTAGGGGGTTTCTTTGTTACAAGAATACCATTTTTGGGAAAAAAGCGAAAAACCCTGTCTTTTCACGTTTTTTGTTATATCCCCTATTGCCAAAAGGAGTAAAAATTGGGAAAATAGGGGTGTATGTGGTTTTAATAGATTAAAAAAGCAACAGAGAGGGCTTTTGTGAATAAATTGGGATGTGTGCTTGAATTGATTGTTGGTAGACCTTTATATGGCGAGCAGGTTGGGGGTGAGCTGGTTCAACAGGAGCAGCTGCAAGATTTGGTGAAATTAGGATTTTCTTATTATGCCGAAGGCAAAAACAAAGAGGCTATAGGATATTTCAAGCAGGCGCTTAAAGTTTGTGAAAGAGCCGATATTTATAATGATCTAGGGTTGGTTTACCTAAGTGATGGAGATTATGGTAAAGCGGTAAACGCGTTTAAAAAAGCTTTGGATATAGATAAAGGTTATCTTCCTGCGTTTTATAATCTTGGTATTACCATGTACTATGCTCGTAATTATGAGGTTGCTGCAAATATTTTTGAAGATGTTTCTAAGGCAAAGGGACTTGATAAAGACATTTTGGCAAATGCACATAATGACAAAGGGTGTGCACAAAATAGAAAAGGTGATCTTGCATCAGCTGAAAAATCTTTTGAAGCTGCGTTGGTTATAGATGACAAACTTGTAGGACCGTATGTTAATCTGGGCAATATGTATTGCAACCAAGGCAGATTTGATGATGCAAAAGTTAAGTACAATAAAGCGATTGCGCTTAACGAGAAATGTGCTGCTGCGTATAATGGCCTTGGGGTTGTTGCTGTTGAAGAAGGAAAATTCGATGAAGCTGAAAAATATTTTGATAAAGCTTTGCAAATAAGTAAACATTGCACCGCTGCCGAGATTAATAAAATGATTATAAATAAAGCAAAAAATCAAGAAAAAGATAAAGAAGAAGATCAAGATAAGAAATAAAATTGGGAGAGTTTATGCAGGCATTTCAGGAATTATTACAAGCGATAGATAAGAAAAAAAAGAAGTTAGATTCTTTCAGGCCGTTGCCAAAAGCGTTGGTTAAAAATTTATCTGAGTGGTTCAAAGTAGAGCTCACATATTCTTCTAACGCTATTGAGGGTAATACGCTTACAAAAAGCGAGACTGCAATGGTTGTTGAAAAAGGGCTTACGATAAAAGGAAAGTCTGTAAACGAACATTTGGAAGCAGTTAACCATGCGTTTGCTTTAGACTTTGTGAAAGAATTGGCCACAAAGAAAAAAGAAGATATAACACTTGCTGACATTTTGGATATCCATCTACTGGTTCTAAGATCTATAGATGATAAAAATTCCGGAAGATTAAGATCTATTGCCGTAAGAATTTCAGGTTCTGATGTTGCACTTCCTGATCCGATACAAGTTTCAGATTTGATGCGTGATTTTGTTAGTTGGTTGCATAAAACTGATGAGCATCCGGTAAAAATTGCGGCCGACGCGCATTTTAAATTAATTGCAATACACCCATTTGTAGATGGCAATGGGAGAACCGCAAGATTACTTATGAATTTAATTTTAATCAGCTATGGGTATCCTCCTGCGGTTATAGAGCCAGAAGAAAGAAAGGAGTATATTGCTGCAATTGAAAAGGCGCAAAAGACAGGTGACATGTCAGATTTTTATGTGTTGGTAGCAAAAGCTGTTGAGAAAAGTTTAGATATGTATATTGATGCAGCTGAGAAATCCCTGTGAGTTTATTAAGTGAGTGTATTAAAAACTAAAAATTTTTAATATCTTACTCTGAGCCGTAATATCTATCACCAAAGTCGCCCAACCCAGGAACAATAAACTTATTTTTATTCAGTTCCTCATCTATGCCAGCCTGTAAAATGGTGATATCTGGATACTCATTTTTTATTGCATTGAGGCCTTCCGTTGAACATATAATTGCTGCAAAAATTATATTTTTCTGTTTAACTCCACGTTTGTGCAATATTTCCAATGTTGAAAGGCCAGTGCCGCCAGTAGATATCATTGGATCAAGAATAATTACCGTTTCATGTTCTGCTATAGGAGGTATGTTTTCGTAATACAGATGCGCAATGGCAGTTTTCTCATCACGCTTGAGTCCCACAACACCCACTCGTGCATCTTTGTAATAGTGCAAGAATGGTTCAAGCATTGACATGCCTGCTCGCAGTATTGGCACCAGTGTCACTGGGTATTTAAGTTTTAACCCTGGAGCTTTTGCAATTGGCGTTTCTACTACGATTTTTTCTGTCGGGACATGGCTTAGCGTCTCTTGTGCAATTATGTGTGCAATTGTATGTGTGTTTTGCCGAAACCCACTATGCGTTGTATTTTTGTCTCGCAACTTGGTTAAATATAATTCTTTTATTATTTTCACGGTTTATGCCCTTTTTTATTTAAAGCTAAAAAAATATAGTTTTAGTGTCAATACTGTTTTTTACTGTGCAATTATTTTTATGATACGTGTAAGATTTGAAGAATAAATTTATAAAAACGCGAATTCGATAATTTGAAATTTTTGAAAAGTACTTACAAGCGCATTCTTTCTTCCGTTCGTCCTGAGCTTGTCGAAGGATCTAAAATCCTTATAAAACAAAAATCTGGTAAAAATTTTCTCTAAAAATATTTTTTAAATTGATTGCTACATCCTTCGACAAGCTCAGGACGAACGGGAGAAAAAATTATCTCCAGTAGGTGAATTTAGAGGGTCTTGAATTATCGAATTCGCGTTAAAAATAAATTTATAAAAAAAATAAATAGGAGACATGTGGTGATAAGATTTAAAGATCGGGCTGATGCGGGTAGAAAGCTAGTACCAGAACTAGAAAAATATAAAGATAATCCAGAAGCAATTGTTATTGGTTTACCCAGAGGGGGTGTAGTTCCTGCGTATGAAGTTGCAAAAGCATTAAATTTGCCGTTGGATATTATTGTGACACGCAAAATTGGTGCGCCGATGCAACCTGAACTTGCACTTGGTGCGCTTACCCAAGAAGGGGAGCCGATATTAGATGACCATCTAATTTCCATGGTCGGTGTAACTAAAAAAGATCTGGAACCAATTATACAAGAAGAAAGAATTGAAGGGCAAAGAAGGCTTGCGCTTTACCGAGGTGACAGGCCGGCTCTAGATCTTGAGGGCAAGATTGCAATTTTAGTTGATGATGGGCTTGCAACTGGTGCAACCATGCGTGCCGCTATTGCGAGTGCGCAAAACTTAGGCGCTCAAAAAATAGTAGCCGCAGTGCCGGTAAGCCCACCGGACACACTCAGGAAAATAAAAAATTTAGTAGATGAAGTTGTGTGCCTGGGTACCCCAGAACCATTCTGGGGCGTCGGCGGATTTTATGATTTTTTTACGCAAACCCAAGATCAAGAAGTTATTGATTTGTTGAAAAAATAGCTTTTTCTATTTTTTTGTTTAAATCGCTTATTTTTTTATTTAATTGGTCGTTGCTTATGCCGGTATAATTTTCTAGAATTTTTTGATTAATGTCTATTGGGTATAGAAATATACATCTATATAGTTTAAAACCAGAAAGTCCATAAGATATCAGTGTGCCGAGTCCACTGAGTGTGTATCTTGCAGTTTTGGGAACTAAATTTATTGTTTGTTTTACTTTTTCGTTTAGATATTTTGCTGGTTTATTTAAGCTGGTGTCTAATTTGTTTTTGATAAAAGGAAAGGGATATCCCTTTCTCCTTAGTAAAACAGCAACTGTTTTGTAGAAAATTGTGAGTATCCAGTTTTTTATTTCTATATTCTCAAAGGGTTTGTCTTTGTACTTATTAATCAAGAGGTATGTTATCTTTTGGCAAATGATTTTGATGGTTTTCTTAATTTGTTGCATATCGATCTTTTTGTGATTTTTGTATCGATATAATTCTTTTACTATGACTGGAATAATAAGCCTGGTGATGTTAAGAATAATGTTTTCATGGCAAGGAATAGATGTAATTCTTGATAAAATCCTAATTTTTTTATTATAAGCTTTTGTGGTTTTTATGCATTGATTTTTTAGAATGTTAAACAATTCTTTTTTAAACGAGTTTATATTTTTTTTTGTTATATCGAAGAATGAGTTTCTTTTTATATAAAATGTTTTGTCTATATAGGGAAAGTTTATGTTTGGTAAAGAGATTTTTACTTTTTTAAATTTACAAACAAAAGGAATGTTTTTTTCATTTTTTATTCTGGCATTTATTGTTTTGACTAAGTGTTTTATTTTGTCTAGGTCAACAAGGTGATCAAAATTGTCTTCCAGCATATGCTTGAAAAAGTTTTTTATGTGACTTTTATCTTTGATAAAATCTTCATGTTTATTGAAGATAACATGTTTCTTCACCAACTCATAAAATCTTTTGTTTATCAGGCTCATGTGTTTAATGAGTTTTTCAGAGCTGAGAAAAGGGAATATTTTGTATTTTATGATTTCTATAGGCAGAGTTTCTATATTAGGTAGGCATTTTAGTTTTTGGAGCTTTTGGATGTATTTGCGGAGCATAGAGTCAGAAAGAAGAAAGATTTTTTCTTCTTTGTTACATTTTTTTGTTCCAAATATCCCCTTCATACAAGACGTAGAAAAGTTGCTTAGCAAAAGAGATAGAGTAAGTGTTAGCGTAATTGATTTATAAATATGTTTTTTCATGATAAACCTCGCATTTATTATTATTATTTTAATTTATAATTAACTATTATAAATATATCATGATTAAATGTTAAAAACAAGGGGTTTTTTCGATTAGGTCGACTTGTTTCAAATAGAAAAGTTTTGAGGTGCGTTGAGCTTGTGAATGAGCCTCCCAGAGCTATTTTTGGGTATTAATGCGGTTTGTGATTTTTTGTACAAACCAAAGATCAGGAAGTTATTGATTTGTTGAAAAAATAGCGTTTTCTATTTTTTTGTTTAAAGCACTTATTTTTTGGTTTAATTTTCTCTTGCTTGTGCCGGTGTAATCTTCTAAAAACTTTTGGGCATAATCTATCGGGATTTTTGTAAATATGTAATAAGTAAGCCCTTTGAGACTGATATAGCCCAAATTTTTTAAATTCTGGGGACATTCTTGCATCTTAGACTTAAAATATGGAAGGCGATATCCCTTACGAATCATTGCGTACCAGTAGGTTACAAAGTAAACAATTGATGGTATCCAAGTTTCTAGTTCCATGTCTTTGGCAAGACTATTAAACTTGCTTTGTTGTTTTGAAACAAAGAATTTTAGAACTTGCAAATAAATAACCATACTTGCATCTTTAATAGACTTTGTTTTTATTTTTTCTTCTGTTGCATACCGGTATGCCTCTTTTATTATTATTGCAGTGATTATTCTCAATATTTCGATGGGAGGCTTAAAAAACGAAATAGTTGTAGTGAATCTTAATGGGAATATAATCTTTTTATTTCGAGATTTTACAAGGCTTGTGTATTCTTTTTTTAGCGCATCACAAAATTTTTTCTTAAATAGTTTGTTATTTTTTTTTGTTATATCGAAAAACAAGCTTTTTTTGCTAAAGCGGTATGCTATTGGAACAACCAAGTCTTTTTTAAGTCTTTTTTCTATAAGCATGTTGAGCTTTTTAATATTCGCAAAATAGATAAGATAATCAAAATTGTCTTTGAGTATATGTTTGCAATAGTTTGTAATACAGTTTTTATTGTCAACAAAATCTTCGTGTGTTTTGTGTACAACATGTTGTTTTACAAGTGCGTTACATTTTTTGTTTATTAAGCTTATGCGTGTGATAAGTTCTTTAGCGTTTAAAAAAGGGAAAATGTTTTTTGTGATAGTTTTGTGTTTGAGATTATTAAGAGATATGTTTTTATCGTATTTTACGTGTATATTTTCGCTTTTTTTACGTGGGGGTACTTTTTCTATGACTTTTTTCATGCAACAGGTAGAAAAGTTGCTTAACAAAAATACACTGCATAACACACTTTCATATATTTTCTTCACCCCTAACTCTCCCTTGGCTTTTTTTGTACAAAACAGACATTTTAAGTATATCCAAGTGCTATTGTTTTGCGCTAGGTTTTCTTAGGTAATAGCTAGTTAAAGCCTGTTTTGAGGGAGGTGAGTGTTGAGCTTTGGGTATTTAGTTACAAAATTATTTTATAGGTAGCCAGGAAATTGGCGTATTAGTTTTTTTATAAGTTTTGCAGCTAGTTTACCAGTGCCATATATGATTTTTTTCTCTATTTTTTTCTCTATTTTTTTTATAGAATGTTTTGTATAATATGTTTTATTGTTTTGTATGTTAATTTTGCATTCCAAGGCGGGGATTTTCCATTTGATCTTTGTGAATCCAGGTAAACCACAGTTTACGAATAATACGATTGTTTGAATCCCAAGCATATATATGTTGTTGTTTTTTATTATTATTTTTGACTCTGGGAAGAAATCTAAGCTCCAATTATAAAGTTCTATTGTATTGTGGATTGTAGAAGTTTTTTTATTTATTTTTTCGGAAATATTTTTTATTTCTTGTATTACTTTATTTGTTTCCTTGTCTCTTATGGTAACTTCTTCAAAATAAGTTTTTTTGCTTCCGACTAAATTGAACCCTCCAAAACATTCTACTATAATTTCTCTTCTGTTTTTCTTATTTTTTTTTGCAAAAATGTTTTTGAAAAAACCCAAGAAAGGAGTTTTTTTTGCAGTAGCTTTTTTGTTTTTGTTATCGATGTTTTTTGTTTGTGACGTGATTTTTGTTCCTGGGCATATAATGGTTATGTCTGAGTATGTGTTGTTTGCAAAGATACGCTTTTTGAAGTTTGGGTAAAGCATATCTAGGACAATGTCAGATGGAACTTGGTATGTTCTTATGAGGGCAACCTTTTTTGTTTTCATGCAAAACGCAGAAGAGTTGCATAGTGTGAGTGATATAGCAAGTGTTAGGGTAATTGATTTATAGATATTTTTTTTCAAGATAAACCTCCTAAATAAAATTAGATTTTTACTATTTGACATAATTATACAGGATTTGACGGTTTTTGGCAAGTGGTATTTGTTGTTTTTAGCCTTAAATTTGAAGAAAATCCAATATTTTCGTATTATAGATAGTGCATATATGCGATATTTTTAATAAATTTTTTGGGATTTTGCTATGAAATTGTCTTTACGGTGGATTTTTGATCATATTGATGCAGATTATAAAAAAGTTGATATTGTTGATTTAGTCGATAAATTTAACAAAATTACGGCTGAAATAGAGGGTTATGAGAAGTTTACAGTAGATTTGTCTCATTTTGCCTTAGTGCAAGTTAAAGAGATTGGACCAGAGGGTATTTTAGTTACTTGTCCTGAGTGGGGCAATGATATTGTGTTGTCGGGGAGGGATAATATAGTAATTGGGCAGGTGTATTTGGTTAAGAGATCTGGGAAAGATGGGTATGAGTGGGCCAGTGTGAGTGATTTTGGTTGCCCAAAAGAGGGACTTGTCCCTGCATTGTATGTGAGTGAAAAAGATTTAAGTGGGGGATGGAAGAAAACGTTTGAAGCAGAGGATTATATTATTGAGGTTGATAACAAATCTATTACACACAGGCCGGATATGTGGGGGCATAGAGGTTTTGCGCGTGAAGTAGCAGCCATTTGTGATTTTAAGCTAAAACCTGAGGGTGAATTTTTAAAAGATATGGCGGTGAAAGAGTTTGCAAGTTCTGGTAAAGATGAGCATGGGTTTGTTCTAGAGGTGAAAAATCCAGAAATTGGCAAAAGATTTGCTGGGCTTTATATGCCGAATGTAAAAAACAGAGCAAGCTCGTTATGGATGGCAAGCAGACTTATGCGTGTTGGCAGTAGGCCGATAGATTTTATCGTAGATGTAACAAACTATGTGATGCAGGATATAAGTCAGCCGATGCATGCGTTTGACGTGAATAAGTTGTCGTCCAAAAAAATTGTGCCAAGACTTGCAAAAAAAGGTGAGAAGCTTGTTTTGTTAGATGATATTGAATTAGAATTAGGCCCAAAAGATTATGTGATCACCGATGGGAAAAAACCGGTTGCACTAGCTGGGGTGATGGGTGGTAAAGATTCTGGCATAGACGTAGATACAAATTCTATTTTTATAGAGTCAGCAAATTTTGATGCAGCAAGTGTCAGAAACTCTGCGATACGAGCAAAAAATAGAACAGAGGCTTCTTCCAGGTTTGAAAAAAGTTTAGACCCAAATCAAAATGTTTCCGGAATTTTTAGGTTATTAAAATTATTTGATGATGAGGGGATAGAATATACTTGTTCAAGTGAGATAATGTCTCTAGGCAAAAAGGCTCAGGAGCTTGAGATAGATGTTTCTCATGAGATGATAGAAAAACTTTTGGGTGCAAAATTAGATCCTGAGTTTGTGGTGCGTGTATTTGAAAAACTTGATTTTGGGGTACAAAAGTTAGAGGGAGAGAAAGAAAAGGGGAAAGAAGTTACAACTTTGCGTTATAAAGTTACGGTGCCGACGTTCAGGTGTACAAAAGATATTGAGATAAAAGAAGATTTGGTCGAAGAGGTTGGCAGATTTTTTGGGTATGAAAATACTGAATTTGTTTTGCCAAGAAAAGGTACTGCGCCATACGATTTATCAAAAGTGTTGTGCGCAAGAAAGATTAAAAAACTTTTGTCTTTTGGGCTTAAGATGCGTGAGGTGCGCAACTATTCTTTTTATGATGAATCATTTTTGGCAAAATTGCAGTGGGAGCCAAAAAATTATAAAGAGGTTGCAAATCCGGTTTCTGAAAACTGGTGCAAGTTAGTAACGTCGCTGGTGCCCCATTTGATCAAGAATGTGGAGCAGAACCATGTGCATTATGATCAGCTGAGGTTTTTTGAGTGGGCACGGGTATGGAGCACAAGTAAAGAAGCAAAAGATACAGGGGTGATAGAGAGAAAAAGTTTGGCGGGAATATTTTTTGATAAACATAAGTTGGATTTTTATTGTGCCAAATCTTGGGTAAACACCCTGTTTAATTTATTGGATATGAAAGAAGTTAAATGGGAAAAATGTGATGAAGATTTTGTAAAGCAAAATTATCCGTGGTATTTCCCGTATCAAACGGCAAAGATTATATTTCATGGTACGCCAAATAACACACTAGTTGGGTATGCGGGAAAATTGGACCCAGCGTTTTTTGGTAAATTGTTTGAGGGCGAGGCGTTTGCGTTTGAGCTAGATGGTGACTTTATTGTTGATTACAAGCCAGAAGTTAAAAAGTTTGTGCCAATAAGCAAGTATCCAGAGGTTGCAAGAGATGTGAGTATGTTTGTGCCACTTAATATTACGGTGGACAAACTGAAAGACATTATATCTTCTTGTGATGAAAAAATAAAAAGTGTAGAATTAAAGGATTTTTTCCAAAAGGATGAATGGAAAGATAAAAAGTCGTTGACATTTAGATTTATTATGCAAGATTATAATAAGACATTGGATAAACGGGAAGTTGACTTTGTGTATGATCTGGTTGTCGCTGCTCTTGAAAAAGTTGGAGCAGAATTAAGATGAGAAAGTATTCCTCCTTATTTTGGTATGTGGCTCTGTTTATGTTGGTTCTATTGACTGACAGGGCCACAAAAATTTTTGCCTTACTTAATACAAGTTCTGATTATTATGTTACTTCGTTTTTAAAATTTGATCTTTTGTTCAATCGGGGTATGTCATGGGGCATGTTTGATTCGCAAAGTAGTCTTATTTTTTTCTTAGTCAGCCTTTTTATTTGTTTGGTTACTGTGGTTATAGCGTTTTACGCGTATGCGAGATATAAATCTGGGCATTCTATTGTTGGTGAAACAATGGTTGTTGCTGGTTCTTTTTCCAATATATTGGACAGAATTTTTTATGGTGGAGTGATAGATTTTATCTCGATACATGTGGGCGCCTGGTCGTGGCCAGTCTTTAATATTGCAGATGCGTGCATTGTCATTGGGGTGATTGTTATCTCAATTGGGATTTGGAAACAGAAATAATGGCACTATTTGAGCTTATAAAGAGACCTTATAACTTTATAAAAGATTTGATTTACCCTCCGTTTTGTTTCTTCTGCAAAGATTTTTTGCAAGCTAAACAGGATACACAAAATAGACAAGTTTTTTGTAAAAAGTGCTACAATGCAATAACCCCGGTGGTGACCAGTACCATAGAAGTAACGAAGAAATACAAGATTAAAGTTTTTGCGATTTCTGATTATAAAAATCCGATACGATCTTTAATATTGGCAAAAGGAAGTTCTGATATTTTGTCAGCTCAAAAACTTGGCGAGCTTATATGGGAGTTGACCTATCTGAAAAATGCAGAGTTCGATTATATTGTGCCCATAGCATTGCATTGGAGGCGATATGCTCAAAGGGGTTTCAATCAGGCCTCAGAGATTGCACGAGCAATTTCTAAAAAAAGTGGCAAGCCGGTAATAGATTTGCTAAAACGTACAAAAAGCACAAGGCGCCAATCAGAACTTGTGCCGTCCAAAAGATTATTAAATGTGCATGATGCGTTTGAGTTGGATATGCAAGTGCTGGAAAAAAACTTGGGCAAATATAAAAATAAAAAGATATTGCTTGTAGATGATCTTATGACAACAGGGGCGACTCTTAAATCAGCAGCTAAAGTTTTGATTGTATTAAAGCCTAAGTCTATAGTCGCTGCTGTTGCCTCTCGTGTTGTGTGATATATTTTTGATAATTTTTTGTAAAACGTGTAAATTGTGATAAAATGCTATTTATCGAGCTATGTATATCAATAGCTAGTGTTTGTTTGGTAGTTGTTTCACATTTTTAACAAGTTAAAATTAAAGGATATGTATGAAGGGAAAATATTTTCTCGTTGCTTTAGCTCCAGTATTGTTGTTATCTGGATGTAAGTGGTTTGCAGGTGGAGCAAAGGAGGAAAAAAAGTCTCCGGTGGCTATGATTAAAACAGCTAAAGATCTTCCTACTGGGGTTTTGGCTGTGTGGGCTGATGGGTCTACTGTTTTGACCCAGAATGAGTTTGATGAAGTTCTTGAAATGGTTATGAGAGAACAACCAGAACTTCAAGGTCTAGCAGAAGCATTTATGCCAATGCTTAAACAAAATCTATTTAACTCATTAATTCAAAATAAGATTATCGCTAAATGGGTAGCAGAAAACGACATAGATAGATCTTCAGCGTACAAATCAAAGTTGAAGCAAATGAGAAAAGCTATTGAGCAAAAAGTAAACTTAGACTTCTTTGCAGAGCAGTTTAAGTCTGCGATTACAGAAAAAGACAAAAAAGATTATTACGAGAAAAACAAAGATCGTGTTGCTTTAGTTACAAAGGGTGGCGTAAAAGCTGCAGGTGTTAAGTTTGATACAGAGGCTGGCGCTAAAGTATTCTTGGCAAAAGCAAAAGGCGGTGACTTTGACAAACTTGCAAGTGCAGATGAGAAATTAAAGAAAAACATGCAAGATTTCTTATATGTAAGTGCTGATAGCAGACAAATTGATAAAAAGATTATAGACGCTGTTCTTGCGCTTAAGACTTTCCCATCTGTTATTATGGTAAAAGTAGATGGCAAGACTTTCTGGGTTGTAAATGCGACAGAGAAAAAGAAAACGCAATATCGCAGTTATGATGAATTGAAAGATCAGATAGAAAACGTAGTCAAACAGACCAAGCAGGGCGAAGCTGCTATGAAGAAACTTCAAGAATTGCAAAAGAAGTATGGTCTTAAAATTAAAGAAGGCGCTATGGCACCAAAGAAGGCACCAATGCCAGCACAAATGAAACCTGCACCAAAAGCTCCTAAAAAAGGCAAAGGTAAGGCTGTTCCACCAAAACCAAGAAAAAAAGCAACAAAGGCTGCGTAATAAAATATAAAATAAAATAATAAAAGGGGACTTACTCATTTAAAGTAAGTCCCTTTTTTTAATTGTAATGGGCTGTTTAAATTGGGGGACTTATCTGGTATAATTAAAATAATAATTTTAAAAATATTTACTCTTTACCTAAGGTGATATACATGACAAATAAAAGAAACAAAAAGATACACAAGCTTTTCTTATCGTTAGTTGTTTTAAAATCGTTTGCTGTTTTTGGTGTAGATCAAGGTACATTTTTGATAGACAAAATAGAGACTGTCATATACGGGCCTCAAGAGACGTCTATTATTACCAAATCAGATCTTGAAAAAAGAAGCTTGGATGGGCAACAAAGAACAAAGGACAAGTTTGTATTTGAGTTATTAGTATTTCAGGATGCAAAAAAATATAATATTTTAGACGAAAAATTGGTAGACAGATACATAGAGGCAGTACAAGCACAGCACAATCTATCGCTCGAAGATCTTAAAAAAATGTTCTATGATTCTGGGTATACGTATGAAGAGGGCAGAGAGCAGCTTGCCATGTACAATACGATTAGCCAGTTAATGGATTTCAAAGTAAGATCCAAGGTTATTATTCCTGAAAAAGAAGTGAAAAAGTATTATGATGAGAACCCTGTTTATCAAGAAGAAGCTTATAAGTTGCAACGTGTATTCGTGCCAGCGCCATCAGAAGCTGGGGGCAAACAGTTGGCTCCAAAGGAGATCGCACAAAAAATAAAAATTGGACAAGTTATTCCAGAGGCAGAATATAGTGAGCCATTTTGGACAGAGAAACCAGATTTGGCAGCTGATAAAATGTTTATCGCAGGCCTTACAGTTGGCCAGGCTTCAAAACCAGTTGCGTATGAAAATGGTTTTGAGGTTTTCAAGCTTCTTGAAAAAAGAGATAGACAGCTTATACCATTTGAGGAACGCTATAGAGAAATCGGTGACACATTAAGAGCGCCACTCTTTGAAAAACTTTTTGATGATTACAAAAAAAGCTTGTTTAAAGATAGTGTCGTTGTTGATTTACCGTAAGTTTTTAAAAAATTAATATAGTTTACGGCCTCTTTTTTTGATGCCCATTATGCGCAAGTTGCGCAAGTTGTGCTTTAGTTAGACGAGAGGATAAAAACAAAATCAACTCTACTTTCCGAACTCAAAAATATTAATCTAGAAATATTTACTACAGGATTTTCCATCTAAGAGGTATTTTCTCCCCCCGCTTTCCTGAGTAAGCCTGAGTACCCTCTGAGTCATGAGCGAAGCGAATGCGGAAGAGGGGTAGCGAAGGATGTAACGAAGGATTTATATTATATTTAAAAAAATAAAATTTAATGTAAAGGTAGATAGAAATTTATGAAAAGATTTTATGTTTATATTCTTGAGTGTAACGATGGTTCTTACTACACAGGCCATACAGAAAATCTTGAAGAGAGGTTAGAGCAACATGTACGAGGTGAAATCAATAGCTACACAGCTTCTAGAAAACCATTAAAGCTTGTTTATTCGGAGGAATTTGAAGAAAGAGATCATGCTTTGCAAGCAGATACTTCGTCAAGCTCAGCATGAGCGGGGTTAAGGGGTGGTCAAGGAAAAAAAAGCAAGCGTTCATAAATAAAGATTTTGAGTTGTTGAAAAAGTTAGCTAAGAAAAAATTTAAAAAATAAATATAGACCCTTCGTTACATCCTTCGTTATTTCTCTTTTGCCATTCGCCTAGCTCATGGCTCAGGAGAATACTCAGTCTTACTCCCGCCTTCGCCAAGGCTTCGGTGGGCACGGCAGGGAAATGGAGGGGTGACGCTATCTTTTTACCAATTAGCAGATATTCGTATACTAAATATTTTTATACAAATTTTACACCTGAGAGGCATTTTCTCCCCTCGTTTTCCTGAGTAAGCCTGAGTACCCTCTGAGTCCTGAGCCTGGCGAAGGGCGAAAGAGGGATAGCGAAGGATGTAACGAAGGATTTATATTATATTAAAAAATAAAATTTATGATTTGATGTAGGGCCTATTTTTCCCAAAAGCCTTATTTTTTGGGGTTTTACCTAGACTTTTAATAAAAATCTTGTATAATAGAAAATATATGGTGTGGTGTATCGTTAAGGTTTTTACGTTTTAAAGGAGGTTTTCATGCCTAATTCAAAAAAAATAAACTTATTTTTGGTTACTTTGTTTTTCTCAATAATTACAAATCAAATATTGGGAATGAAACAAGCAAAGCAAAAAAAGGGAAAACAGCTTATACTTGTAAAAGTACATTTGGGTGCAGAGTTTCAAGATATTGTAAAAAAGTTGAAACGAATAAAACCAAAGCAAAAACTTATAAAGTCAGGATCAAAACTTTTCGAGCCTAAATTTATAGCACCAGAACCAAGATTCAGAGGGGTGTGGTTATTCAAAAATCTTACAAAGTGGTTAAGGCAAAAAAAGGGAAAAGAGCTTATACTGCAAAAAGTATACTTGAGCTCAGAGTTTCAAGATCTTGTAAAGAAGTTGAAACTAATAAAACCAAAGTTCGAACGTATGGAATGGGCACCAGAAATTTTACCATTACTCATAAGCTCAATAAAGCCAAGGTCTATAGGGAAGCCGATAAGGCTAAAGCTAGAGATTGAGCCAGAGTTAGTTGTCGAAAAAGGGTTAGACACAACAAGTGTTTTTATGTGGAGCGGCAAATGTATAGAAATGGTAAGCACTAGTGATAAAGCAAAAGATAAGTCTATATTTTCTTTTGGATTTTGTGGTTGTACGGGAGTTGGCTGCTTTGCGCTATACAAAAATGGGCAACAAAGAGCGTTTTTGACTCACTATCCACCAATGCCAAAGGATTTAGATCCGCATATTCCAAAAATAAAATCTTTGTGTTGTGAGCTCAATAAAGGGACTGACAAAAATCCGATTGTGAAATCCGTTATCATAATAATGCATCCTGGGGCGTGGAAAAAGAATGTAAAAACAGGTTGCTGGGATGAGATGGTACCTGAAGATCCTAAACATGTTGATACTTTGGTTAGGACAGTTCAGGAAAGCCTATCATGTAAAAATGTTGTGGTTAAGAAAGAGCTTTATTCCGCAATTGAAATGATTGAAATAGGTGGAGCATGGCAGCCAGGAGGGATGTTTGATGGAAAGATTGTTCCAAAGGGGTTTGAAATTGTTCTTTCTAAAAATCCAAAGAATTCTTATTTTCAAAGCAAAGCTACCAATCATACGAAACAAAAATTTTTAAGCTGAAGTTTTGCCAAAAAAATTGAAAAATTTTTATAGTTTAGGGCCCCTCTTTTTGAGGGGCTTTTGATTCCTCAAATAAGATTAGTGCTTTTTCTATAAGTTCCTGTTTGCGTTTTTTCAAATCAGGCTTTGTGTCTAAATAGGCGCCGATCAAAGTTGCAAAATCCATCGAGACTTTCAGATCAGATCTGCGTTCTCGCACCTGGTTTTTTCTAATAGGTATAATGCCGACTATGTGCATAGCCGGTGCGCATTTTTGTTGAATGATTTGCAAGTCAACTTTGTCTTTTTCTTTCTCAGGAACGTGGTACAAAATTTTTATGACCGCGCCTGATAGATCATGTTTATCAAGTTCGTTAATAATTTGTGTGGTATGGTCTTTGTAGCTTTCAAGTTTTACTTCGATCTGTATAAAATTTCGTGTTGGTGTTTTGATGAACTCGTGTGTAGTGTTGTTTTTGCTGGTATTGTCAGAAGCTTCCATGTTTACAAGGCAAAATCCCTTGTCTTCTTTTCTTTCTCCAAAATCAATACGTTCTACTGATCCTGGGTAAATGATCGCAGGATGGCCATTTTTGTTTAAATTTTGGTATCTGTGCAAATGTCCAAGGGCCACATAATCAAATGGCTCTATTGCAAGTTGTGATGGGAGTAGCGTTGGATCATTACCGAAAATGGCTCGTTTTTCTGAACCTGAAAATACTCCAGAGCTTACACTCAAGTGGCCTGCCAAAATTGAAGGGGTATTAGGATCCAGTTTTTTTGCAAAGCTGGTTATAATATTGCCAATGCTTTTTGACATGTAGCTAACTATATCTTTGTGTGATTTGGTAATATGTTTGTCTGAAATTGCGATAGTATGTCTTGTTGGCCATGGCACGCCTAAGATTTGCAAAGGTCCATTTTTAGTTTTTAAGTTTATTATTTCTGGTTTGCAAACTACGTGAAAGCCGTCTATAGGTAAACTGCTAAACACGTCAAGTGAGTGTGCTTTGCCAAAGCTGGCTGGGTTGTCATGATTTCCAATTATTATCACGACGGGAATATTAGCTTTGTATAATTTTATTAAAGAACGAAATAATAACTTTTGCTGTGTTGGTGTTGGGTTTGTAGTTTTGTAGGCGTCGCCGCAAAATAAAAATAGATCTACATTTTTTTCTATTGAATAATCTATGCAAAAGTTTAAAGCGCGATCAAAGTCGAGTAATCTGGTGTGGATCCCTGTTGTGGGATCTATTTTGCCGTAATTTTCTATGCCGAAATGTATATCAGCGGTATGCGTAAATGTAATCATAATTTTGCATCTCTTGAAATTTTTTGTAAAATTTTAAAAATATTTGTTCACAAATCCTATAATACACAAAATAACATGCAAATATTATTTTATCATTGATATTGCTTTTTTTTAAATTGTAACCTGTATGTAAGGGGTGATACTAGGGGGAGTGGAATTATGAGAAAGCAGACTATAATTTTAAGTCTTATTTTTTTTGCGAATTTTGGATATGTTTCACGTGTAGCATCTATGGATTTTTTGAGTATTGAAAAGCGTGACAAGAGAGATATTTGGTTGGTACTTACACACAATAGAGAGGCCAGTAAGTACGATTTTAAAAAATCTATTGTTAGGGGTCTTGAAGAATCTGAAAAAATTAAAAAGTTTTTTGAGATTAACTCAGATTTTTATATATCAGAGTATATGCTTGAGTTATCGCCATTACAGTCGGTTTCTGTTTTTAAGGGTTTTTTTAAAGGTGAAAAAGTTTTTTATCAAAAAGTAGAAAGTCTTGTCTGTAATGTAGGGATGACAATATCGTTTGATTCTGCAAAAAAAAATGGTTATAAGCTTGAGTACATAGTGCTTAATCGTAAATCTGGCTGCAAAAAGTGTAATAATAGTTTGTGTAAAAGCCAAAAAAATATTGTTACCGTTTTTAAGCCGGGAAGTTCAAAGCCTATTTTAAAAAAAGAGTTTAAAAAAGAGCTATTTTGCTACCGGACATACAAATCTAAAAATTGTGAGTTAATTGTTTTTATTTTTCAAAATAAAGTGGCGCTTTTTGATCTGCAAACAGGCAAAAAAATAACAAGTATAAAACTGGAAGAAAAAGTTATTAATACAGTAATAAATGATAAGCATTCGTTTATTATGTTTTCTGCAAATAATAAGGTTAGGGCGATAAGTTTGAAAAAGAAATTACCTTTTTGGTATGCACAATTTAAAGCAACCATTATTAATGGAATGTCAATTTGGCGCTACTTAGCGTTGGTGATTTTGTCTCAAGATAAAGAAAAAAGAATTATCAGTCTTTTAGATGTAAAAAAGAGTAAAAAGGGCCTCATAAAAAATTTTAGCTTGGATTATAAAAATTATTATGGGTTTTGTAGAGGGCTCAAGGAGTATTATTTTTGGGTAATTGATCATAGCTGCAAAATTTTGAACATATATAACTTATACCCAGATACATTTAAGAATATTTTTGACAAGAAATTTGATAAGAAAATGATTAACTTTAAGATCGAAAAAGTTAATCATCAAAAGTATAATAGAGTAATTTGTTTTGATTTTATTGATGGCTCGAAAAAGAAGTTTGGGATTATGGTTAAGAAGAAAAAGCTACACAAGACAAAGTCCGGTTTTGGTAATTTTTTAGGTAATTATCTGGGAAAATAGGGAGTGCCCCTACCAGGGGGCACGAGAA
Organism: Candidatus Babelota bacterium; assembly: GCA_042576225.1. Classification (GTDB taxonomy): domain Bacteria; phylum Babelota; class Babeliae; order Babelales; family Vermiphilaceae; genus GWF2-30-66. The sequence goes on from JBHPCA010000007.1 coordinate 26,154, forward strand.
TACAAACTATAGTTCTTTTTGTGTTTTGTTTTTTGTTTCAGGTTTGCATTCGCAAGTGGTTTTGGTAGTTTTTTTTGTTTGGCTATCTTTGTTGGTAATCTCCTGAGATCTTAAGCGTAATTTATCAAGTAATTTTTGGACATAGTTTTCTTTGTTTACTTGTTTAGCTCTGCCTATGGCTAGACTATTAGCGTCAACATTTTCGGTAATGGTGGACCCTGCGGCGGTGAATGCATTTTGCCCAATAGTTACTGGTGCTACTAATGTGTTATTGCTACCAATAAATACGTTATTTTTGATTATAGTAGGATGTTTTGCAAAGCCGTCATAATTGCAGGTGATAGTGCCGGCGCCAATATTTACCATTGAGCCAACCTCGGTGTTGCCAAGGTATGCAAGATGCTTTGCATAGCTGTTTTTTCCTATGGTGCTTTTTTTTATTTCAACGAAGTTGCCAATTTCAACTTCCTGTTCTATGTGAGATTGTGTGTGCACATGGGCAAAGGGACCAATTTTTGCATTTTTACCTATGTGTGAATCTCGAATTATGGTATTGGGAAAAATTTGTACACCTTCTTGCAATACAGTGTTTTCTATGGTTGAGAACTTTCTGATGTTGCAATTTTTACCTATTTTTGAACCTGAGAGAATATGTACGCCGCAACCAATGTTTGTTCCTGCCTCTATTTGGGCATCAATGTCGATATGTATGTTTTGTGCCAGGCTAAACTTTACGCCATGGGACATCCAATATTTTATTATTTCTGATCGTTTGATCTGTTCAGCAGCCCATAATTCTTGAAATGTATTTATGCCTCTAACTCTATCAAATGGCGCGTAGAAGGTGACGATATTCAGGTTTTTTTTGCATGCAATTTGCACCAGGTCTGTTAAGTAAAATTCTTTGGACGCATTTTTTGTTTTTATTTTATTGATGCAGTTTTTGAGAAACTCTGTTTTTGCAATATATATTCCCGCATTTATGCAGCACTTGTTGTCATATACCTCTTGTTTAAAGTCTTTTGCCTCTACTATTTTTATGCCATCTTTGTCCTGGATAACTCTTCCATATGCATGGTCAGTGCCGGTATAATGTGATGCGACAAAACTAATTGCAGCATCAGCTTTTACGTGCTTGGTGTATAGATTTTCTATGATTTGGGGGGTTATAAGGGGGACGTCTCCATTTAAAATTAATACATGTGGTTTGTCCCATAGGTCTTTTGTGCAAGCGACTGCATGGCCAGTTCCCAATTGCTCTTTTTGATGTACAAAGCTTATATTGTTTGTTGCGTGTTGTGATACTATTTTTTTAATAATTTCTTTTTGGTATCCGACGACAAAGCATGTGTCTATCCCAAGATCTTCAAGAAGCTTTGCTGGATAAAGTATCATCGGGCGCCCACAAATTTTTTCTATAAGCTTTGTGTTGCCTGTTTTAAATCGTGTCGATTTACCAGCAGATAAAACGACAGCTTGAAGTTCTTCTCGAAGCCTACTCTTTGCCATTTTGGTTACCCCTTATGTTTTTATTATTAAAATTTAATTAGTTTTAACTTATTTTAATAGCCCTTTTAAAAAAAGCAAAATAAGGTATTATAGATACAGTATATGGAGAGATGGCTGAGTGGTCGAAAGCGGTCGCCTCGAAAGCGATTATCCCATGTTAAGTGGGATCGGGGGTTCGAATCCCCCTCTCTCCTGAATACATTTTAAGTAGATGTTAAAACCAATAATAGTTACATAAGCAAGGTTAGGTATGTACAAGAAAAGATATTTTACTCCACTCTTAATAGTTTTATTGTTTAGTTCAAAAGCATTTTCAAATATTTACGATAATAGGTTTTTTCCTTTATACAAAAGGCCTTATACGAAAGAAGAGGATAAGTACAGTAGATTTGGAACGAGTTTTTTTGCTATGGCCGCAGATTGGGCAATGGGGGTACATGATGAAGAGATTAGAATTCCAAGAATATTTGGTTGCTATGATGAAGAAAAGATTGGGCAAGCACTTGTGCTTTTAGGCAAGCCAAATCCATTGCGAGACGAGTTTCAAAATGTAAATTTGCCATGGATCATTGATCAAAAGATTAATGCACAGGGGATGTCATTTGTGTATGACCAGCACATTTGGAAATATTTGTATGGTGGACTTTCATTTATGTTTATGAGGGTGCATTCTAATTATTCTTTTATTTTTGATAGGGAAAAGTCTGGTTTAAAGCTAACAGACAGAGAGCTTTCTGATGTATACGACTCTCTATGTAATTTGCATAATGCTATAGGTATATGTGGGCGCAACTATAACCAGACCGGCTTTGGAGATATGGATTTCTACTTAAAGCTTGGTAATGTATGGGATTACTTGTATAAAATGTGGCGAATAGATGCCGGGTTTAGTTTAGGCTTTTTGATCCCAACCGGTAAAGAAAGATGCTTAGATATTCCTGCTTCGATTCCGTTCGGTGGTAATGGACATTGGGGAATGTATGGGCAAATAGATCTCGAGTTAGGATTAAAAGAAGATATGAGATTGTTGCTTATGTTTAGAATGAGCAAGAGAAAAACAAAAACAAAGATGCAACGTTTGCCTATTGCAAAAGAGCATCCTCTTTTTGGTGCGTTAATAGCTCCGGTTGAGGTGAGCCCAGGGTTGACGTTTGTATTTGCGCCGCAGTTTTGGTGGGAAAACTTAAGAAAAGGTTTTGGATTGAGATTAGGGTATACTCTTGTTTATCATAATGGTGATACATGGAAAGACTGTAGATCTGAGCAAGCAAGAGAAAATATTAAGGTTGACTTAGGGTGCATAAACGAAGCTTCTGAGTGGGCTTCTGATTACATTAACTTAAGTGCGTATTATGAGTTTTATGATGAAGCAGATGAGAAAAAGTTTGCCCCTATTCTTTCATTAACCTGGGATTGGCCAACATTTTTCTTTGTGGGAAAGAGAACACCAAAAACGCACAGGATTAGTTTAGGGTTAGATGTCTTATTTTAGTTGAAAAAGGAACAGTTATGAGGTTTTTACCTGCTCGGTTATTTAGAATTTTTTCAAATGATATGGCAATTGATTTAGGAACTGCAAATACGGTTGTTTATGTTAGAAATAAGGGTATCGTTTTAAATGAGCCATCTGTTGTAGCAGTTAAGTCAAATACAAATAAAGTTCTTGCTGCTGGTAAAGAAGCAAAAGATATGTTAGGAAAAACACCAGAAAGTATTGTTGCCTGTAGGCCTATGCGTGATGGGGTTATTGCTAATTTTGAGTTGACAGAAGCGATGCTTAGACATTTTATAAGAACGGTGCACAACTATAGAAGAACCTTGGTAAGTCCAAGGATGATTGTTGGTGTACCTTCTGGTATAACGCAAGTTGAAAAGCGTGCAATTGAAGACACTGCAAAGCAGGCCGGGGCTCGTGATGTTTATACAATTATGGAGCCTATGGCTGCTGCTATAGGTGCAGGGCTTCCTGTGCAAGAACCAGCAGGAAACATGGTGGTTGATATCGGTGGCGGAACAACTGAAGTAGCGATTATCTCACTTAAAAACGTTGTGTATTGCAGGTCAATTCGCGTTGGCGGTGATGAGATGGATCGTGCAATTGTCCAGTATGTAAAAAGAAAATATAAATTATTGATAGGTGAGCGTACGGCAGAAAAAGTAAAAATGCAGATAGGTTATGCTCTTGTTGATGCAGGCACCAGTAAAGAGACTATGGAAGTTAAAGGGCGAGATTTAGTTTCAGGCGTTCCCAAAACAATTAATTTTTCTGCTGCTGAGGTTAATGAGTCGCTTCTTGAGACCATAGCATCAATTATAGATGGTGTTAGGGTTGCTTTAGAAAATACGCCCCCGGAACTTTCTTCTGACTTGGTAGATAGAGGAATTGTTATGGCTGGCGGTGGATCTTTACTCAAAGGCCTTGATGAGCTTATTTCTAGAGAAACCGGTTTACCGGTAAATTTGGCAGAAGATCCTTTATTTTGCGTTGTAAAAGGTATCGGCATGGCTCTTGAAAAACTAGACTTCTTTAAAGATGCTCTAATGAAATAAGGTAACGCACCACGGCCGGAGGCCGAGGTCTTACGACGCCAAAAAAAGGGATTTTATTTTGAGCGAATATAAAAAAATAAGAATTAAAAAAAAGTTTGGCCAACACTTTTTGCGTGATAAAAATATCACAAGGGCCGCCATTTCAAAAGTAGAAATAGATGATAAATCTTCAATATTTGAAATAGGCTGCGGTGATGGGTATTTAACGCGAGAGATTTTAAAGACAAGTGCAGCCAGGCTCTGGGTATTTGAGATAGACCCTGAATGGGCTGAATATGTACAAGAAGAACTTGGCCAAGATCAACGGCTTACTATTTTTACAGAAAATGTATTAGACGCAGATTTCTCCCAACTTGAGAATCATGCGCCTTGGACATTGATTGCAAATTTGCCATATCAGGTGACATTTCCCATACTGCACTTATTGCAGAGAAATATTGCACTCTTGAAAGAGGGTGTGGTGATGATACAAGAAGAGGTAGCGCAAAAAATTGTGAAACAATCTGGCAGAGGCTACGGGTACCCCTCACTTTTTTTTCAGCACTACTTTGATCTAGAGTTATTAACTAAAGTGCCGCCGGAGGCATTTTACCCGCCGCCAAAAGTATACTCAAGATTGCTGTACTTTAAACCCAAAAAAGATATTGTCCCAATTGTAGACGAGCCAAAATTCTGGAAATTTATCAAATGCTGCTTTCGGCAACCTCGACGCACACTCGCCAATAATCTTAAACAAACACATTATGATTTGAGTAAAATACCCCAAGATGTATTGCCGTTACGGGCACAGCAAATGTCTATGCAAGATTTTCTCGAATTGTGGGATTTGTTGAGATAAAGTAATTAAAAGTCTGGGGCTTTTTAACTTGTTTTTAAAGTGTTAATTTAAACTTTCCCAAACAAATCTGGAGTTAAAAAGCTTATAGTTTTTTTTAAAATCAGTAGTTGATTTTTGCCCTCAATTTGTTTTTACTAAGTTAGTGAGTATACACAATTAAAATTGATAGAAAATAGACAGAAAATAGATTTTTCAAAAACATTATTCTTATATTTTTAATTTGATTTTTGCAAGCAGCTTTTACGTTTTCAGGGGATAATAATTGATATGTATTGAAATATCGATTGAGGGATTTTACACAATTTTTACGTAATATCTTTGGATTTTTGGATTTTTTGAGATTTTAATAATTAAGGGTTTTTATGCAAGGCTGGATAGCGCGAGTTTTTACATCATTTATAGATATTCCAGATAAAATTGCAACAGCGATTTATTTTTCCGGTTGTAGTTTGCGATGTAAAGATTGCCACAACAGGGAAATATGGGAAAAAGAGAGTGGCACACTTATGACAGATGATGAGCTGGTCAAGAAAATTTCTGAGCTTAACAATTTGTCAGAGTATGTTGTTTTTCTTGGAGGTGAGCCAACAGATCAGTTGGATTTTCTTGTGCATATGTGCAAAACGGTAAAACAGGAAATAAATAAACCTATTGCAATGTACACCGGGAGAGAGTTTGAGATTTTGCCAGATGAGCTGTTGGAAAATATATGTATGGTAGTATGTGGGCCGTATAGAAAAGATTTGCATCAAGAAGGGTGGCCTGCATCATCGAATCAAAGAGTTTTTATGAAAAGAGGTAACGAATGGAAGAGCTAATGGGTTTTTCTGCTTTTAGTGATAGTTTTAAACAGTTATATGCGAGTATTGACGAGAGATTTTTGAAACTTGAGGGAATATCTAAAGGGCATCTAGATGTTTCTGCGCTTTCAGATAGATACTTCAAAGAGAGTGTAATCGATATGACTGTTGATAACAACGCAAACTATGGGCAGGATAGTCGATCGTACGGAAATTATTTTTCAGAGATGACCAAGAGCCACTTAAAAATTATTGGGTATCATGATATCTACAATATTTTAAAACAGAGTCATGACCAAGAAACGGCTGACAAAATATTAAAATCGATATGGGAAGGTGACTTGTACGTTCATGACAGCACCTCGCTGCAGATACCTTATTGTTGGGCCATGTCGGTTGATTTTTTGCTTTCTAAGGGAAACTATTGGGGGCAGTTAAGGTCTTACCCTCCAAAAAGAAAACGTTCTTTTATGGACCAGGTAAAAGAGGTTACCATTGAGATGGCTCAAGAGATTGCCGGAGCCGTTGCACTTGGAGATCTTCTAGTTTGTTATTCTTATTTTGTCAAAAGAGAGAATCTTGATCTTGCTGACAAAGCTGTGAGAAAAGAAATAGAAAATGATTTTCAGTCGTTGGTTCACACGCTTAACAAAAAATTAAGAAGCTCTCACCAGTCACCATTTACTAATATTTCTATTTTTGATAGGCCAAATCTGGAATTTTTATTTAAGGGCTATGTGTTTCCTGATGGCTCTAAGCCAGATTTTGATGTCATTTGGCAAGTACAGAAAATATTTTGCAATTGGTTCCACAAAGGTGACCCGTCAACCGGTTTGCCGTATAGATTTCCTGTGGTGACGCTTAATCTTCGGGTTGATTCTAAAGACGAAATTATAGACAAAGAGGCGTTAGAGTATTTCTCAGAAATTAATCTTGATAAGGCTTGTTTCAATATTTATATTTCTTCAGGTAATAAAATTGCAAGTTGCTGCAGGTTAACTAACGATCTTGATTTGGCTGGGACAGACAGTTTTGGAAACGGTGGCGTGTCATTAGGTTCACACCGGGTTGTGACGCTTAATTTGGCAAGATTTGGAAAAATTGCCACTTCTTACGATGATCTGATTAAAATTGTTCGAGACAGACTTGATATGGCAACAAAGACATTGTTGGCGCACAGAAAGTTGTTACAAAAAAGGGTTGATGCAAATTTCTTGCCGTTTATTCAGCGTGGAATAATAAGCATTGATAGATTATTCAGTACGTTTGGTGTAAGTGGTGTTTGCGAATGTCTTGAACAGATGGGTTATTCTATACTAACTAATTCTGGTAAAGAGTTGGCAAAGTCGATTTTAGAAGAAATAAAAAGATACGCAACTGAATGCAGTAAAAAATATGGTTGTATGTTCAACATAGAACAGGTACCCGGTGAAAGTTTGGCTGTTAAATTGGCCAAAAAAGATAAGATTTTATATGACATGGATTATGAAATATATTCAAACCAGTTTGTGCCTCTATGGGTAGATTGTGATGTAGCAAATCGCATAGAAATTGATGGTGCCTTTTCAAAAGTATTAACCGGTGGTGGCATCTCACACTTGAATATTGGCGAAAAACTTACCCATAAAGATCAGATGAAAAAACTAATCGCCTATTCTATCAAAGTTGGCTGTGAGCATTTTGCGATTAACTATAATTTCTGCAAATGTGAAAATGACCATACGACCATAGCTGGCCCATCCAAAGTATGCCCTATTTGTAGTGCACCAATTGTTGGCCAGTATACCCGTGTGGTTGGTTATTTAACCCCTGTTAACTCCTGGAACAGAGGCAGACAAAAAGAACACTCAATGCGTGTATTTAAAAATAACGGTTTTAAAGATGATTTATCGGTAGAAGGAACGCTCAATGACCATGCAAAAACAAAATTTGAAACAAAAAGTTATCATCAAGAACGATGAACAAATACTTGTCGTAAAACGGGATTACTTATTCCCTGAAGGCGCTTGGCAAGGGCTTGAAAAGCCACAGCTCCAAAAGCCTAGGCTTGCTAAGCCCCAGCTTGCAAAGCCACGGCTTGAAACTCCCCAAAAAAACACAACAAGCACATGTGGACATGGTTTTGTTCAGACAATAATGGCGCACAAAGAGTTTAAACCACGCTCGCTCATGGAAAACGATTTTGCATATAAGCAAATTATCCCTTATCTTGTTTTTAAACACCAAGACAGATATTTTTTAATGCAAAGAAAGGCAAAAGCAAGCGAGACTAGACTCAAAAGTAAATATTCTTTTGGAATCGGCGGGCACATTAGACAAGAAGATATCAAAGATGCCAATATTGCCTCTTGGGCTACTAGAGAGTTTCATGAAGAAGTAGATTACTCCGGCAATGTTGACATAAAATTTTTGGGTGTCTTGAATGATGATTCTAACGACGTGGGCAAAGTGCACGTTGGCTTTGTGTATTTACTTGAAGGTGACTGTGACCAAATACAGGTCAAAGAAGAACTACAAAGTGGTTTTTTGCTAACGCTTGACGAGTGTGCGAAATTTTACAACCAGATGGAACAGTGGTCAAAAATCGTGTTTGATTTCTTGAAATAATTGTACGAAGCGCAAACTCGAGATTTGAAATATTTTAAAAAGTAACAAAATAAAGGCTCTTATGTAGGTAAAAAACTTACCACCCCGCTCTCCCTGAGCTTGACGAAGGGTTTATATTAGTTTTTATAGAGTTTAGCATATTTATTGTATGAAAAAATTAGCTACAAAGAGTTTTTTGTAACCTTTTTTAGAAAAAATAAGCTTTTAATGTAAGCCCTTCGTCAAGCTCAGGGAGAGCGGGGGGAGAACACCTTGTATAAATTAGGCAATTATTTTTTGTCTTTTTATTTTGAGTTCGCATTAAGAAATAAAGTAACGCAGCAGATCTCGTAGCATAATCGTACGTAATATCTGCTGCGTTATTAACTTTTGTTGCTTACTTCTTTTTTTTGATCTTTTTCAGTGGTATGCCCAGTTTTTTGTAGACTTTTTTCTTAAACTGCTCCGCACTTTCCCTGCCACCAGTAGCTTCGAGTAAAACAGCTGGGAAAGGTGGTGTTGTTTGTTTAATAGCTTCTTGAATTAATCCAAGAACAGTTTCTTGTTTGTCAAACTTACTAAAGCCAAATTCTTTAGTTTTTGAGTTATATTCAAAGGAATACCATATATTCTGATATTGATAGACTCCGTTTAATGTTATGTCCTTTTTTATTCCTCCAGTGTTAGTTACAATCAAGTTTTTAATATCTACTATTTTCCCATCAAAATATTTGCATATAAGTTTATCTATGAAAAATAGCTTAGGAGATGCAATTTTAAGTCTTCCAAACATTCCTGCGATAAAGTTGCCAAGTGTTATTTTTCTTGCATCAATCTCGATTATATAGTGGTGTGCTTTTCCAGAAATCATGGAAACTAAACGTGCTGGGGCATAAGAGCCCTTAACTTTGAGAGGGACCATGAGGAGCATAGGGAATAGAGCTACGGCTTCTTTCCCCGTTATATCTATGGGCGTGGCTGTTTTAGTCTCTTTAATTTTTTTACCTTTTTTTCGGGCTTTTTCAACCACTTTTAACTCATGATGGAGCAAAAATGGATATGTTATAACCAAAACTTTATTGTCTACCTTTATTGTTTTAATGGGTTGCCTCATTCCAGGAAAAATAATAGAGGGTGTATTTTCTAAGATTTTTCCGGATATGGTCTTTGCTATATCTTTAAATGGCTCTTTTATCCAGGGTTCTACTTTTATTTTACGTTTGTAAAAGAAATTTTGGAGTTTTGCAAAAAACTTATTAAGTTTTATGGGGGTAGATAAAGCTGGGGTATCGGAAAACGCGCCTATCATAATTGGGAAATTAAGCGGTATCTTTTCAAGCATACCAGTTGTTTGGTTAACTTTTTTATTGAGAAAGAAGACATTTTGGCCGCCTACATAACAGGTATTGTAGTATGCAAATAAGCAGCCTGATTTATTGAGTTTTTCAAGGAGAGCTGCGTTTTGTTTATAATTGAGGCTGGCAAATGTTCCAAATGTAATGGTTACGTCTTCTTTAGATTTTTTTTCTACCACAGATGGAAAGCCATGGCCGATTATAAAGACTATTTTTGGGTAGTTACCCTTAAAAATATATAAAAGTTCTTTTAAGTTAATTCCACGTAATGAAGATATTTTAGAAAAAGTATCAAGAAATTCTTTTTTGTTTTTAATTTTATAGTTACGCAAATCGTTGTTTAATCCTAAGTTTTTAATTTTTGGGGATGGGCCTCTTACAAGAATAGCAAAGCTTTTGCTTGGGGTTTTGTAAACAGACCATTTTTTGCCTATATCGTTTAGGAATTTTTTTGTCGTGTTTTTTTGGGAGTCTGCCGGCTCTGTCATCTGTACACCTGGAAGTGTTTGGGCCAAAAGAATCGTTTTTGGTATTTGTGTAAAAGTTATTAATGCTCTTGCCAGAGGTTCTGATACTATTATAATTTCCACATTTTGTTCAATGGCGCTGATGAGACTTGAAAGCACAGCGCCGAGGGTATATTCTTTTTTAAGCGTGTTTTCTTCCTGGGAACCATACTTTTTTTGTTTTTCTAGAAATATTGCGACATTGGATATTTTGGTACCATATAGACTAGAAAAAGCAAATAGTAACACTAAGAGGTATTTTTTTATATTCATTACGTCTCCTATTTGGTTAGGTTTTTTTAATAACTACTCTATTATTATTATTATTATATATGCGGCCTTTTTTGGAATGTTTTTATGGGTTTTTTGTTAAGAGGCTTGTTTTTAAGGGGGTTTTTAAGGCGTGAAAAAAGCCGCGAGAAAAAGAACTCACGGCTTTTAAAATTAAGTGTTATCCCCAAAATGGGCTTATTCTTGTGAATCTTCTGGATCCTCAGGGAACCAGCCATCTACTTTATCTTGAATGTATTTTGTTATTCTTTTTGTTCTGCGTTTACCCATTATAAGTGCTGCAAGTGGGAACACGAAGAATAAACTATTTTCAGTTATACTTAGTAGCGTGCTTCCTAAATTATTGAAGTAGAATGGAAAATAGGACTTAGGTCCTGTTTTAATTTTTCTATCTCTTTTATAGAACGATGAGAATGCGCCGCCAATGAGCAGTGAGTATGCCAAAGTTCTAATACCATATTTACTTTTAAGAAATTTTCCTAATGTTTGAGTTACGGTTGGCTGTGTTCTTCTAAAAAGGCCACAAAGGTTTAAGCAACCGCAGTTTGTTTGCATCGGTACAGCAGTTGCCATTATAGAAGCTGCGAGTACCAAAGCGGCAAGCTTTTTCGTTTTTTTGTTTGCTATTTTCATGGATCCCCCATTATTTTGTATTTATATCATATTTTTAAACTTTATTATAAGTGTCTATATTATACCGTATTTGTAGGCTTAGTTCAAAAGGCCCCTAAGTTGCCCTGTAGTTGGGCGATATGGCTTTATTGCTATTTGGCAAGCAGTTTTTGAGGGTTTTTTGCTTTATCTAAAGGGGATTTGGCTAGGAAGTAAAACATAGATATTGCTTTTTTTTGGGGCTTTTCTTATAATAAGGTAAGAAATATAAGTGAAATTTTAGGTTTTACATTTTAGATGTTTTGGGAGGACTTTAGTGATTTCAACGTCTGATTTTAAAAAAGGTGCAAAGATTCTATTTAAAGATGAGCCGTATATGGTTCTTGAGTATGTCCATGTAAAGCCAGGTAAAGGCGGTGCATTTTTGCGTACAAAGATGAAAAACATGATAACAGGCCTTATAAGGGAAGAGACTTTCAGGTCTGGGGAAAAGTTTTCGCAGCCTGATTTGCAGTATAAAGATATGCAGTATTTGTATCAGGATAACAGCCTGTTTAATTTTATGGATCAAGAGAATTATGATCAGGTAGCTTTGAGCCAAGATCAAATAGAAGAAGTAAAAGGTTACTTAAAAGAGCAAGAGATATACACAATTTTGTATTTTAATGAAAGACCAATAGCAGTGAACCCGCCTTTATTCATAGAGCTTGAAGTTAAAGAGACTATGCCTGGGGTGCGTGGTGATACAGCTCAAGGTGCGGGGACAAAGCCGGCTACTTTGGAGACAGGGCTTGTGGTTCAGGTTCCTCTCTTTGTTGATGAGGAAGATGTGATCAAGATAGATACGCGTAAAAAAGAGTATGTTGAGCGTGTAAAAAAATCCTAAGAAGGGAGTAGAGAATTACATGAGTTTATCTGATAAAGATAATTTTTCTAATAATCCTAATAACTTTTGTTATGAAAAACTTTCTAGACGTGATATAAGATCCCTTATTTTTCACTTAATATATGCTATAGAAAGCTTTGAATATTCGGTTTCTTTGGAGTCTATAGTTGATAATTTCAATAGGGGGATGAATCTGGGTATTCCTGATAACAGTGAAGCCTTAGAGATTGCCAAAGGTATAGTTGCAGAAAGACAAGAGCTGGATAAGGTTATAGAGCCTCTTTTGGATAACTGGCGTCTTGATCGCATAGGTGTATGTACCAAGTTAGTGCTGCGTCTTTCTATCTGGGAGCTAAAACACACGGATACGCCTTCAAGTATCGTGATAAATGAAGCGATAGAGCTTGCAAAATGTTTTTCTGAGAAAGATGCTTATCGATTTGTAAACGGTATTTTGGATGAAGTTTGCAATATCTACAGAAAAGATGAGGTAGAGCAGAAAGGGCAGGAGGAAGCTGAAGAAGCGGCTCAAGAAATTATCCAAGAAATGTCTGAAATTGCTGAAGAAGATGGCAAGAAAGAGAAAATTAAGAAAAAGAAAAAGCAAAAAAAGTAGATGCTGGGTTCTCAGGCGAAGCGAAATTTATTCCCCGCTTTAAAATTATCTATAAAAGCGGGGCTTTTGTTTTTTGAATTAAAAATTTAATCTGTGTTTATCCCAAGTCAGGGAAAAATATTCCAAGTTCAGTTTTTGCAGTCTCTGCAGCATCTGATCCATGAGTACAGTTTACCATTATGTTTGTGCCATATAGTTTTCTTATTGTGCCATCTTCTGCTTGTTCAGGATTGGTCGCACCCATGAGCTTACGCCAGTCAGCAATTGCATTTTCTTTCTCCAAAGCCATTACAATAACCGGCCCTGAGCACATAAAATCAATTACTTCTTGAAAGAAGGGCTTGTCTTTATGTACAGCATAGAACTTTTTGGCTTTATCTTCTGATAACTGGATTTTTTCTATTTTTAGAATATCAAAGCCGTTTTGCTCTATAAGATCAATAATTTTTCCAGAAATTTTTGCTTTTACTGCATCAGGTTTGATTATTGCAAATGTTTTTTCTACCATGGATTTTTCCCTTATTGTTTTATTAAAAAGGCCACGGTTATTTACACCGTGGCCATATCTTTACTAAAGAACTATTATTTATCTTTGTTGTTTTTAGCTGCATGTTCCTCAAGTGCGATTTGCAATGCACTCTTAGGTTTTGATGAAGGTTTATGTGTTACATGAGGTCTTTGTGTTCTTGGTGCCTTTTTGTGCTCTCTTCCTTCTTTTTTCTTGCTCGGTTTTCCAGCTGTAGTTTTGGCGAAAGCAGGAGCTTGTCGAACGGTAGGCTGAAGTTTTAAGCTCAGTCCAAGTTTGCGTTCGTCTTTATTTAAGTTTATAACTCTAAACTGTTTTTTGTCGCCAACTTTAAGAATATCTTCTACTTTTTCTACATTCTGATCAGAGAGTTCTGATATATGGACAAGTCCTTCGACACCTTCGGGAAGCTTTACAAAAGCTCCAAAGTTGGTTGTCTTAGAAACTTCACCTTCGATGATTGACCCAACAGGGTAATTCTCTTTTACTTGCTCCCATGGATCTTCTGTCAACTGTTTTACACCAAGAGAGATCTTCTTATTGCCTTCGTCTATGCCGAGTATTACAGCATCTACCAAACCACCTTTTTTGTAAATATCTGAAGGGTGGTTGATATGTTCGGTCCATGATAAATCAGAAATGTGTACAAGGCCGTCAACACCAGGAACAAGCTGAACAAATATACCAAAATCTGTTATATTGCTGATTGTGCCTGATATTTTCTCTCCAACCTTGAATTTATCACTGATTGACTTCCAAGGATTTTGCTCAAGTTGCTTGATACTCAAAGACATTCTTCTGTTTTCTGGATCAAGTGATACGATAAGTACTTCTACCTCGTCGCCAGCCTTAAATTTCTTCTGAAGGTCATTAATCCTGTCTGTCCAAGAAACTTCTGATATATGAACAAGTCCCTCAACACCTTTTTTAAGTTCAACAAAAAGGCCGTAATCTGTAATGCTTGATATTTTACCTTTAACTCGAGAATTAACTTCAAGATCTTTTGCAAGTTTTTCCCAAGGGTTTTCTGTTAATTGTTTCAGGCCAAGTGATATTTTTTCGTTTTCTTTATCAAATGAGAGGACTTTTACAGTTATTTGATCGCCAATTTTTACCATCTCACTTGGGTGTGATATTCTTCCCCATGTCATATCTGTTATATGGAGAAGCCCATCTACGCCGCCAATGTCAATAAATACTCCATAATTGGTGATATTTTTTACAATTCCTTGTATTACATCAGCTTCTTTTAACTTGTCTAATATTTTCTTTCTCGATTCTGATCTTTGATCTGAGAGGTATTTTCTACGCGAAATTATGACATTTCCACGTTTTTTGTTTATTTTTATGATGTTGGCCGTTATTTTTTGTCCAACAAATTTATCAAAGTCTGTAATTCTTTGTACGTCTATTTGTGAACCAGGCAAGAAAGCTGGAATCCCTATATCAACGCTTAATCCACCCTTAACTTTATGAGTGACAAAACCTTCTACTGGTTTGCCTTCTTCGCTGAGCTTGGTAATCTCATCCCATGCTTTTAATGCTTTTGCTTTCTCATAAGATAAAATGACGTTTCCATCGACGCTTTCTAGCTCATCGAGTATGACTTCGATAGAATCACCGGCTTTAAGGCTTTTAAGCTCATGGTCAGCAAATTCGTATTTAGGAATCAAGCCCTCTGATTTGTAGTTAATATCTACTAGGACACCGTCAGAGTCTACTTTTTTGACTGTTCCAGTTATAAGTTTACCTGTTTGAAGCGTATCAAAAATACCCTCAAGAAGTTCTGAGAGTTCCTGAATTTGTTCTTCATTTAGTTCTGCTCCGATTTCTTCAACTGAAACATTAGCTTTTCTATACTGTTCCGGTCTAATAAGTTCTTTAGACATATAAATCCTGTTATATAATGCCTGGCGAAATGCCTGGCAAATAGGCGGTTAAAGGGTTAATAATATTAAAATAAGTACATATTTATAATAGCACGAAATTTGTTAATTGACAAATAAAACAGCTATTTTATGGATTTTATCCCCCCAGACTGTCATCCGGTTGTTTATGACAAAATTGGGACAAAATTTATTAATTATTTTAAATATATATTGACAATGTGAAAAATTTGGGGTATTCTGAAAATGTCTAGGTCGGAAGTATCTTTTGAGATGCGCCGTTTGGAGGGTGTTCTTCTAAAATTTAGACTATTTTACAGTTTTGAAGATTTTATCACATTTTATTTAAATATTATAAAAATTATTACTTATGGATTTTAGAGTATGAATGAGTTTAAAAATTTCGGATTATCAGAAAATATTATCAAAGCCTTGGATCACGTAGGGTTTACAACTCCTACGGAGATTCAGCAAAAGGCTATCCCAATGCTTGTTTCAGGCGAAAATAAAGATTTTCATGGCCAGGCACAGACTGGGACCGGTAAAACGTTAGCGTTTGGTATCCCATTGGTTCACAAGGTAGATGTGAGCAAAAAGGGGGTTCAGGCCTTGGTTATAGCTCCTACTCGTGAGCTTGTGCTACAGATTGTAGAAAGTTTGGCTGTAGCAGCTAAATTTTGCAAAGGTTTGTCTATTGTGCCAATTTATGGTGGTGTTGATATAACAAGGCAGATATCGCAGCTTAGAAAGGGCGTTCACATTGTTGTTGGTACGCCAGGACGAGTAAATGACCATATTAGAAGAAAAAATTTAAAATTGCACGACTTGCAGACGCTTGTTCTTGATGAAGCAGATACTATGCTTGATATGGGATTTAGGCAGGACATAGAGTTTATTTTGTCAAAAATGCCCCAAGAGAGAAAGATCTGGCTTTTTTCAGCGACCAACAAACGGGGCGTAGATGATCTTAAAAAATCTCACATGAAAGACCCTGTATCTGTAAGGGTGGTCAGACAAAACGTTGCAAATTCAAATACAGAGCAGTACTTTTGTGTTTCGAACATGAAATACAGGTTCCAAGTTCTTTGTAGAATTATAGATAAAGAGCCAGAATTTTATGGTATTATTTTTTGTCAGACAAAACTTTTATGCGCAGATATTGCAAGTAAGCTTTCTAAAAAAGGATATAACGCAGGATCGCTTCATGGTGACATGGATCAGAAAATGCGTAATAAAGTGATACAAAAATTTAAAAAGAGAGATTGTGAGATTTTAGTTGCAACAGACGTAGCAGCAAGGGGTATAGACGTAAATGATCTTACTCATGTTGTTAACTATTCTTTACCAGAAGATCAAGACAGTTATGTTCATAGAGTTGGACGTACTGGAAGGGCTGGTAAAAAGGGTGTTGCAATAACGTTTATATCAAGCCGGGAAGTGAGAATCGTAAACAGTTTATCTCGCAAGTTTGGTATAGATATTAAGAAGTTTAATGTTCCGTCTCTTAAAGATCTTGTTGGTGCACGAGTTGGGAAAGCAATAGAATATTTTAATAATTCTTCTAAAGGTTCTTGTGAGGGGTCAGGCAATTTGAGTAGTACATTAAATGGCGTACTTGATCCGTTAAAATCAGCAATAAAAGAGCTTCCAAAAGATGAACTTGTTGATGTTGCGATAAACTTGTTGTCAGATAAATTCTTGAAAGAATACGAAAACGCGGAAGAAATTCCAACCTCTAGTTTAGAATCAGATTATGGCAGTGGAAACAGCAGAAGTTTTGGCGGGCGTGGACGTGATAGAGCCCGTGGTGGCCGCGGACGTGGACGCGAGAAAGGTTCTAGTCAAAGGTATGAGCAAGGTCCGGATATGAGCGAAATTGTTTTGCATGTTGGTTCTGAAGATGGAGTAGAAAGACATGAAATAATGGCGCATGTTTTAAACTCGAGAGCTATTGATCGTAAGTACGTAGAGCGTGTTCGTGTCATCAGAAAAAGAAGCTTTGTTGTTGTGCCATCTAAGTTTGCTAAAAAAGTTGTAAGTGCTTTAAATGGCAAAAAGATTCAAAGCAAAAAAGTAAGAGTTGGCATAGCCAGGTTTTAACTTATTTTCGCTTAACTTATTTTTTCTTTAATCAATTTTCTGTTATAGTAATAAAAAATAAAAGTGTCTTATGGCAACATAGGTGGCAGCTTGATTAACATTTTAATGTAGCAGGAGAATATTATAATGGATTTCAAAAAAATAGTATGTTCGTGTCTTTGCTTAGTCCCAGTACTTTCGTTTGCAGATGCTTCTTTGAATATTGCATTAAAAGTGCAAGACAAAGAAGTTATTATCGAAAATGCAATAGTGTCAAGTGACAAAGAAGGTATTTTTGTAGCAGATAATATTACCGTAAAAGCAAAAGTTTTGTCAGAAGATGAGAATCAGGTAGAAGTTTCTTTAGAAGTTTCTCAAGATGGCAAAGATTTGGTTAACCCAACAGTAAAAACAGAGTGGGGTAAGCCAGCAACTGTAGAAATAGTTAAAAAAGACAAGAGCGGTTCTGAAGCAAAGAGTGTAGAACTTATTGTTGTAGCTGATAAAGTCGAGTAATAACGAAATAATAAATTTTTTACTTATGTAAACAAGTTATTATCTGCTGTCTCTTGTTGCCCTAAGATGCTGATTTTTGTATTAGAGCTTATCCGAAAACTAATTTTTAAGTAAGAACTTATCCGAAAATTAACAAACCACGTAAGAATAACCCAAAAAATGATTCTCCCCCCGTTCTCC
>JBHPCA010000008.1:0-42739 GCA_042576225.1 Candidatus Babelota bacterium
TAATTGGAACGCTTACTTCTTCTGTTCTCTCATTCTTTTTTGGTAAAAAACCCGTCGAAAAGCCCAGGGCAGGGTACAAAAAGAACGATAACGGCCCAAGTAAACCTGGAAAAGTTCCACCTTTAATGGTAAACACCGGAGCAAACACAAACAACACAAGCGCCCCACAAACAGAATCCCAAGCACCGCAACCACAACAAACCAAAACCCAAAAGAATGTAAAAGTTCTACAAACAAAAGACGTTACGCAAACTACCCAAAATAAGCCAGTTAAAACAACTAAACCAAGAAAAACAAGAAGCTTTGCAAATATCTTAGCCAGAAGATTTGTCATCCCTGGGATTATGACCTTATTTGGCTTAGGCGTTATGGGTATTTCACTCAGAAAGATACTTATGAGAAAAAAAAGAAAACCCCAGTGGAGACCTGCTACTTTTGGATCCGTGTTTAAAAAGAAGAAAAGAAAACTTCTTTATATTTAAAAGCTCCCAGTTGCAGCAAATAAAGGGCGTTTGACAGTTGCATGAAAAAAGTAAATACTTAAGAAAGACTAAAAAAGAGCTTATTTAAGCAAATAAGTAAGTAAAATGGAAAATTTGGAGGCTCGCCTTCACCTGTTAATAATTTTGTTAATAATTTGGAATATTTTTATATAACCCTATAACCAAAAGGAACGAAATGGAGAACAAAAATCTATTTTCGAAATTGATATTGGCTATTTTGTCAATAAATTTATTTGCAAGTACACCATTGATGTGTATGAACAATGGCAGCAATAATGAAGAAATAAAAGACGAATGCTGTATCTGTACCGATAAGTTTAAAGACGAAGATGATATCATCGACCTTGAGTGTCCAGGAGCAAAAAATAGCGAGAATAGACACATATATCACGATGCATGTTTGAAACAATGGTTCCGCACTGGAAAACATACATGCCCGTTATGTAATCGGAATTGTCAACATGAAAAACATAATACAAAAAAATATAAACAAGCATTCGCACTAAAATCAGTAGTGCAAGATCTTAAAAAGCTTGAAAAAGATATTTTGGATGCTAGAAGAACGGGAAAGAATGGTCAAACTAAAAAAACACTAACAAGCAAAATAATAAACTTAAGAAATAAAATAATGCAAAAGGCACCAACGTTGGGCAAAAAAAATGTAAACAAGCTAGTTACAGACATGCTAGAAAAATTGGACAATTTGCAGAAAAATGTTGCCAAAATCAAGGCAAAAAAGCCTGTTAGCCCACAACCAAAACCAAAGCCAAATACTTTACCACAACCTTCTCAGCCTAAGCCAATAGAAAAATGCATAATCTGCGACAACAACATAGAAAACGTAGAAGGAGAAGAAACTACGATAAAACCTGGGTTTGGAAAGGTTCACTCTGCATGTTGCAAATCACACGAAAAACTCGAAAAACAAAAAAGAATAATGAATTGTGGGGTTTGCAAAAATCCAATCCTAGATAAAAACAACACAAGGCAACTTTCTTTCTGCAAATGCCGTCACTACCATAAAAACTGCATAGAAAATAAACTTAAATCTACAAAGAAAAATGAATGTCCTTTTTGTAAAGTTCAAGGCCTCTCTAAGGATGAGTGGGACAAACTTATAAAGAAAAACAAAAAGAAGCCTAAAAACACCTTCCAACCATCAAATGCACTTAGAGTTCCAAAAAAAGTTGTAAGCAAGAAACCAACAAAAAAAGAACTTGATAAGCTAGATAGCTTCTATAAAGACAAAGAGCCTATCGTAAACAACAATAATAGTGTTGAAGGTCGCTTTACAGACAAAGAACAGGTAAAACTTAGCAAAAAAGAACGAAGAGAGCAAGAAGAAGCAACCAGATTTTTCAATGAAAGCGTAAAGAAAGAATTCAAACGAAAACTAGAAAAAAAGAATAAAGAAAACAACAAATGGTTCAACTGGGGAAGAATGGGAAGCATTCTAAAAAGATACGTCCTTCCTGTTGCCATAATAAGTGGTGCTGCTATTGCAAGTTACTTCACAGTAAAAATCTACTTTAAAAAAGCTACAAGAAAAATCGCTAAAAAAATAAGAAGATGGTGGCCACCTTGCAGATTACTTGGTCTTACAAAAAAGAAAATAAAAAAGAAAAAGAAGTTCTTTGGCTGGTGCTAACAAATCACTCGTGATTTACGAGCAACCTAAATAACTTTAAAAAAAATCCCCGGACAAAAAATCCGGGGATTTTTTTTGAGTGTTTTTACAAAAAGCCCTGTTTGTTAAGCGTTTTAAGTAACAAATACATGTATAGTTGACTTATACGCTTAAATAATACGATTATTTTGTTAAAAAGAAGGAGATAAAAAAGTAGTAAAACAATCTAATATATGGGATGAAAAATGTCTGGGAAAGAAAAAAAGGAAGAAAATAACAGGAAATTTACCGGCTCTAAAAAGTTACAATTAATTCTATTATTTACGTTTAGCGTTATATTATTATGGGTGCTAGCAAAGCCTCTAAGTAGCTTTACCTCAACCGATGAGTATCCCACAATTGTACCTATGACTCCACAAAAAATTATAAGCTTTGGAGGTTCTCCGTCAACAATTATTGTTGGCCTATATGTTCGCGATATTCCCCAAGCAAACTTTGCAACTGGGGATTTTTTTGTAAACTTAACTGTTTGGTTTAAATTTAACCCAATATTGATTCCATTGGATAGAATAAATAAATTTTCATTCGACAACACGAGAGAAATAAAACATAAATCTGGACCTTATACTAGAATAGAAGGAGACGAACTGCTTGCCTCATATGACATGAGAGTAAAATTTTCAATACCAATGAATTACCAAAACTTCCCATTTGATGATCATAAAATAAATTTCTCACTCACAAATTATCATCTATCACCTTCTGAGGCTATCTTCAAATCGTCAAAATCCAATTTTATGATAAATGAGGATATTAAGCTAGCAGGTTGGGAGCAAATAAACAAATGGGTAAAAACCGGGTTTATAAAAGATACGCTTAACCCTCACGATGCAAGAGCAACACGCTTTCACCCTAGGGCAGTATTTTCTATAGACATCTCCAGGGCTGGGATCAGGCACGTTATAACCATATTAATCCCTCTGATATTGATATTCTTTATTGCAGTATTCACTTTGGCATTTAATCCTAGTGGGCCCGATGCAGGAAGCATCATCGGCATTTCCGTCGCATCAATATCGGCCGTCATTGCACACCGTTTTGTTATAGAGAGTATGTCTCCTAAATCTGGTTCATTCATGATATCAGATAAACTATTCTTCCTATTTTTAACCTCGACATGCGCAATATTCTTTATAAATATTTTTTCTAGAAAAATTAGTGGCTTTTATAAAAACATGTTAGCAATATTGTTATACATATTTACCTTTATTTCCACAACGTATATATTAAGCCCTTTATTTTAGATACATAAGTTTTTTGTAATTAAAGGAGAAGTATGAAAAAATTTTTTAACGCATTACAAATAAACATACTTATATGTAGTTTTTTCACTGTAACAATATACTCACCTGTTATTTCATCGGGTTTTGAAAATCTGCAAGATATACAGGCATATGCAAAAAAATTTCCAGAAATAGTAAAGAGTGACAATAGAGACTGGGTTAATCCTGAATATGAAAAGTTTTTTAGAAAAAATTTTCATATTACATGGTTTGGAAAAATGTTAAACAAAATAGGTCTGTTAAAACCGGCTTGGGATGCACATAGCTTTAAAAATATTATAACTAAAGTAACAGATTATAGAACTTCAAAAAATTTAAAAAGCCAACTTACTAAAACACTAAAAGTCAAAAAAGGCGATACATTAATAATATTTGGTGACCTGCACGGTGCTTTTGATTCTATGGAAAGAAATCTACAAGAGTTACTCAGGTTAGGCTTTATACGTGCAGATCTTACTATAACAAACAAAAACACCTATATTGTCATAATTGGCGATGCTATAAGCCGCTCGCCCTACTCTGCAGAGCTTCTCAATATTATTGTACTACTTATGCATAAAAATCCCGAAAATGTCGTATACCTCCAAGGAAACCATGAGAAAAATGAATACTGGGAAAACTTTAGTTTAGCACATGAATTAAAAGAAAAGGCAAGCCTTTTGGAGCAAGACACGATTTCCAAAATACCCCTTCGAGAAGAAATAAATAAACTATTTTCAACACTTGCAAACACCCTTATTATTGAATACAAAAAAATTGAAAACAAAAAAGCTGAAAAAATTTTATTATCCCACAACAGAATCCAAAAAGAATTTAATCAAGATCCTAATATTAAATTGATTATTATTGGAGAGCAAAGACTCGAAAGCATAAAAGAAACACACGGCCTTGAATTTTTAGGGTATCACCAAGGAGCTGCCAAGTGGTCCACCTTGGCATGCCCTACCCAAATATATCAAGATTTTTTCAGTTTCTTTTTTGATGCATTTACTCAATTGACCGTTGGTAAAACAGTACAAAAAAGCATACTCACCCTTCATAATCATGATGTAAGAAAAGAGAAAAAAAGCAAAGGCTACACGCAAACCAATTATGACCCTCTGTTTGGATTCGAATTAAAAAATAAAAAACCAATATCACAAACAAAAAACATCATAAAAATTGGATCTTCCATGTACTTAACCGGTATTTATTGGGATTTGGGAAAAGAAATAAAGTCAGGAGTAGAAACAGCATTGATAAATCATAACAAAACAAAGCCTGCCAATTTAATTATACCCTTTATTTTAGATGACCAGTATGAACCGAGAAAAGCTACACAAAATATCAAAACTTTATATGAAAAATATAAGATAAATAAAATAATAATGCCAACCGGGACCCCAACGCTTGCCAGCTACTTAGATATTATACTATCGGGTAAAATAACCGCATTTTTCCCTGCTTCTGGTGCCCCTAAATTTAGATCTTCAGAAATCAAAAATATCATAAACTTACGATCTGAATACATCACAGAAGCAAAAAATCTGATACGATACTTAATAGAAAAATATGAGGTAAAAAGATTTGCATTTTTCTATGAACGTTCAGGAAAAGACATAATTAAAGAACTTCATGAAGAACTAAAAAAACACGGTATTGTTAAATGGCTCGACTTGGAGCATATTAAAAGACAAGATAATTTTGATCACTTTGCAAAAAAAATTGCAGATTTCTCTCCAGAAGCAATCGGCTGCTATTCAGCACAGTTCCCTACACAAAGCTTGATTAGCTCTCTTGGTGCAGATTATTTCATAAAACACTACATATTTATGCCTTCGGCCCTTTACACCAGAAATTTTAAAAAATTTCTCGATAATCGAGGAATCAGTTTTGTGGTAAGCTCAGTTGTCCCAGAACCACAACAAAGCAATCTTGCAATTGCCAAAGAGCACTGTAAATTAATGCTTGATACCGGCTTAATCCCAACCATCCATTCATTTCTAGGCTACATAGCAGGGAAACTCTTTGCTCAAGCAACAGATAAAATAACCTCGCCTATAACAAATAAAAAATTGCTACAGTACTTTGAAAACTTAAAAAATTACAACTTTGAGGGACTGCACATATCATTTGATCCAAAAACGAGAGAGCTATTGAAAGATACATGGATCAGAACACTGGATAAAAGATGGATCAGATACCAAAACGTAAAACAAAAAGAAAATAAATGAAAAAAGAAAATAATATTAAAAAAAATAACATGAAAGCTTCTGCCTTACTACAACTATCACTATTTTTTGGATTTATTATAATAGTCTTTATTTTGCTATACAAGCCACTAGTAAATTTTAAATCAAACGAATCATACCCCGATATAACACCGTTAACACCAAGCAAAATAACAGCACTTAAAGGCTCTCCTGTCCCCGTTGAGGTAGGAATATACATTAAAGATATGCCAAATTTTGACATCATACGAGGAAACTTTCTTTTCGATTTAACCATATGGTTCAAATTTGACAATAGACTCGTATCTTTAGAAAGGATCAGTAAATTTAAATTTGACAAGGCAACAATAATAGAAAAATCCAGACCTCATATAAAAATAGAAAAGGATAAGATAATTGCGCGCTATGACGTGAAAATAAATTTAGACACAACACTAAATTATAAAGACTTTCCCCTAGACGACCATAGACTTAGCATTTCTCTAACAAACTATCAATTTACCCCTTCAGATGTAATTTTCGAATCTTCAATGCTAGACTTCGTTATAAATCCAAAAATTCAAACTACTGGGTGGAAAAGAATAGCCAAAGAAGTAGCAACAGGTTTTTTAGAAGATAAAACATATTATGGAAAAAAGGCTAATATAATACATCATCCAAGAATTATTTTCTCTCTATATTTTGCAAAAATAGGAATAAGACACATAATGACTGTATTGCTACCTCTTTTAATGATATTTTTTATAGCCATAATCACATTAACATTCGATCCTTTTGGACCAAAACGTTCAAACATAACACCAATTTCGGTAGCAGCCGTAACAGCCATTATTGCACACCGGTTTATAATAGACCATATGGCCCCAAAAACTGGATATTTTATGATCTCTGATCTTTTTTTCTTTCTTTTTCTCTTAGGCTGCATCGTAATATTTATTATTAACCTTTTTAGCGCTAAAATTTCAGGTTATAAAAAAAATATTACAGTAATTATATTGTATATTTTATCTATCATAGCCTTTATCTATATTTTGTATCCACTTTTAATATAAAAAACCAGTTTTAGAGGAAAATATGAAAATAACAAAAAAAATATATATTATCGCAATTATAAGTCTAATATTAAGCATTTGCATTATCACAATTATAAATCTTATATCAAGCATTAATAACCACCAATTTGAAAACTTAAAAGACCTGGAAAAATACTCTCTATCTTATACTCAAGACTATAAGATAGAAAATAACAGCTGGCGCGATCCTTTATTTATAAACTTCTATAAAAAAACATTAAAACCTTCATTTTCAAAAAAAATACTTGTTGCACTAGGCATCAAAAAAGATCCCATCTGGAACCCAAAAAGTTTTAAAAATCTACTTGAAAAGGTTACTCTAAACAGAAAAAACAAAAAACTAAAAAGCCCCTTTGACCAAGAAATAAAACTTAAAAAAGGTGATCGCTGCATAGTATGGGGCGACCTGCATGGCGCATTCCACTCTATGGCTAGAGATTTAATAAAATTACATAAAATGAAGATCTTAGATGACAATCTAAAGATCATCCCCAAAAACGTATATTTCATTATTTTAGGCGATGCAATAAGTAGATCTCCATACTCTCTTGAACTCTTGAACATACTCCTTCTTCTTTTAGATAAAAACCCAGAGAAAGTAATATATTTGAGGGGGAACCATGAAAAAAACGATCACTGGAAAAACTTCAGCATGAGAAGAGCTATAATAGTAATGTTCTGGGAAATCGATAAAATAAATCCTAACGTAAATACCGTAAACGCAATAAACCAATTTTTTTCTACTCTCCCAGATTCACTTACCATAAAAATTCCGGGAGAAAAAAATGACAAAATATTTTGCACATATAAAAATAGAAAAAAACGATTAAAAAATGATCCAAATATAAAATTTGTATTATCCGGCGAAAAGAGACTTGATGTTCTTAAAAAATCCTCCGGCATGGAGTTTGTAGGTTATACAGTAGGCGCTGCTACATGGTCCATACTTTCTTGCCCAACCGTTGTATACAAAAGATTTTTTAACTTTTTCTACGACTCATTTGTAGAACTAACAATAGGACAATCTGCAGCCACAAGCATTTTAACTCTTTACAATAGAGACACCAGAATAAAAAATTCTCTTTACAAACAAACTAACTACAACCCTGTATTTGGTTACAAGCTTGCACATAAAGTCTCCGATATGCAATCAAAAAACATCTATACTTTTGGATCAACTATGTCACTTTCAGGAATAGTTGGGCCATTGGGCCGAGAAAACAAATTAGGCCTTGAAACAGCCCTCCTTGTTAACAATACCTCAAAAAGCAACAATTTAATAAAACCATTAATACTCGATGATGAGTATATCCCCCGACTAGCCCTTGCAAACGTAAAAACAATTTTTAAGAAATACAAAATAGATACTATTGTAATTCCAACAGGGACACCAACTCTTGCACACTATCTAGATATGGTAAAATCTGGAGATATTGCTGTTTTATTTCCATACACCGGCGCAATACAATTTAGAAAAAAAGAAATAAAAAACATAGTAAACTTCAGAGCCTCTTACACAGATGAAATAAAAAGCAGTATAAACTACTTAGTAAAAAAACGTGGAATTAAAAGCTTTGCATTCTTTTACCAAAACGACTCTTACGGCCAACCAATAGCGCAAGCAGCTATAGAAGAATTAAAAAAACTTGGCATAAAAAAATGGCTAAGACTTCCACATAGAAGAACACAATTAAAATTTAAATCCATTATAGAAAAAATAAAAAAAGATATGCCAGAAGCAATTGGATGCTTTTCTTCACACTCGCCGACCAAAGAATTTATCACTCAGCTTGGCACAGATTTTTTCTCTGGAAGAGTTCTATTTGGCGTCTCATTTCTCTACAGCCAAGCATTCCAACGGTTTCTAAACAACAGAGGCATAGGCTTTGTGCTCACCATGGTCGTCCCTGACCCATTTACAAGCCAACTTGAAATCGTAAAAGAGTTTCGTAAAAACATGGATACTCGCGGCTTTGATATAAATTCCAACTCCTTAGAAGGGTATATCGCAAGCTCACTTCTCATAGACGCCATAAACAAAATACAAAAACCTTTTACCAAAGAAAAGATCCTAAAACACTTTGAATTAATGAAAAATTACCCATTTAAGGGGCTCAACCTAACATTCAACCCAGATACCCGGGATCTATCACAGCCCGTTTGGCTCAGAACAGTCGAGCAAACCTGGATCAAATACAAATATTAACCACACATAGTGACCCATAAATAAATCCACACATAGCAACCAATTACCCCAATTACCAAGCCAGGCCCGGCACCCCTTCTCGCGCGCAATAGCGCATTAACACCATAGACAGGGCCCTCAGGTTACCCATACTATACCCTTAAAAAATTACACTTTGTAAATCATAGCAATTACTTTACAAATAAAAATTTTAGCGTAAACTAATTATTATAATTTATAATAATATTTTTATTGGAGGTTTTTATCATGTTTAAATTAAATAAAAGAACAATGGGCTTGCCCGCTATTATGTTTGCAACTTGTTTATTATTAAGCTTTAATAAATCAAATGGTATGAGTGCTCATTTTGGGCCTAGCAGCTTCTTGCTAACAAATAAATCAATATCACGTGTAATCATGCGGCCTCTAAGACATGTATCGAGCACACTGATATCAGGAACTTTTTTTACCGTTGAATATATACTGAAAAAATACCGTTTTAATAAAGTTATGAACGAAGCAAAAAAAGAAAATGTGTCACCGTTTTTTATTGCCCGCAAGTATGGTTATTTCAAGATAGTAGAAGAGCTTTTGGAAAAACCTAAATAAGCGCACAAATAACACAAAAAAACATGTAATCTGAGCAAAAAAAGAGATCTTTGGGATAGATTTATAATATCCAAGATCTCTTTAATTTTTTTGAAATAATTTGTATAAATTATTTGTAAGCTTCAGCTACTTTTTTAGCTAACCTACCAATTTTACGAGAAGCAGTATTTTGATGCATAACTCTCTTGCACTTAGCTCGTGCCATTTGAGATTCTGCAACTTTAAGAAGTTCAAGTGTTACCTCTTTAGATTCTTTCTTCTCGATAGCTTCTAAAACTTTTTTTACTGCTGTTTTAACCGCTGTTCTTCTATTTGAGTTTTTAATTCTCTTTTTTTCGGTCTGCTTTGCTCTCTTTTTTGCTGACTTAATATTTGCCATGTTATTTTACCTTATATTACTTTCTTTATTTTGCCAGCTTTTACACACTTTGTGCATACACTGGCATGTCTTACCTTGCCCTTTGGATCATTTGCTAACACAAAGCGCATTTTATGAACATTTGGATACAACCAACGTCCTGTTCTATTCTTCGCGTGACTCACATTATTTGCCGAAACCGGCCTTTTATCACAAACAGCACAAATTTTAGACATTATTCTTAAACCTCTGTTACAATATAATTACTATGTGAAACAATTTAAAAGCTTTATATATTTTATATTACCCTAAAAACGGTTTTTTTGCAAATTTTTTAGCGATATTTAGCCAGAAAAGCCAACATTTCACCCAAAAACTGGTTCTCAGGTCCTTTGGGTCTTTGGGCCCATAGCTTGCAATCTACTGTAATTGCTTGAAAACGTCAAGCAAAATAGCGTGCATATCGCTATTTGCGCCAATAAATGTCCGTGATTTGGGTCCAATTGGGTTATTTTGAAAATCTGACACTGTCCCCCCGGCCTCTTGGATCAACAGCTTCCCTGCTGCAAAATCCCACCAGAACATATCTTCAAAAAATATTGCATCAAACCGCCCCGATGCTGCATAGGCCTGATCAAGTGCTGCAGCGCCACAATGTCTAAACGCAAAAGAACCCTTCATAACTTTTATTATGCTGTCGATAAAACGCTTGTAATACTCTGTACTTTTTTCATAAGGGATACATACTGCTAAAAATGCCTCTTGAAAGTTAGACAAGCTTGAAATACTAATAGGTTCGTCATTCAAAAACGCGCCCTTACCCTTTTGTGCATAGAACATTTCATGCATTAATGGGTTATACACGAACCCTAATACCGGCTCGCTTTTATAAGTCAAAGCTACAGATATACAAAAATATGGGATCCCATGGGCAAAATTGGTGGTCCCATCAAGTGGATCTATCACAAAACAGTAATCGCTGTGATTATCTTCTATACCTGACTCTTCAGCGTAAAACGAAACCCCTGGTAAAATTTTTGATAACTCCTCTATCAAAAACTCTTCTGAGGCTAGATCTGCCTGAGTAACAAAGCCCATACCTTGCTTATTAGTCTTTGACAAGCTATTACCAAAAAAAGAAAGCAGGATTTCTCCTGCCTTCTTGATACTTTTTTCTATTTCTTTTTTAATTTTACCAATTTTAATTGTGTCAATTTTGATTGTGCCAATATCTTGCGTGTGTCGCATGTTACTCCCGCTTTTTTACCAAGCCCCCCTGAAGGGCTTTACAAGCTTGAAGCTTAAAATTTATGTTCTGTTCGTGCTTCTATCCCAAGAAGATCATAAATCTCACTTGCAAATAACGTCTCTTTTTCAAGCAACGTATTGGCAAGCGTATCAAGCTTATCTCTATTTTTTTCAAGTATATCTTTGGATTTTTTATAGCATTGGTTCAAAATTTTGTCTACTTCTGTATCTATTTTCTCTGCTGTTTTTTGAGAATAAGCAAAATCAGCAGCACCCTGCTTGTACACAGCCATACCAAGATCAGACATACCGTAAACACAAACCATATCACGTGCCACATCGGTAGCCATCCTAAAGTCTGAATAGGCGCCAGTTGAAATCCTGTTATACACTAAATCTTCTGCCGCACGGCCACCTAACGCAACCATAATTGAGGCAAGCATTTCTTTTTTTGTTCGAGTATATTTATCTCTTTCTGGCAAAGAATGTGATACACCTAAGCTCCTTCCCCTTGGAATAATAGACACTTTGTGCAGTGGGTCAACATCCTCTGGTAACAATAATGTCACCAACGCATGCCCAGACTCATGATACGAAGTCATTTTGAGTTCTTCAGGAGTTTGTACCATTGTTTTAACTTCTTTACCCAGAAGAATCTTATCCCGAGCCTCTTCAAAATCTTTTATTTTTACTGACTTTTGATTACTCTTAGACGCATTAATCGCTGCTTCGTTTATTAAATTAGCAAGATCTGCACCAGAGAACCCTGGGGTACCCCTAGCAATCTTTGACAAATCAACTTCAGGCTCAATCTTTACATTTTTTGCATGGACATTAAGTATCTGCTCACGACTTATCAAATCAGGATACGGAACATGTACTCTTCTATCAAAACGCCCTGGTCTTAGCAATGCCTTATCAAGCACGTCAGGCCTGTTTGTAGCCGCCATAACAATAACAGACTCACCGGTTGTCTGAAACCCATCCATCTCAGCCAGCAACTGGTTCAATGTCTGCTCACGCTCATCATTCCCACCACCAAGGCCACTGCCTCTGTGACGACCGACTGCGTCAATCTCATCTATAAAGATAATACTTGGCGCATGCTTTCTTGCCTGAGCAAACAAATCTCTTACCCGAGACGCACCAACGCCAACAAAAACCTCTATAAAGTCAGAACCACTAATGCTGAAAAAAGGGCAATTTGCCTCACCGGCAACCGCCTTTGCAAGTAACGTCTTACCATTACCAGGTTCACCAATAAGTAATACACCTCTGGTAATTTTTGCACCTAAGCGCCTGAACTTTTCTGGATTTCTTAAAAAATCTATAACATCTTTTAACTCTTCTTTTGCTTCAGCTGCCCCTGCAACAGAATCAAAATTTTCTTTGATGGTTGTCGGCATAAACAACTTATGCCTACTTTTGCCCATACTAAAAATATTACTTGATCCACCGCCACCACTAGAGCCACCTTTGGCCTGCTTTAACATATACCAGATAAACAATAGCGTTAAAACAAGCGACAACAACGGTAATAAGTACCAAAAACTAAAACCGCCAGACGAATTTACAACCTCGAATTCTACATCATGTTTTTTTAATACATCCCAATTTTTTGGGTTATAAGCAATAACCGTCTCAAATTTAGAATTGTCCTTTAACTCACCAAAAACATCCTGTCCTGTGACGCTGACCTTCTTTACTTGGCCTCTTTCAACCATCTTTAAAAAGTTAGAATAAGTCACTTTTTTCACATTTCTTGTAATGTCATTAAGTCTGGTAAGCAGTAATATTACACCAACAAAAATAACTGTCGCAATAATGAAATTTTTAGGACCCCCTTTAAAAGGATTCTTCTTTCTCGTTTTTTTCTTCATATCTATTTATTACCTATTTATTACCTATATTTTAAGATTATTTACACACAAAAAGCGCCTCCATAAACACAACCTCTTTACTAATAGAATAACGCATATTCAAAAAATATGCAATAAATTTGTTATATTTAAGCCCTATACAAAGAACTATCGCCCCGTATATCACTGTCTTGATACAACAGGAAAATCGTTATAAACAGGCGACCAAAACGGGTAATAACAACTACTTGCAGCATTTGTGATAAATCTCATACTCCCGGTAAGCAGGTTTTTGACGGCTAATCTACTTTTATTGTTTCTCTCCACTGAAAATAACATATAATTGCCACAAGGCGACCATGAACACTCTTCTTTGTTCCCTTGGCCAAACGTCACCTGTGCATGGACCTTGAGCGCAGGATCATACACAAAAATTTGCATAACCCCTTGCACCATCTTTGCATACGCAAGAAGATTTTTGGCAGGGCTAAACACCGTTGCTACCTGAAAACCGCCACGGGATATACATGCTGGCCTATATCGCCCATCGTTTCTCTTGCTCAAATCATACTTGTAAATCTGTGGGCATTTTGACTGAGAATCTGAGCAAAAATAAAGCGTATTGCCATTATCTGCAAAAGTCGGCGCTATATTATTGCCTGTGTGGGTCAATTTCTTCAATTCCCCATCATAATAGTAAATTTGGCACTCGCCGTCGCCTCGAGAGGCGCAATAGGCAAATCGTTTTCCATCTGGAGAAAAAGCAGACAAAATATTAAGCCCATCAAAATTAGAAGCCATTTTTCTTCTGCCAGCCATATCGGCAACCATCAATCGCACATTCTTGTTTGTATGCTCAGAATAAAACACTAGTGGCTTTTTTGGGTCATTATTCCAGCGAGGAGCAACATTAACTGTCGGAGTAGAAACTAGTAAACTCTCATGGTGCCCATCATAGTCAGCAATATAAATATGCTTATAAGCCTTTTGCCCTTCTCTCTCAATTTTTTTGCTATACACAATTTTTGTAGAAAAAAACCCCTTCTCACCCGTGAGATTAGGCCAAATAGCATCAGCTATACTATGCGCCCAGCCATTAGTATCTTTCCCCTTTTTTATATACTTCTCACCTTTAACCATCTGTGCGTACTCAAGATCATACAGGCGCCAGCCAAACGTCTTTCTTTTCAGTTTGGTTAAAAAAATCCCCAATCTACACTCCGGCTCAAAATGTCTGGTAATATCACTTTTTTTTGCAATACAACTCTGCTTTTGCGGTACAACAACCTCAAACTGCCCACTAAACTCAAGATCTCTTTTGATTACCTGTGCTATTTCTTCTATTTTCTTATTGGTTCTACCCACCAACACAAGTTTTAACTTGAGCTTATCATACTTCTCTGCTTTCACACTCACTTGAACAGCTACTATATTTTTTGAAACCAAAAAAACACATGTTAAAAAACACGTTTTAAAAAAGTAATTTTTTAAAAAATAAATATTATATCTCATGCTCAAACTCCAATATTTTTATTTTGCGAAAATTTACCAATTCAAAAATTTTAAAAACACAAAGAAATAAAACGTTTATCTTAAATAAGGCAAATATCTCTCCCCCCGTCCTCCCTGAGCTTGACGAAGGGTTTATATTAAAAGCTTATTTTTTCTAAGATAAGTCTATCTTTAGCAATATAACAAACTATTCAAGTATTTTGAATCAAGTTTCATTGAGGCTTAGCATATTTTTTTATGAAAAAATAAACTAATAAAAATTTTTTGCAACCCTTTTTAGAAAAAATAATCTTTTAATATATACCCTTCGTCAAGCTCAGGGAGAACGGGGGGAGAATGATTCATACATGGGAGACTCTATACGTAAATTCCCTTTAGTTAATAACATTGAAAACGGAGGAAAGAGCTTCTTTACCTGTATAGTAACCCGTTACTTTTTTAACATCCCAATTATCGAACTCACATTTATATTATCCCAAAAATCACTGGTTAAACGTTATGTGTACCTCTTTCCCCTTTAGGACACTTGGCAAACATAATCGTGAGACTGCCATTCTCGCAGACACGTCATAGATCAAGACACCTGACGATTGAGCAACTTGTACTTTCGTCGCTTTTCTATTCCAATCTACCAACACATTAACCGTACACGATAAATCTTTCGAAAGTCCTGCCGGTGGCCTCCAATGCTTTTTCACTTCTGCCTCTATTTCATATTGTATTTTTAGCGCCTCCAGTTCTTGCTGCCCAATATAAATTGCGTCTTGAACATGCGCCTGTTTTTGCTCACCAGTATATACAGTGTGTGTACTCTGTGTCGGCACAACAAGAGGTGCTTTCAACACTTTTTTCTCGGGCTTTGCTTGTTTTTTCTCGGGTTTCTTACTTACTCTTTTTTTCTCAGGCTTTACCTGTTTCTTCACGAGTTTTTTGGGCTTAGCTTTTTGTTTCTCAATTTTCTTAGTTTTCTTAACCTGTTTTTTCTCGGGCTTTTTCTTCAACACTTTTGTCTTCGCCGCTGGCTTTTTGGGCTTAGCCCGCTTCTTAATAATCTTCGTTTTTAAGTTTTGTGTCTTCTTGGGCTTGACACTGGGTTTCTTCACCACAGAAATTCGAGGCCCAGTCTTGGCTCGCGATGTAGATTTTCTTTGCATCACCCTGCGCCGGTTCATAAAAATTATTGGGGCACCAGATTTAAGTATCGATCTATTTATATTCACGTGGTACGTAGATTTTTGCCCCGAATAAACAAAAAGCACTAAAAAAAGACCCAACAGGTGCAAAACAGAAGAAAAAAGTACTAATTTTGACCAGAACGTAAACCTTCTACCCAAGCGTGTCCATAACAAAGACAACATTGTCTACACCTTTTACATCTTTGAGCTTGTCTATAACTTTTATGACGTTTCCATACGCAACATCTTTATGCGCCTCTACAAAGACTGATCTATCTGAGCCAGATTTACTATTGCTTGCCAAAGGCGTCACAATATTTTTTACAGTATTTTCAAGTTGCGCAATATCCATGGGAATATTATTTAAAGATATCTTTGAATTTTTATCTATAACAACCCGTAGTTCTTTATTAACTGTATCTGCCTCTTTTGCCTTGCCCTTTGGTAACTGTACTTTGATAGAATTTTGCATCATCGGTGCAGTTATCATAAAAATTATAAGCAAAGTTAACGCAGTATCTATGAGTGGCGTTAAAGAAATGTCACCTATTGGGGTAATTTTTCTCCGTCTTCTTTTTATATTTCTTGGCATAATAAATCAAGCCTCCACTATTTTATAACGTATTTTTGTATTTTCAATATGAGTCTATCGGCCAACACGGTAAACAACTGATCAATTTTTCTCACTTGGGATGCACAGTAGTTATACATAACCAATGCAGGAACCGCAACGGCCAAACCTGCCAATGTTGTTACTAACGCAGAAGCTATACCAGGTGCAACGGTTGCAATATCTGCCGACTGTTTCTGACTAATACTTATAAATGCATTCACAAGCCCCCAAACAGTTCCAAATAGCCCTAAAAGTGGTGACATGGCTGCACTAGTAGATAAAATTGGCAAATAAGACTGCTCATGATGAACAATATCTTCTATATTTTGATCCATGTGCTGCAAAAAAAGATCCCATTCTCTTTGGCCAATTTGCGCTTTGCCAGTATCTGGATCAATAACAAGCATATTCTTTAAAAAAGAAAAATTTTTGGAAAGAAAATAACCAGGCAAAGTATCTTTATAGCTAGCAGCCACCGATATCAACTCTTCAAAACTTGTCGCTTTATTTAAAGCCTTTGCAACACGCGCAACCTGTCTTTTTTTAATGCCAAACAAAATCAATTTATAAAAAAATATGGTCCAGCAAAGAATCGATAACAAAAACAATGCCGTAAGTACCATTTTACTTACAATATCGGTGTTTACTACCAGATGCCATATTGAATTTCCCATAAAAAACTTAAACATTTTTGCCCTTATAAAAATTTTTTAACCTATTTCAATTAATTAAGTCACCAAATTACTCAGCCCATAATAACAAAAACTAAGAGATTGCTCCATAGTTTATCTTTTTAACGACCTGCATCCCCTTTATTTAAAAATTCTCGTAAAATAATTTCTTTTAGCTCTTGCTTATCTCTTACTCCCCTTTCGATCTGTATCTCATATGCCTGTTTTAACAACTCTCCCATTTTCGGGCCTGGCTCAACCTCTTCCATCAAATCCCGGCCAAGCAAAACTGGCGGCTCTGGAATTTTTTCTACCTTAGCCTCTCTGGCTATTTTCAAGAATTTTTCTATTGCAGGAAAATTTTTACGCAATGGCGAACCCTTTAATGGGTTTCTTCCACGCTTGTCTGCCAATGCAACTTTTGCAAGCATATCCATCGTTGCCTCAGGAGCAAGTTTTTTGGCAAGTCTTTTGTATGCAGCCGGCTTTGATTTGGCCGCAATAAATTGCACAGGAGACATGTGATATCGCACAAGTTTTGCGACAGCCTCTATCAAATCTTTATTTTTTGTTATTCTAGATAACAATTTTTTTGATAGTTTAACCCCCTCTTTTGCATGCCCAATACTTTTAAACTGCCCTCCTATCTCCTGCGTTGTTATAGCTTTTCCCAAATCATGACATAACGCAGCATACACAACAATTAATTTTTCTTTATTATTATCATATCCCATTACCGCAGCCGCATCTATGCATTGCATCGCATGCTCAAACACCTCTCCCTCTGGGTGCCAAGAGGCCTCCTGGCCAACACCAACAACAGCAAACAATTCTGGCAAAACTTCGCTTAATCTTGAAATGGATTTGAGCCATCGTATGCCACGAGAGGGTCTTTTTGATCTAAGAATCATTTTTTCAAATTCTTGTTCTATGCGCTCGACAGAAACATGTGATATATCCATATTCTCACAGATATGAGTAAGTTTCTCATCTGGCAACATGTCAAATCGACTGATAAACTGCATAACTCGATAAAATCTCAATGGATCTTGCAAAAATTTATCTTTATCCGGCGTAGATAACACCCCTTCTTTTAAATCTTTGAGACCATTAAATGGGTCTATCAAATCATATGTGATCAAATCTATGCCCATTGCGTTAATCGTCAAATCTCTTCTGGAGAACGCCTCCTTGTAGCCCATATACGGATCAATTGCAACTTCTGGCTTTCTCCCTTGTGCATCTTTTCGAGGCAAAGACCAATCAGTATCAGTACCATGTATCTTAAAAACCCCAAATGTTTTACCAACTAAACTAACCGGACCAAATTGTTTTAATATGCTTTCAAGCTTTTCTGCATTTAATTTATGAACTTCTATGTCTACATCTTTGATGTCTAAACCAAGAAATAAATCTCTCACCGCCCCGCCAACAAGCAACGCTTGCCCCCCACTTTTATCTATTTCTTTCACTATCGTAAATATAGCAGGATATGTGTTTTCAAGAGATTTTATAAGATCACTTTGAATATTTTTACTAATTTTTGTAATATCCATAAAAAGGCACCTATACTAAAATAAAATATTTAAGGGCGTTACTATGAAAAAATTTTTTACTTTTTTTACTTTTACTGCAATTTTGTCCATTATTACTTTTTTTACTCCAATAATTTCAAAATTCTCTTTTGAAAGCCTATACTCCAAAGTGTTTTCCAAACAGGTTGCCCATACCGTTGGAAAAGAACTTGCTTTGGGAAAAAACAAAACCCTTTCTATAGAAAATATATACGGAAATATAAATATTAAAACAGAGTGGAAGCAAAATTCTATTATTCTTCAAGCAACTAAACAGGTTTCAAAGAAAGAAAACCCCAATGACACAGAAATAAACATTAACCAACAAGACCAACAAAAAAACAAAAACCAGATTTCTATAAAAACAGTATATAAAAACGAAAAAACAAAATCTCCCGTTCACTATGAACTTATTGTGCCCAATAATATTAATATTATACTTAAAACAACTAATGGCGACATAAAAGTGAAACACCTGAAAGGCAATATCACTGCACAAACTGATAAAGGTGAAATAAAAATATCCCAGGTAACAGGTAATATCGCAGCTTCAGTTACCAATGGAAACATAAAAATATCGCAGTCTACTGGCAATATACACACTAAAACCCAATATGGAAACATAACAATACAAGACTCGATACAAAGTATTTGCGCAGAAACAGAATCTGGGTTTATAAAATCTTCATGCAAAAAAATACCCTCTACCGGTTCTGTACATTTGGCAACAAATACCGGAAATATACTTCTTGAGCTCCCAAAATCACGCGATAAAATTAATTCTGACATAAAAGCTACCACCCAAAGAGGTAAACTCACCTCTGAACATTTTATTACACTCAAACCACAAACAGTCACGCTCGATAAACATTCATGGGCACGCTTTAGACGTGAGGCCAATGGCACAATCGGCTCAGGCGATTCTACCATAAAATTATGCTCAAATTTCGGCAATATTAAAATTTTAAAGGCAAATACCTAGAATAACCCCCATAGCACCCATAGCCTTTCCAAATGGCACATAACAACATATAACACGAAAAACAAGCACTGGTGCAAAAAAGCCCGGACAAACAGCATAAGAGCTTATCCAAAAATTAACACAAAAACAAAACTTTTTCACCTCCTAAAACCCCCATTTTAAGGCGCTTTTGAGAATACTTACAATTTTTTTGAAATTTTTCTTGATTTTTCATGGTGAAAAAATATATATTTGTAATTGAAGGGCCGAGTGTAGTATGAAACCCCGCAAGAAAAGGAGCTAAAGAAAGAATTATAAACAAGCTTTAAAACAAACGTTTACAGATATTTGAAAAATAAGTAGTAATTATTAACCATTAATCCACAAGGAGGATGTAATGAATAAACGTATAATACTTTTATCAACACTAATCAGTGCACTTTTTGCATTTCAAACGATTATGCCTGACGCAAAAACTGAAGAAGGAAAGGGAGAAGTAGCAAAACCAGTAGAAGTAGCAAAACCAGTAGAAGTAGCAAAACCTGAAATAAAAAAACTTACTGCGGTAGAAAAAGGTGAAATAATAGAAAAATTAGAAGATCTGCACAACAAGCTGGTTGAAACTGCAAAAGCTGGAAGGGTTAAAGCTTTCAAATCTGCGCATAGAAAATTCAAGAATATAGTAGAAAAAGCTAAAAACAAAGGCATGGACGAAGAAGAAATTTATGACGAAATGGAAGAGGCGACTGTAAAAAAAGATAAGCCAATCCACGTGGCAGCTGCAGCAGGAAGAACTGATCTAGTAGATTATATTATAAAAAATGGTAATGGCCTCACATTAACAACTGGTGAAATGCTTCTTGCGTCAAAAGGTAAATTTAATAGGAACCCTCTTCATACTGCAGCGCTTTCTACAGTCTATCCCGTTATGGGAAAATTATTTGACTTTATTGAAAAGAAATACAGAAAAAGCGTAAACGAGAAAATAGAATCGCTAGGCTTAGAAGCCGGGGAGAAGACAAAGGCAAAAAAAGAAGCTTTTAATCTCATTTTCTCTAAATATATTAACGAAAAAGACGATCGCGGGGATGCTGTCCTTCATTTAGCAGTATACAAACCCGGGGGTCAGGCTGTTTTTGATTTTACAGAAAACTTGGTAGAACGTGGGGCAGACATTAATGCAGTAGGCGCGGGGGGAAACCCTATGTGGGTAGCATTCATAACCGGCAACTGGAAATCGTGGAATTACATGCAAGACAAAGCGGGATCGTTTCTTTCTGGATTGATAAAAAAAGTGGGCGAAAAAACAACCGAAGCGCTTGATAAAATAGCCGACGATATAGTCGATGACCCTGTAGGATTCTATAAAAAGGTTAAAGGTACCGTTAAAAAAGAAACACTAAAAATAAAACTAACGAACCTAAAAAAGAAATTAAACAAGGAAAAAGACCCAGACAAGAAAAAGAAACTTGAAGCAAAAATCAAAGAAATAGAAGCGAAAATCAAAAAGGAAAAGGAAAAGAAAAAAGACCTAAAAGAAAAATCCGAAACAGAAGCAAAAAAACTCGAAGAAGAAAAAGATAAACAGAAAAAAATAAAAGATAAATATGACAAACTATCAAAAGAAGAAAAAAAGGATCTCGACGACGAAGGATTGAAAACCAAAAAAGAGCTAAAAAAATACGGCTTGAAAGACAAAGACTAAAGAAAGCAAAACAACTTAAACAAAATCCCAGCGTTACTGTCATGAGTAGCGCTGGGATTTTTTATGGGTCTTTCTTTTTCGCAAATTTAACTATCAACTTTTTAGTTAAAATATGATAAATTATAATTGTGTTTGAAGTTTTAAAATTATTGTTTTTCAATTTATTATTTTAAAGGAATACATTAAATCCTTCGACAAGCTCAGGATGAACGGGGGAGAAAGTAAAAATTCTCCTCGATAGATTAACTTCAAAAATTCTGAACTGTCACATTGCAATATAATATGAAATATCAGAAAAATTCTCGGGAGATTTACTATTATGGCCAAAACAGTACATTATTTACCAAAGTATGCACGCAATTTGAGAAAAATTTTAGCACTCTCTTTATCCATTGTCGCCCTGCTTTATTCTTATACAAGTATTGCAAATACAAGTATTGCAAATACGAACACAGGAAATGCGAGTATCACAAGTGCAAATACGGAAAATGTCGCGAAAACAAACCCCAAAGTGTCTTACAACAAAATAGATACAAAAACAAAAGAAATCTCAATTACTATTCCCATAAATAAAGGTGATTTTGTATACAAAGATTATATAAATATTTCAGCTGATCACCCAGATATAGAAATCTCTGAATGGGAAGCTAACTTAGAACCGATTACGCATTTCTCAAAAGAATTTAGGGAAACGAAAAAAATATTTAACCAGAACGTAACCCTTACCGTAAAAACAGTACAAAATACAAAACAGAAAACACAAGACATAAAAGATGCACATATTCATCTTTCGTATTACTTGCATTCAAAAAGGGGCATGGCAGAAGAAACTATCCCTTTCGACATGAAATTGCCCAACGAAATGCAGGAGATAGAAACTCAGGTAAACACCAATGTGGTGACCGAAAAAAATAGGGCATCTGGCAATGCTAATAAAAAAGAAAAGAAAAAAACAAAAAAATCTTGGACCCAGTATTTACAAGATTTAGTAAAAAAGACCAAATCTACCTGGATAAGAATAGTTTTAGCTCTACTTTTGGGGATTTTATTAAGCTTAACTCCATGCATATACCCAATGGTTCCCATAACAGTTGGTATTTTGCAAGCACAGGGAAGCAAATCTCTATTTTCTAACTTCTTTCTATCTTTTGTATATGTAATGGGGATAGCAATAACATTTGCTGTTTTAGGGCTCATAGCTGCCTTTACCGGGCAGATTTTTGGTTCTATCTTGGCTAACCCTATATTTGTCTCAATCGTTGTTGCATTTATGATATATTTGGCTCTTTCAATGTTTGGGTTTTATGAGATATATATCCCAAGATTTATGCAAACCAAAGGCGATTCTCCTAATAAAAAATCAATCTTATCTATTTTCTTGTTTGGCGTTGCAAGCGGCTCTATCGCCTCGCCATGTGTATCGCCTGGCTTAGTATTACTTTTGAGCATTGTCACAGCCATGGGAAGCAAATTACTCGGGTTTTTATTATTATTTGCGTTCGGCTTAGGTTTAGGTGTGCCACTTATAATAATCGGAACTTTCTCAGGATCTATGAATAAATTACCAAAAGCAGGCATGTGGATGCTTGAAATCAAGAAAGTATTTGGGTTGTTATTGTTTGGCGTATGTTTTTATTTTTTGAACAACATTTTGCCCTGGAATGTTTTGCTTTGGATAATAGCAGGCTTTATGATGCTTGTGGGTATATTTTATTTGTACAGTGTCAGCAAGTATGACTCACCATTTTGGAAATTTTTCAAGAATTTGTTTGGTGTTAGCTGCATTGTATTGTCTGTCTTAGCTGCATTTAATGCAATAAAAGAAACATATATTAAAAAGCCTGCAAAAATAATAAATTTTTGGAAACAGGATTACGAAAAAGCATTGAGCCAAGCAAAAAAAGAAAATAAAAAACTGTTTATAGATTTTACCACCAAAGTCTGCTCAATATGCAAAGCCATAGATAAAAAAGTATTTAGAAACAAACAAGTGATCAGCACTTTAAAAACCCACTTTATAAATGTAAAAGTAGACGGTACTGATCAGTCAAAAGAACCTTTTGCAACACTGCATAAAAAATATAAAATTTTTGGCTTCCCAACATTCTTGCTCATAGACCCAAACACTGGGGCTATCATAAAACGATGGTCAGCAGAATTTTATGATATGCCAAATCAGGAGATTCTTGCGTTGTTTAGAGAATTATACCAATCCCAGCAATAAAGTAATAAAGTTTAACATAGCGCCAGAGCAAGCGCATTAATTTTTTTTAATCAAAATTTTAACAATTTGTTAGCAATATAGTATTGATAAAAATTTGAAAGCTATCTAACATAAAATATCATCTTAAACATAGCGCAAGGTGGCTCCCAACCGCCGTCCCTGAGCTTGACGAAGGGTGCTCCTTTAAACCAAAAATGTTTTGATAAATTTGTATTTGATCAGAAGTAACTTAAATTTATATAAGATAAAGACCTATTTAAAAATAAATTTTCCTTGACCAATTAAGGTAATTCGTTAAAATAATCATATATGTAAAACTATTCTGATGTATTTATCTTTTTTTAAAAAATTAAGAAATGAAATAAGGAAGAGGATGCAATCATTTTATGTCTATATATTGGAATGTAGTGATAGATCATATTATACTGGCCATACAGATAATCTTGAAACAAGATTCGAGCAGCATGTATTAAGTGAGACTAATAGTTATACCTCATCTCGCAAACCTCTTAAACTTGTTTATTCGGAAGTATTTGGAGACAGAGATTACGCTAAACAAGCAGAAAAACAAATTAAAGGTTGGTCTAGAGCAAAGAAAAAAGCCTTGATAAACCAAGACTTCAATTTACTTAGAGAGCTTTCAAAAAGTAAATCAAAAAAATAAATTTGTTATAGATCAAAAGTAACTCAAATGAAGGTAAGATAGAAGCCCAAAGAGATACACCACATAAAAGATTATTATAAGGAGCACCCTTCGTCAGGCTCAGGGACGACGGATGGGAGGCCGTCTTGCATAATGTTTAATATATTTACTCTAAAAGGTACCGATACAAATAAATCAGAAAAAACGAGAGAGAAAAGATGTTTCTCTTAGAATATTCTTGCAGAAACAATTTGTTAAATTTTTATTCTACGATTGGTATTAAAATAGATTCTTTATAGTATTCAAAAAAAGTATATAAATCTAGATTTATATACTTTTTTACCAAGAAAACCTCTTCTTCTTTAATTTTATCATTTTTTTCAACTTACGTTTTTTCTTAGGCTTACGAAGATTTTCGTCTTCAGCCTTTGCGAGAATATCCAAAATCTTCACCATTCTTTCATGAAAACCACTAACTTGGCCTTCCAGAAACTTTATTTGCTGCCCTTTTCCTGTTTGTTTCTTTAAACTCTCAATGCGCTTTTTAAAAATCTTTTTTTGAGATTCAAGATTTTTAAGCTCCACCTTAAGTTTTTTAACTTTTTCTTTTGACTCTATTTTCTCTTCTTTTTTTATTTTAAGCTTTTTGGGCTTTTTAGGTTTTTGTTGCTCTAGCAATTTCTTTGCGCCTTTCAATCGCTCCAATTTTTCTACGCCTTCTATTTTTCCTCGGCAAATAGGGCATAGCCCAGTTGCTTCGTAAGCACCAATAAAACAAGGCTTGGCTTTTGCATCAGGATTATTGCGATGAATTGTATGCCCACAAGGAGAAAAAACAAGTGTGTTTTTCAAATCAAGCTTACTTTGGCATGCAGGACAAACATCCAAATAAACTTTTTTTATGTTTAAAGGTTTTTTTCGATTTTCCATATCTCTAAGCATTTTCTTTGTTTCTTCAATCCGCCAAAACTTACGTAAAACCTCTTGAATATTAGTTTTTCTGGTAAAAGATACTAAGCCCTCATCAATTTTTTTGGCAAGACTATCCGGACTATCTTGGTCAAAATTTTTCATATAAATATCAGCACCATTTTCAATCAAAATTTTTGCAATCTTGTAAACACTTGGATACTCTTTTTTCAAATCTATAACATCTGCATTGTAATCAAAACTTGTTATCCCCTTTTTTCTTTCATACTCCATTTCTTTTTTTCTATCTATCTTACGTCTTTCATTAAATAAATGGAGAAGTTTGTGCAAAGGAGTATCTAAATATTCATCTTTCACATTAATTATGTCTTTTATTAAATCTTTATATTTTTTAGAAAAAGTAATAATCTTCTGCAAATCACACTCTAAAACACAATCTAAAAAAGCATATGCCAGGGCTATCTCAAATACCACATTATTTGGTTTATTCTTTAACATACCAAATATATAATCTTTTGGAGGAAGAAACACCCCACTAGAAATAAAATGTCTCGCTATTAATTTTTTGTTACCCTCTAAAACAATTCCCCAGGGCCATTCTCCCTCTGGGCCTATCATCATATGCCAAAATATAAAATCAATATTCAAATCTCTATGGGTTCTTTCTAGCTCTTTAATTTTCTTTAAATCTCCCTTCTGGCAAGCCTCTAAAAAAGCAATAAAGCCTATCGCAAAATTTCTAATCTTTTTACTTTTTGATTTTTTCATTAGATCTATGAGCTTGTTTGTCATCTTTGTTGGGGGAAGAATTGCCTTTATAAAAGAATTATAGTCTCCCTCTCTAATAGCATTCTCAAGCAATTTATATCGCTCCAATTTGGGCTCAGGCTTTGGCTTCATCAAAAAAATAGTATTTGAAAAAAATAGACATAACGCTATCAAAAACAATTTTATAACTTTTCCCATAATTCCCCCTCAAAATTGGCTTTTGGTTATTTTCACTTTTTGGACTTCTTACAAAGCCTCTTTACCATTTGCTCAACGCTCATTTTCTTTTATTCTTTTAACTCCTTTTTAATTTTACGAATCTCTTTCTCTTTAGATCTTATTTCAACATCAACAATTCTCTCTTTTAAATTTCCTATTTTATCTTTAAGCAACAGTTGATGTAGACGCTTCCCTTTTTGTTTCTTTAACTTCTCAATCCGCTTCTTCAAGTAATTCATCTTGGCTTTAAGCACTAGAGGCAATTTGCCTTTTAGTAAATCAAAA
The DNA here is from genome assembly GCA_042576225.1 of Candidatus Babelota bacterium. Lineage (GTDB taxonomy): Bacteria > Babelota > Babeliae > Babelales > Vermiphilaceae > GWF2-30-66. The sequence goes on from JBHPCA010000008.1 coordinate 26,296, forward strand.
TGTATGTTCAAAGCATTTTCTAAAGTGATTTCATTTTCTATGCCTCCGGTTGCTTCAACATAACCTTCTTCGGAGGGCTCAATTTTATTTAGTTCTTGTATTAAAGTGTTTTTGCAATCTTCAGGACTAATATTATGGATAACTTTTATTTTACGATACAAATTATCACATTCAATCTTTTTATGTTTTCCATTAATTGTAAACCAAAAATTAACAGTTAACTTTCCCATCTCTCTACGTATTATTTTTTTATTTGGCAACTCAATTTTTACCAAAACTTCCCGAAAAGATGTTTTTGCATAACAATTTTTTAGTTCAAGTTTTTGATTCTCATTATCCTTTGATAGATTTTTTGGATACAATATTCCCGATTTATTATAATTCTTACAAGTAAGATCTCCAATTAAAAACAATTTATTTGATCTTATATGTAATTTGCCAAACATATCTTTTATTAGTAAAGACAAAGGTATATTTTTTGCAACAAGCTTTTTTATAAAATGATAAGCATCTCCGGGAAACATTGAAACTAAAACTGGAGGCTTTTCTCCATATATCTCAATAGGAAGCATAACCAGCGTTGGATACAGCAAAATTGCTTCTTTATTCACAATATTTATAGGTAAACGAGATATTTTTATTCTTGATGGTCGCTTTTTTTTCTCTTTTAATTTTATTTTCTCGTCTTCCCTAAACTCTTTTAACTCATGCGCAATCAAATATGGATACGTTATTATTGTAATTTTATCATCAACATTAACTGGTCTGAAAAATTTACGTACACCAGGAAAACGAACTAGGGTTGTATTTTGCAATATGGGTTCTGCAATACAACCAACTATATTCTCTAAGCCTAATTTACTTTCCCTCAATAAACGATCTTCTTCTGTGCTAAACAGCAATGTGCAAATCCCTTCAAAAAATTTATTAAAACTAAATTTTTCATATAAAAGCCTCTTCAAAAAATTAACCTCTACATCTGAAACAACCCCTAAAGCTATGGGAAATTTAATATCAACTTCCTCGTAAACTTTTTTACTTTCTCTTGCTACAGCTTTAAATGCTTTCTCTATATTAAGACCAGCGGCAAAGCAAGAGTTTACAAATAAAAAATTACAATTTATTTTCGGCAAAAAATTACCTACTAAACATGCATACTGCTTTGGTCTAAGCTGCGCAATAACAGACTCTTCTTTGAAATCCCCATGCCCCATCAAATATATTATTTTTGGCCTATTAATTTTTTTAATTTGAAAAATTTTTTCCAATGAATCCACTTTTACGTAACCGTACACACCTTCAAATTCTTTTACCAGCGCATCTTTTTTTATTTTGGTGAGATTTCTAGCATCTAAATCGTAATTACTCAGACTAAATTTTTTATTATTTTTATTAACAAAAACTACAAATTTTTTATCTTTTGTTTTGTAAACAGAAAAATTTTCATCCTTGATACTAGCAAGCAACCTCTTCAACATTTTACACTCTTTTATCTTAGACTTATATTCTTTTATTTTTATCTCTATCTTTAAAATCTCTATCTTGTTTTTTCCTTGTTGTTGATAGCGCTTTTCCATTTTCGTAAAATCAAAGATCCCTTCTTCATGTCTTTTTATTTCATAATCAATATCTTCTTCCTTTTCATTAAATATGTTCCCAATAATATAAGCGAGAGAGCTACTTGCGATAACAACATCGACCTTCTGAATCAAAGTTTTAATAAGAACCAAAGAGACTGCCCCAAGTTCCCTTGTTCCAAATTCCCTTTTTTTTAAAAAAGAAATTAATTCGGTACCTTCTTTAATTAAAATATCATCGCCTATTTTCTTTCCTAAAGAATTTTCCAGAAAAATTCCAACATTTACAACATCTTTAGAAATATCTTGTTTCATACCCACCATGTGAGAAGATAAAAAAATAAATAAAAGGGCAACTATTACTAGACTTTTTTTTAGATTCATATTCCCGCCCCCTAAAAACAGAAAATCTGACTAATTATATTCATTCCTAGTATACCAAGAACAAAAGAAAAATACAAGTAGTTAGGAAAACACGCAAAAAGCCATAATAATAATACTTATTTGTTATCTTTGTTTTTTGAATTCTTCGTGCCTGCCACGGACTTTTCTGTCATCTACACGCTTTTTTGCCTCTTCATGCAGCTCTTTGTACATAACATCTATTACCCTGTCAAGTGTATGATAAAAGTCGGTCCCCTCATAATTAGATATTCTATCATAATTGGGTGATTTTATTCGCAACTCTATCTTGTGATGTGAGTGTACATGTGACGGCTCAAAAACCAAGTCTATGTAGACCGGAGTCCTTTCGTTTTTCAAAAATTCTTCTACTCTGCTCAATTGCTGATTTGCATAGTCTTCTAATACTGAAGAATGCTCCATTCTTTTAAACGTTATTCTTTTGTGCATCTTTTGTCTCCCCTATTTAAAATCTATTAAACTTAGATTTGTATTTCTTTAATAGTTATTAAAAGTTTATAGATCTGGGGTGAAATAAGTAAATAGTTGAGCAAAATTACAAAAAATACCTGGGAAAACCGTGAAAACCCAAAACTAGCTCAAAAGATTTAAACTTATCCCTTTTTGCGCACTATAAATTTAATAGGCACACCCTTAAGGTCATATTTTTTACGCAACAAATTATCAAAATAACCAAGTTGACTTGAGCCAAACCACTCAGGAACATTTGCTATAACAAGCAACGCTATAGGTGCTGTTCCAATCTGTTTAACTGCACGCACAGCCAACATCATTGTCTTATGATATAATGGCTTTCTGTATAGTGCTTCTTTGAAAAAAAGCGTTAGCTCGTCATTAGAAAATCTTTGAGAATATCGTTCCCATACTTTGTCTATTTTTGTAAGAACCTTGCCAACATTTTTGCCCGATTTGCAAGAAATATTCATAGTCTCAATTTTTTTTATAAGATACTTGTACGGCTCTAAATTAAATTTTAATTTTTCTTGAATCTCTTCGGTCACTAAATCCTGCTTATTAAATAAAATAATTAGGGCTTTGTAATTATCAAATGCATAAAAAGCAAGCTTTAACTCTTGATCAGACAATCTCCCCTCAGATGCATCTACAAGCAACAAAACCACATTTGCATCTTTCAAAGCTTTAAAAGAGGTTTTGACCATAAATTTCTCTAAATCTTCCTCAACAGCTCGTTTACGCCTTACCCCTGCGGTATCTGTTATTTGAATGTCACCTTTATAGAATTTTATTTTTTCTTTTATCGGCTCTCTTGTTGTACCCGGCACTTCAGAAACTATCGCCCTTTCTTGCTGCAATAACGCATTTAACAAAGAAGATTTGCCAACGTTTGGCTTACCAAGCAACACAACTTTACACACATCTTCTTGCTGCTCATCTTGAACTACTTTTTCTTTAGGAATAGAATCTGCTATAGCATCAAGCAACGGTGAGATTGATCTGCCATGCTGCGCCGAAAGAGCAAACAGATCTTTATGGCCCAATTGATCAAACTGATACTGATTTTCTTCTGCTTTTTGACTATCTATCTTGTTTATAACAAGAAAAACTTTTTTTCCAATTTTATGTAATAACTTAGAAATCTCTGCATCTTCCTGCACAACACCTATCTTTCCATCACACACAAAAATAACTAAGTCCGCCTCTTTAACCAACTCTAAAGCCCGTTGGCGAACTTCCTCTAAAATAGGATCTTTAGTCTTTCTGAGACTAACCCCACCAGTGTCTATTAACTCAAAACATTTATTTTGCCAACAAACTTCATCTGTAATAAAATCTCGGGTCACCCCAGGGTAATCAAATGTTATACTTTTAACTTGCGTTGAAAGACGGTTAAAAAGGGTAGACTTGCCTACGTTTACACGCCCAACAATAACAACTTTACTTAACTTACTCATGAAACTTACTCTTTTAATTTAATTTATTATTTTTAATGTAACTTGCCCCTTTTTCACACTCACTTGGCAACACCCATTCACATTTAATTTTCTTGAACTTCTCTCACAGTACCTGAGAAATATTTTAAAAGAGTATTGGCTTTTTTCCAAGAAGAAACATCAGAAACATCAATAAGTTTGCCAGAATTCAATGACCCAGATGCGCCAGCACTTCTGTTGTACGCCCTATTTGTTTTATTTCTTCCACTGGAGGCCGGCTTATAAGATCTTGCATTACTCTTTTTAAAACTCGCATAATCTTGAGGATAACTACCAGCACCATTTCTTGTAACATTGCTTGTACTGTTTTGCCCAACCTGGTTTTTTGGTTTTTCTATTCTTTTATTACTACTATATTTACTCACTTTACCAAGCGCATCACCAGTAAAAAGAGGCTTAAAATTAATGTCTCTTGCATACGCTTGCTGTAAAATTGGCAACCATAAACGCTCTGTCTCTTTTAAAGAATCTTTAAAAAAAGAGAACTGCTTAGAAAACGTAACCTCTAAATCCCCACACGCACTATCGAATTTTAAAACCTCACCATTTCTAAAAATCGAACTAAGTAACGGATCTTCTAGCTTTACTAACGATGATAAAAACAGATCCCAGTTTGAATTACCATCTTGGCTTTTTACGCTGACAACTGTGCTATCACCTGCATTACTTGCTGCCTTATTAGCTCCGCTACTGACCACACTATCTACCAGGCTACCACCCGTCTTTTCCATACTGCCCGAAACACGCTCATCCTGCCTGAGGGCCTCTTCCTCTTCTATTTCTACATACTCCTCTTGAACATCCTCATCTTCTGACGGCATAGCTTTATTTGGCGCTGAAGAAGCACCAGATTTATTTGAAACATCATTTTTTTTGGCCATCTGTATCAAAATCATTTCAAGCAGTGAATGCTTTTCTGTAGTTTTTATAAAAACACTCTCGTTTTCATAAAAAAGTTGCATAATGTAATGCAATCTTGCCCAAGAAGTTTTTTCCACCAGTTTGTGTATTTTTTGAAGATACTGCTGCCAACTGTTTGGCAAAACGCCATGCTTTACCCAAATAGCAGCTCTGGTTATATCTATTATCTTTTTCCACAAATACTGCGGTGAGAATGTATCGTATTTTAAATCTTTCAGATATTGCAACACCTCTTGGGGTCCACAGGTTATCAAGCGCTCAAAAAGCTGCAATAAGCTCTCATCATCAATATGACCCAAAACATTTTGAACCGAATTTTTGGTAACCGCGCCAGAAGAAAATCTTACCTGCTCTAAAATATTTAAAGAGTCCCTTACAGAGCCCTGTGCCTCAGCTGCAATAATGCCAAGCCCTGTAGAATCATGAGATATCTTTTCCTCTTTAGATACATGCTTTAAATGTTTGACCAGCGCGTCATGCGCCACCGACTTGAAAAACAACTGAAAACATCGAGACCTAACTGTCTCAATTATTTTTTGAGGGTTTGTCGTTGCCAACACGAAAAGTACTGATGATGGCGGCTCTTCCAATATTTTTAAAAACGCATTAAACGCAGCTTTACTCAACATATGTGCTTCATCAATCAAATAAATCTTTTTGTTACCCATTAACGGCATAAATGACGAAGACTCTATGATCTGCCTCACATTATCAACACCAGTATGTGACGCAGCATCTATCTCTATAAAATCTGGATGATTTCCTGTCAACATAGATTTGCAAGATGCGCACTCTAAACAAGGTACAGAGCAAGCCTTTGGATTTTTTTGAAATTTTGACAAATTAGCACAGTTTATTGCTGATGCAAAAACTCTGGCAGTAGACGTTTTTCCGCAACCACGTTGCCCAGAAAATAAATAGACTGGGAAAAACTGGTTCAGATACAAACTATTTTTGAGCATTCGAACAGATAGCTCTTGTCCAACTATTTGCTCAAAGCTCTTAGACCTCCATTTTCTAGTAAGATTTAGATTCATCTTCTCAGCACTCATCTGATTATTCTCACGCACTTACTAAAAGGTCTTTAGGGTTTTTATCCGCCGTCGCTAAAGCTATGGCGGACGCTCTACCTTTCATCCCTGAACAAAAAATACAGGTCTTCAGATAAAAGCGAAATCATACAAATTAATAAATACAGGGAAGTAAATACAAGAACAAATCACTCTTGCTGCTTCCTTTCGGACCTGACAAATTAAGCAACGATCCTTTATTTACTTCCCATATTTTTATGTCAACTTATGTTCAAAACTTAAGGCCGCGCCACCCATGAACTTCCTCCTTCGCTCGTACCGAGCTTCGGCGGACAAGTGGCGTAGATGGCTTGCCATCCGTAGCCTTGGCGTAGGATGGCGGAGAGAGAGGGATTCGAACCCTCGATACCCTTTGACAGGTATACACGATTTCCAATCGTGCTCTTTCGACCACTCAGACACCTCTCCACTACGTACTATTTTTTTTCTTTTTCAACTATTTTTTTACTAACCTGCTCATCCTGCTTCTTGGCTTCAGGCTTTTTCTCAGTTAATTTTTTAGCTTCAGGCTTTTTATCAGCTTCTTTTTTTGGTACAGGTTTAGCCTTAGCAGGTTTCTTCTCTGGTTTCTCCTTCTCCCGCCCATCCTGAGCTTGTCGAAGGGCTTGTTTTCCTTTATCAGCTGATTCTGATAAATAATCTAAAATTAACTTCACAGATCTGACAGAATCGTCATTGGCAGGAACAACATAATCTACTAGTGAAGGATCACCATTCGTATCGACTATTGCAACAACCGGAATTCCAACCGTTGCAGCCTCTCTAAGCGCAGACAATTCTTTCACTGCATCGACTATAACAACTGCCCCTATGGGCCATTTTAAATTTCTAATACCACCAATATTCTTTTTCAACCTATCAACAAGCTTTCCAAACATATTAAGCTCTTTTTTGGTGTAGTGAGGAAACTTCTCTGTTTTAGATAGAACATCTTCATAATGAAGCAATTTCGTAACAGATTTCTTAACTTGAGAATAGTTACTGAGCGTTCCGCCTATCCATCTATGACTCACATAAGGCATTTTCAATCCTTCTGCAATAGACTGTATAAGGCCTTTTGCTGATTTTTTTGTTCCTATCCACAAAATAGGTTTTCCACTTGCAGCGACAGATTCTAAAAATTTTGCTGCTTTTTCAACAAGGACCGCTGTTTTTGAGACGTCTATAAGATGTACATTGTTTTTCACACCCCATATATATGGGTTCATTTTAGGGTTCAAACGCGATTTCACGTGCCCAAAATGTGCTCCAACTTTAACTAATTCTCTAAAATCCATAGGTTTTACTCCTCAAGGGGTTACAACTATTGCTCTCTGGGCTACTCACTAAGCCACCCCTCTCATAAGAGAGCAAGCTTTTTAAAAATACTTACATTAAAATTGTACCAAAAAACCATAAAAGTGCAATGAAAAAAGCTATTTTTTTGCTATAACCAAGCAATAATCTCTTCGATTGGCCCAAAATTTTATTACTTTTTGTATCTTCTTGGCGCTTTCAACAAGAACAGCCCCCACCAAAGAGGCCTTCCTAACATTGCTACGCATTACTTCTTTTTTTCAAGTAATGCCCTTCCTATCTTGCTAAGCTCCTTTTCAGACAAGAAACCTGCTATATTTGCTACTATCTCTGGGGGCAACTGGCCTTTGGCAAGCAGACACTTGAGATATGCCATATTAAAAAGATTTCTATAAAACTTCTTGTTTTTTATTTTCTTGGCATACGCAAGTTTTTCAAGCAAGTCACTATTTTGAGCATTTCCCGTATTTAGCCATTTTATCAATTGCTGCTTAGAAGTTTTATACCAGCTTGAATTAGAAAACCTGTGTGATATAACTTGGTTCATTGTATCGCCATCTTTCAGGTAAATAATACATGCCTCATCTATTGTCAAATTAAACGAGTCTTTTATACCAAAACATTTTGCGATAAAATTTCTGATATTTTTAAACTTTACTAATAAAAGAAATATCTTGTTAAAAGGGATAAGCTTTAGAAAATTCTTAAGGTCATATACTACCACAATATCTGGATATTTTTTGTGTAATTCGAAGAGCATTGATAATACTTCTTGTATGGCAGAAGAAGGGATATTTTCAGCATCAATCTTTATTTTTTTCTTCATTTTGTCTACAAATATTTTTATGCTTTTTTTATATTTCTTTTTTGACTGCTCAACACTATCTATAAAATTATCTTCATCTGGAATCCTAAAGAATTGGCCTCTTGTTTTTTGAACAAAGCTTTCACCAAAAACTTTAAAAAAACTTTTCTCAAATAATTCTTTGAATTCTTTCAGTTTCGACTTCATACAAGGTAAAACATCTTTTTTAGACAAGTTTTTAATTTGAGATAAAAGTTGTCTAATATTATCTTTGAGCTTTAATATCCCTATTTGGCCCTCAAAAATCTTTTCTAGATATTGCGTCACTTCTTTCTTGTTGTTTCTTTTTGAAATTTGAATTATATTAACAAATTTGCCATCAACCTTAAACCCAAAGTCAAAATTTAGCCCTGATTTTACAAGAAATTTTACTATATTTGTTTTCCCATTTTTAACAGCTTTCTTAATATATTTCTCTGGAGAATCATAAATTATTCCATAGTGTTTCATAAGAAGATTTACAAATGGATCTGAAATATTACTCATTTTATACTTTGAAAATAAACAATCAAGAAACGATTTTCCATTATTGTTTTTTGCCTTTAAGTCGACGCCTTGCTTTACTAAGTATCCAATAATCTTAAGTTTTAAATTGGCATTTTCCCTAAGGTTTTCTATGGCATCAAAAAGGTATTTTTCTTTATTACCATACACTGGTGCATTTTTTTCAATAAAATATTCTACGAAATCATATTTTGATTTTATTAATGCAATATCCATAACTGATAATTCGATGCCATTTTTTGAATTAAGATCGGCACCGCATTCTACCAAAAGCTTAATCATGTAAAGATCCCCGCTCGAACATTCATTAACTAGATGCGTGCTCATGTTGCCACCAATTTTTACATTTTTTGCTTTAAGATATTTGGCAATTAAAATCGAAAGTGGTATTTTTCCTTCCTTATTAATTCTGTTAGCTATACCTTTTATATCTTTGCGTCTTAATAGTTTTTTTACCACCCCCAAAAGGCCTTCTTCACAGGCTATCAAAAATATAGTCTCGCAATACTCACCAGCTTTATCAACATCTATCCCAGGGTGCTTTAATAACTCTCCTATTATCCTCGAATTACACCCCACACAAGCGCAATAGAGTGGGGTCCGCCCACAAAAATCCGCTTTATTAACATCTATTTGATTGTGTTTTAATAGCTCTATCACTATTTTTAGATATCCTCTTTCACAAGCCAAACAAAGCGAGGAAAAGCCTTTATCCCTTCCATATTCAGGAGCTTTATTAACATCTATCTTGGGATGCTTTAATAGTTCTTTTACCATTTCCAGCCTTTTATGATGGCAAGCATAATAAAGAAGGGTTACATCGTAATCCCAACCATAAGCTTTATTAATATTTACCTCTTCTTTAACAAGCCTCTTAAATTTTTTTAAATTATTTTCTCTAATAGCATCAAAAAGATCGCTTCCTGCAAAAGATAATGATCCTGCAAAAAGTGACACAAATGCAAAAGTTGATACAAATACTGTTTTTTTACTTATTGATTTAAACACGGGATAAACCTCCTACAAATATAACCATACGACTATATAACTATTTGAACATTCTCAACTAAAGTCTACCAAAAAATCTACTGCTTGTAAAGAAAAACTCAAGATAAAAATGGGCCAAAACCCTAATTTTTTGGCTCCAACCGCTCTTTCTCAAGACCAATAACCTCATTTGATTCAATGGCAGAGTCAAATCGTTTCCCTAAGAAAAAGGCTGATATCGCCCATATGCCAATAATTATCGCAAAAGCAAAGGCATGCATAGGGCCAAACATAGCAAAATTGATCTGTTTTACGTGTTCTGCGAGCCCATTAAAACCTGAGCCCATCGTTTTTGCTAACTTGCTTCCAAATGCGTCTATCCAAGATTTAGACTTAAATTTAATCTCTTTAAGCGTTGGAATGTACAATGATTCGACTACCGGCTTGCTAAATGCATAATTTACCGATTTCATCAGCGTAAACGCAGTCATAACAATAAATGGCACATCGGTAAAAATAAAACAAAGTGCCCCTGCACCCATAATTATTGGAATTAAACCAACACATGTTCTGGTACCCAATTTTCTCAAAAGTGAACTGGTCCCCAAAAGTGATATCACTAAGCCTACCGCCTGCATGATAAACACCCATTTAAATAAGAAAGCGCTTATACCTACGATAGATTTACCTTGCTGCTGTGCAACACCTAATCTTAAATAACTCAAGATAGAATTAAGCACCTCATAAAGAAATACCATGCTAAATATACCAAGCACATAAGGGTACTTAATAAGCATCTTCAAGCCTGCAAACATTCCGGTTTTTGCTTTTCCAGCTTTGCCTCGTTCTTTCTCTACCTTATAGGCCGCCTCATAGCCATGCAAATGCTTACCTGGGATTACCACCATTAAAAGTTTGATAACTAATGGAACTGCAAAAAGAAGTAGTGAGGCGAAAACTAAAATAAGCCTCATTTTTGAAACATCTGTCATGACCCCAAACACTGGAAAACTTGTTAGACTAAACAAGGCCCAAGCAAACCCGGCAGTAAACATTCCGCCTAACTGTGAGCCTGAAACCATAAACCCATAGTTTTTCTTTGCACTTTTTGGGGTGTTTATAGAATTTGAAAAAGCCCAAAAAACACCTAAAACAAATGGAGAAAATCCCTCTACAAAGAAAAAAAACAACCACCCAAATAATCTATATGGTGACTGGTCAGTATTTGCTATGCCAATAACTGGGTGCCCAACAAAAAAGGCAAAGATCAAACACATTATCGCAAAAAATATGCTATAAAAACTGAGTAAATAATACCTTCTTACCCTATCTACCAACTTAGAATAAAATAAAACTGCCGGAATAAGTATCAGGGGAAACATAATTCTGGCATAAGGAATATACTCTTTTCCAACTAGACCAATAAATATCGCGTTCTTCAGATCTCTAATTAAAGTATAAGCCCCTATAACTAAGAAAAAAGTTAAAGCTAAAAACAAAAATTTAAACCTGTTAGATCTTTCTTCTTCAAAAGTTTTTATAAAATATTTTTTATTATCACTCATAAAGTTCCCAAGATTATACTATTATTGCTTTATACGCCCCCAATTGCCAAATACTTACCTGGTACCCGGCTCCCCAATTGCTTCGTTTGACTTTATAGCCTCATCAAATCTTTTACCTAGTAAAAATGAAACCATAACCCATACTCCTATAATTATAGCAAAAAAGAAAGAGTATAGCGGCAAAAACAATGCCGGCCTAGCAAAACCCGCAATTAAATTAAACACAGATCCGGTTCCCTTGGCAACTTTGCTCCCAAACGCATCTATCCAGGATTTCGATTTAAACTTAATTTCTTTTAACGTCGGAATATAAAGCGTCTCTACCACCGGCTTGCTAAACGCATAATTTATAGCCTTTGTTAAGGTAAACGCAGTCATAACAATAAATGGCGTATCGCTCACAACAAAACAAAGAACCACTATTCCCATAATAACCGGAATTAAAATAACGCATATTCTGGTTCCCAAAATTCTTGGCAACAAGCTTGTCCCAAATAGAGATATAGCCAATCCAATAAGATGCATTATAAACACCCACTTGAAAAGAAATGCTGTAGTTCCAGCTATAGGACTTACCCCAATCATAGAAGCAGAGGCCTTTTTTGCTACACCTAAACGCAGATAACCCAAAATAGAATTTAACACTTCATAGAAAAAAATCATGCCAAATATCCCAAGCACATACGGATATTTTATAAGCATCTTAAGACCTGCAAAAATTCCGGTTTTTGCCTTGCCAGTTTTTCCTCTTTGCTTCTCTACTTTATATACCGCTTCATACCCATGAAGATAACGACCAGGAACAGTCCTCATCAAAAATATGGTGACCAATGGAATGGCAAAAAGAAAAGCTGATGCAATAAATAAAATGATCTGAATTTTAAAAACATCTGTTATATGCCCCAAAAAAGGAATTGTTGTAAACGAAAACAATGCCCATGTAAGGCCAGCAGTAACCATTCCCCCTATTTTTGAACTTGAAACCATTAATCCGTAATTTCTTTTTGCACCATCTGGCTTGCTTATTGAATTTGAAAATGCCCAAAAAACACCTAAAACAAAAGGTGAAAAACACTCTCCAAAGAAATAAAAAACCCATCCAAATATTCTGTAAACAGATTGGTCCGTATTTGATATGCCAATTTTTGGATTACCAACAAAAAATGCCATAATTAGACACCCTATAGCAAAAAGGGCGCTATAAAAACCCAGAAGATGATACCGTTTTATTCTATCTACAACTTTTGAATAAAATAAAATCGCTGGAATAAGCACAAGCAAAATGGCAAGCTTTGCCACAGGTATATACTCTTTTCCAACAATCTCTATAAAAATAGCGTTTTTCAGATCTCTTATTATAGTGTACGCACCAATCGCAAAGAAAAATAAGGCTGACAAAAACAGAAACTTCAATCTCTCAAATTTTTTTTCTGCATACAAGTTTTCACACGCTTGCTTTAGCTCAGAACTCATAAGACCCCCGGCACCTATAAAAAAAGCCTTCTAAACCGATAATTGGTTTAGAAGGCTTTTAACTTACATACTATATAACCGCTCTTGAAATATAACGTTAGGTTCGTACATTAACAAACCACCTTGTTTTCTCTAACTGCCGTTGTATATTTTTTACTTACAAAAATAGCTACAAATATCCAAAGCCCTATCAATCCTAGAGGTATAACCAAACTGAGCAAGGCATAAAAACTTGGACTCACGCCATTAACAAGGTTTATAGCTGAACCAGTAGCTTTGGAAGATCGCCCACCAAACATCTCAATCCAAGACTGAGCCTTATATTTGGACTCTTTCGTTGTAGGAATATACGCCTGCTTCAAAGATGGCTGATTTAATGCATAGTTTACTGCTTTTGCAAGAACCATTATCCAGAAAGCAACCTGCAAGAATGGGAATACTTTCAATGCTATAACCGCAACACACACAAGCACAGGCATAAGAACAAGCGAAGCCTTCATCCCCAGCTTTCTTTGAATATTATTTATACCAAATAACACGCAAAGAGTAGCAACTATACCGGTCCAAACTCCATACTGAGCTAAGTAACCAGACATTCCTGCTTCTCCAGCAAACTGAACTTTTGCAGTATATTTAAAGAAATAATCTATCATAGTTACAATAATTTCATAAAATATAATTATTGCTGCGATACCCATAAGATATTTGTGCTTGAGCAAATGCTTCAAGCCATCAAGAAACCCTGGCTCTTCTTTCTTTTGGCTATCTTCAATTTTTTGAGCTTCTGCCATCTCAAAGCCCTTTAACTGATCTTTTGGCGTTACACGAGTGAAAATCCATAAAAGAACACCTACAAAAAAGATAAGGAACGCAAGAATCGCAACCACAGGAGAACTGGTTACAAATCCTAAATTTTTAGCCGTTATAAACTTCGGCCCCAATATATTTCCCATCTGACCAAGCAGTGCAATCATAGGAAAGCCTCTTTTGGCAGACTCTGGCAAGGTAATGTCTGTTGTAAACGCCCAAAAAAGCGCTACAAGCAACGAACCGAAACTTTCTACATATACGTACCAAGAAAACCCGATAATTGACCTGAAAACCGAACCTGCTGCTGCACCTGTAGCACCAATACCAAGAGGGCTTATAAAGATCAAGGCAAATAAAATCGCCACAATACCGTATCCAGCCGTTAAAATGTAAAACAGCTTGGTTCTAGGAAACTTATCGATAAGTTTATTGTAAAATATAATCAAAGGCACAATGAAAATAAGCGAAAGAATCTTTGCCCATGGTTGATAAGTCTTAAAATCAAGAAAATCACTAAATATACCATCCTTCAACGGCCTCAAAGCCCAGTATATCCCTATTATAAAGCAGAATATAACCGCTAAAAATGCAAACTTTCTAACCTCTTCCTTACTTTGGAACTTCCCCCATAATGAAACCGCCAGCTTATTGTGCATAAAGACCGATGGCGCCATAAAAGCAAGCGAAACCAACAAAAGAACAAAACTTCCTAGTCCCGCGATTAGTATAGTCTGAATCGTACCTAACATAGTATAACCCTTTAGATAAATAATTATTAATAATAAAACTACTCAATATCTTAAAAACTTAAAACTACCATACAATTACCAGTTTAACAAAAGATTACTCATTTGTAAAAAAATAAATAACAAGTCTTTCGAGAAAGCACCCTTAAAAAAGACAATTTGTTTCAATAGATCAACAAAATGGGCTCTAAATGATCTTATCGCACCCTGCCCCCTTAAAACTATACCAAAAGCCCCATTAATTACCAATTTTTCTTTTGAAAGGCATTTAAAAAGCCCTTTAAGCACAACCTTTGCCAAAAAACTTGACAAATTGCAGTTTTCTGGTAAATTTAATAGTATAGACAGGTTTTTTAGCATTTTATATCTAATACGCTTGCAAAAAATTGAATAAACCATACAATTAATTAAAATAGTTGATTTAAAAATGGGTAATAAAAATGGAGCTATAAATAAGCTTAACCCTATTTTCAGGGTGCTAATTTAGTAATTAAAGGTAAAAAAAATATGGCAAAAGAAAAAAAAGAATTAACAAAAAACACTCTATCCCTTCTTCCCTTAAAAAATGTCGTAATGCTGCCCAAAAGCATAATTCCAATAATCGTGGGAAGACCAGCATCTGTAAAAGCAGTAGAATTTGCCTTAAAAAACGATAGTCACATCTTCATCACATCTCAAAGACAACCTTCAATAGAAAATCCTACAAAAAAAGACATATTTAGAGTAGGAACAAAATCGACCATTGTGCAGGTTATGAGAATGCCTAATGGGTCATTAAAAATACTCGCTGAAGGTGTTTGCCGAGCTCAAATAATATCTATCGAAGAAGATGAAGAATGTAAAAAAGTTATATGCAAAGAACTTGCAACCAAAAACGACGCTGGTGATATTGAGCTTACGGCACTTTGGCGCCAATTAAAAATGCTTTACATAGCATACACCAAACTCAATGAGAAGGCACCAATAGAGCTCGCTGGGATGGTAAAAAGCATAGAAGATATGGACTATATAACCGACACAATTGCCATACACATAAACCTTTCTTTCGAAGAAAGACAGGGGATACTCGAAACTTTGGATCTGCAAGAGCGAATGCTTAAAGTATGTGGGTTTTTAAAAAAAGAAATCGAAATTCTACAAACCGAGAAAAAAATTAGGGGTCGAATTCAGACTCAGGTGGAAAAAAATCAAAAAGAATATTATCTCAACGAACAGATGAAAGCCATCCAAAAAGAACTTGGCCGAGAAGACCATATCTCAGAAATATACGAAATAAGAGATAAAAGTAAAAAATTAGGCCTCTCTAAAGAGGCACAAGAAAAACTTGAAAAAGAACTCCAAAGACTTGAACAAATGCCTCCATTATCTTCTGAAGCAGTGGTAAGCAGACACTATGTGGATTGGTTAACAACATTGCCATGGAAAAAAGAAACAAAAGATAAAATAAGCATTGATCAAGCAGAAAAAATATTGGACCAAGAACATTTTGGGCTCAAAAAACCAAAAGAGCGTATTATAGAGTTCTTAGCTGCTAAAAAATTCTCAAAAGATTTACAAAAATCTCCAATTATATGTTTAGTCGGCCCTCCAGGAGTTGGGAAAACATCTCTTGCGCAATCTGTTGCAAAAAGTTTGGGAAGAAATTTTGTGAGAATTTCACTCGGTGGAATACGAGATGAAGCTGAAATTCGAGGTCACCGAAGAACATATATTGGGGCGCTACCGGGTAAAATAATTCAGGCAATTAAAAAATCAAAAGTAGTCAACCCTGTTATATTGCTTGATGAGATAGATAAAATGTCTCAAGACATTCATGGAGACCCTTCCTCTGCTCTTCTAGAAGTTCTTGATCCAGAACAAAATAAGTCATTTGTCGATCACTTTTTGGATCTAAACTATGATCTGTCAAAAGTAATGTTCATAACGACTGCAAATATGATAGACACAATCTCCTACCCACTGTTTGATCGAATGGAAATAATAAATCTATCTGGGTACACAGATGAAGAAAAAGCAGAGATTGCAAAGAAGTTTTTAATACCTAAAAATTTAAAAGAACACGGCTTGCAGCCAAGCCAGTTTAAAATAGACCAAAAAGAATTGCTTTCTTTGATATCAGAATATACCAGAGAGGCTGGGGTAAGACAACTTGAAAGAACAATAACAAAATTAATGCGAAAAACAATTCAGCATTTGCTCAAAAACCCTAAAGTAAAAAATATATCTATAAATGC
>JBHPCA010000009.1:0-40111 GCA_042576225.1 Candidatus Babelota bacterium
AGCTTGAGCTGTAGATAGCATTATAGCTATCACTGGTATAATTAGCATCTTTTTATTCATAATAAATCCTCCTTGTTTTGGTTAAAAAATATTCCAATATGTATAAACAAAGCGTTTCACCGCTACTTTCTTACTTATATTATATCACAAAATATGTGCAGATTGCAAATGCTTTGTGGTATAATTTCTAAAAAATTGCTTTCAGGTTCTTTGGGTGATGCTTTTGGGCTGTCTGCTGCGATGACCGTTTTTTGCGGTTTTTGCCCGTAATATTAGGCTTTTAGGGTGTTTTTGTGATGGGTTTCAAGGCCCATTCTTGAGGATATCCAGATTTTCGAGCAAGATTGTGTTATGCGTGCGTGCGTAGGCTGGTTTTGAAAAAAGGCGGGTATATTTCGGCTTTTTCAATATCTTTCTTGAATATAGAGAATGAGTCTAGGTTTATTATTAAAAATGTATTTTTTAATTATTTATTATTCTTATTTATTTTGCGCTTTTTATTTTGGGGTTCATATTCGTTTGTACCTTGATTGTCTTTTAGTTTTCGTTTTTTTTGCAACTTTTTTAAATATTTTACTTTACTCTTAGGTAAGCGATTTAAGACTTTTTGTTTTAAAAAGTTTTCGGGGACTCTAGAATTGTAAAAATTTTCAATTAAATACTTTATTATATTAATTGATGTATATTGGATTGCGTAGTGAACAGGCTTGTTGTCATATGTGTCTATTTTGTTTATGAGTTTCTTTCCATAAGGCGATTCGTTTAAAAAGTACTTTATTATTTCTAAGGTCAAATTTTTGTTTTTACAAAGAAAGTGTAGCGCATTTTGTAAGCAATTTGTTTCTAAACTGTTTATGTCTGAAAGGTTGGATGTTAATTCTTTGAGTATTTCTAAAGTTAGCTTTGGGTTTTCAAGTGCAAAAAATAAAGGCGTTTTTCCAGATCTGGAAGGTATAGTTATATCTGCGCCATTCTTCATGAGGTACTTTGTTGTTTCTAAATCAATAAACTTGTTGGAGAAGTAATTGGTGACAGGAGTTCTGCCATAGATTTTTGTGTTAAGTATGTCTGTACCCCATTTTCCTATAAATACTTTTATCACGTCTAAATTTGTTGGATAATAAAAATAATCATGAAAAGGGGTTTGTTTTGAATATTTGATAGCATTTTTACTTGTATTGTCAATAATATACATTATAGTTTCTGGCTTCAACGAACAGTTTTTACAGGCATAATGTAGAGCTACCTTTCCTCCCTCAAGAGCAATATTTGGATTAGCACCTGCTAGAATAAGATATTTTATTATCGCATCAGTTTTTTTTGATTTGCAAGCAATGCTTAGAGGAGTTGCTTTAGGTTTGTATTGGTTAACTGAATTTGGAAAAGCATACTTATGATTTACATCTACTTTTTTATTTTCAATCAATTGTTTTACTATTGATAATACGCCCTGCTCAATTGCTTTTTGGAGAATGTTTTCAGGTTTTTCATTCTTTTTTTTTCGATTGATTTTGTTGTTTTGGCCTGTGTGAGTTGGAGTCTGAGTGAAGATACTTGTTGTTTGTTGATTATGCAAAATTTGTTGTTGCCTGTTTTGGTGTTCTATCGAATTTTTATACTGTTGAGCCATTATTATTTTTGGGAGCATATTTGGGATTGGTATTTGAATGCTCGGTGGTGCAATTGGCGGTGCAATTGGCAGTGCAATTGTTATCTGTTGAAATACTTGTGTTTGCGGCTTGCGTGGTGTTTTTCTTAGTTGGGAAAAAATCTCCCTGATAGGCGGTAAAATAGGTGTTTCAGGCTCTGGATCTTGATCTACAGGGTTTACAAGACTCTTAATTGATATGGTTTTTAATGTGCGCTTCTTTTTTTTAATTTTCTTTCTTTCTTCTTTATTATTTCTCTCTCGATTTACTCTTTCTTTTAATATTTTTTTCATGCAAAGCATATTACTACTTGCCTGAGCACATAATAATAAGATTACAAGTTTGGAAATAAAATTATATTTTTTCATTTTTTGCCTTTATTTTCTTTAAAATTTTTTCTTAAAATATATTAACCCGTATATTTTTTATAACACAGTTTTTATTGGCATTATTTTTTTATTCGCTTTTATATTATTTATTCTGGGTTTTATTATATGATATTTCTAATTGATGTTTTTGTCAAGTGGTAGCGAGTTATTTCTTGGTTTTCTATTAGTAATTGTTTTGACATGAGGCTTGATATGTGCAAAATAGGGAGAGGCTGAGCCCCGAGTAAATCGGGGCTCATATTGCGATAGATCTTATTAATAAATCTTGTTTAGCGAGAAATTATGAGAAATTAGTACATACCTGGCATACCGCCCATGCCACCCATTGGTGGATGTGCATGACCTTTATCTTCTTTTTTTTCAGGTATTTCTGATATTGTAGCTTCTGTAGTGAGTAGTAACCCGGAGATTGATGCAGCGTTTTGGATTGCGGTACGTGCAACTTTGGCAGGATCTATAATACCTGACTTTACCATATCCACATAATTCCCGTCTTTAGCATCAAATCCCATGTTGCCAGATTCCGCTTTTATTTTGTTGACAACTACTGAGGATTCATGCCCTGCGTTTGAGGCTATTATTCTAAGAGGTTCTTCTAATGATCGATTTATAATTTGAGCACCAAGAAGTTCATCCCCTTCGAGTTTTAGTTCTTGTAAAACATCTTGGGCGCGTATTAGTGCGATACCACCGCCTGCAACAATGCCTTCTTCAACTGCTGCACGTGTTGCATTAAGTGCGTCTTCGATTCTGTCTTTTTTCTCTTTCATTTCGGTTTCGGTTGCAGCACCGACTTTTATAACTGCAACACCGCCTGCTAGTTTTGCAAGACGTTCTTGTAGTTTTTCTTTATCGTAATCTGATGAAGTATTTTCAATGTTCATCCGTATTTGTGCAATTCTGCCCTCTATTATTTCTTTTTTGCCTTCGCCTTCAATAATTGTGGTATCTTCCTTGGTGATAACAACTTTTTTGGCGGTTCCCAAGTCAGGCATGAGTACATTTTCAAGTTTAAGACCTACATCTTCTGATATTAGTTTTCCGCCGGTAAGTGCTGCGATGTCTTCAAGCATTGCTTTTCTTCTATCGCCAAATCCAGGTGCTTTTACAGCAGCGACGTTTATGGTGCCACGTAATTTATTTACAACTAATGTAGCAAGTGCTTCACCTTCTATATCTTCTGCTATTATAAGCAACGTTTTTCCAGATTTAGCTACTTGTTCCAAAAGAGGCAAAAGAGCCTTCATGCTGCTAATTTTTTTGTCGTAGATCAAAATTAACGGAGAGTTTAACATAGCTTCCATTTTTTGCGCATCAGTTACAAAATATGGAGAAAGATAGCCTCTGTCAAACTGCATACCCTCAACGATATCAAGTTCATCTTCCATACCTTTGGCTTCTTCAACGGTTATGACACCATCACGGCCAACTCGTTCCATAGCTTCTGCTATTTGGCTTCCTATAACCTTGTCTGAGTTTGCAGAGATTGTTGCAACCTGCTCAATTTCTTTTTTACTGCTTACCGGTGTTGCGCTACTTTTGATCTGTTCTACAACTTTTGCCACTGCTTTGTCGATTCCACGTTTCAGTTCCATTGGATTAGCACCAGCGGTGACGTATTTATTTCCTTCTCTAAAGATTGCTTGCGCCAAAACAGTTGCTGTTGTTGTACCATCGCCGGCAATATCAGCTGTTTTGCTTGCAACCTCTTTTACCATCTGTGCGCCCATGTTTTCAATCTTGTCTTTAAGCTCTATCTCTTTTGCTACAGACACTCCATCTTTTGTAATTGTTGGGGATCTAAAGCTGCTTTCTATGACAACGTTGCGACCTTTTGGGCCAAGTGTAACTTTTACTGTATCTGCAAGAATATCGATACCTTTGCGCAATTTTTGACGCGCATCTGTTCCAAAAACTATTTTTTTTGCTGGCATTTTTTTAAGCCTCCTAAAAAAATTAATAAAAATTAATTATCTTATTTTAATATGCTAAATTTACTTGGTTTTAATCTTGGACTATTCCCAAAATTTCATCTTCCCTGAGTATAATATGATCATCACCAACATCTGTCCCAGAATACTTCCCAAAAAACACTTTATCGCCCGCTTTGACTTGCAAAGGGGTAACTTGGCCATCTTTTGAAAGCTTGCCTTGGCCAACAGCTATAACTTCCCCTATTTGCCCCTTTTCTTTTGCAGTATCAGGAATAATGATACCGCCTTGGGTTTTATCTTCTGTTTCTACTCTCTTTATGAGTACCCTATCGTATAAAGGGCGTATTTTTGGTAGCATCGCCAATCCTCAGGTTTAATGTTTAAAAGTTAAAAATAACATTTACTAGTTTCTTATTATACCACTATAAAAAAAAAGATAAATATCTTACCATACCATTATAAGAAAAAATATAAAAAGTTCAATAAATTTTTTTATAGAACTTGACTAAGATTTTTTGCACAACTCTACTCAGGGCGTAGGTCTTTAAGGCTTTGTTTTAGGCAAAACTGGTCTGTTCGCTTTTTTAGTCTTTTTTGCTCTTCTAGTATATACTTTATTTGCAAGAATCTTTGCATTCTCCAGAATGACAGTCTTCGCATTCTTCTGCTTTAATTTTTTCTGCAAGATCTCTTACTTTATCCGGAGTTGGTTGGTATAAATCGAAGATGTTACCGGAAGGATCTTTGACGCTTGCCATTATACCGTGTATAGCTTCAACTGGTTCTGATACAAATGTTATTGAGTCCTTTTGTTCATCGTATATTTTCTTTAGATCTTCAACTTCCATAACGATTCCTGTACGTCTGTCTGGAAGCTCTTGACCAGCTGGGCATACGCCAATAAGCATATCTTGGACTTCAAATTCGGCCCACTTGTCTTTGAGGTGAAATTTAGGTTTTAACCCCAATTCTTTATAAAATGCTACGGCATCTTCAAACAATTTGTCCTGAGCCATCATTATGAACATATGAACTTTTTTGATAAGAGGCATTGTCCGCTCTCCCCCTGCTAAAAAATAGTTAAAATATTTTGTCTCAGGTATTATTTTACCACATTTGGATTATTCGACAATTTTTTTGCTTATAATTAAGTTATTATTGCGTTATTATTGAATAATATTTTTTTGGATGTTACAGTGTTTGTGTTAAAAGTACGATCTAATCGTTGTTCTTAAAAGAGGGAGATGTATATGGTAAAAATTTATCCTTCACTTATAGCGGCCGATATTCTAAATTTACAAAGAGAAATAAAGCTTTTAGAGCCTTATTGCCAAGGGTATCATGTTGATATCATGGATAATCATTTTGTTCCAAATTTAACATGGGGGCAAATGTTTGTTGATGCAATTGACAGAATTACTGCCAAGCCACTTTGGGTTCAGTTGATGGTTGATGATCCTCAAAATTGGGTTGATTTTTTGGCGCTAAATGCCAATAGCATAGTGACTTTTCATTTTGAATCAACTTCTAGTGTAAAAAACATTTCTGATCGCATTAAGAAAAAAAATTGGGTTCCAAGTATCGCAATAAATCCAAAAACGCCCGTAGAGAAAATTTTTCCGTTTTTAGATATAATCCCTCACGTTGTTATAATGTCTGTTGAGCCAGGCTTTTCTGGGCAGGATTTTTTGCCCAAGGTTATTGATAAAGTTGATACGCTTGTATCGTACTGTCAGATGCGTGGATTGAAGATTACTGTTGGTATGGATGGTGGTATAAAAGAGGATAATATCTCTATGCTTGCCAAAAAGGGGGTAGAGGATTTTGTAATTGGCTCTGGAATATTTAATCATGAAAATAGAATTAGCGCTATAAAAAAATTGTATGAACTTGCAAATGAGTAGATATGCAAAAATATTTATACAAAAAAATAGGCGCGACCAATTTTAGTCGCGCCTATTTTTACTTTTATCTTATCTTAAAAATAATTAAGATAAAATTTGTCTTTCAAGTTCAGTTAGCCTTGAACCGTCTTTTCTGCCCATTTGAGTTCTGTTTACTTTTCTCAATATTCGGTCATATTCTTTTACAAGGCCTCTTTTTGTTTCAGGAAATTGATTTATGTTTAAAGGTCTATTGTATTTATGTTTTGTTGCTAAACATCTTGCTCTTTGTAGTTTGTTAGTAGGTTTTTTTGCTGTAGGTCTTGCTGGTTTTCTTTTCTTCTTATCTTGCTTCTTTTCTTGTTTCTTATCTTGCTTCTTATCTTGTTTCTTGTCTTCTTTCTTATCTTGTTTCTTGTCTTCTTTCTTATCTTGTACGTCTTTTACGACCTTACTTACAACAGGTTTTCTAGAGAACCATGATTTCATGGATTTCATGCCAGATTTTACTTTATTGAAGATGAATGAGAAGATACTTTTCTTTTCTTGTTCTGGTTTCGTCTCTATTGCGTCATCTTCTTTCTTATTCATCTCATTTTCTGATTTTGTCCTTATCGCGTCGTCTTCTTTTTTGTTCATTTCTTGTTCTAGTTTCGTCTTTGTTGCGTCATCTAGTTTCTTGTTCATTTCTTGTTCATTTTTTGTTGCGTCGTCTTCTTTTTTGTTCATGTCCACTACTGTTTCAGGAAGTTCTTTCTTGTTCATTTTTTGTTCATTTTTTGTTGCGTCGTCTTCTTTTTTGTTCATGTCTACTGTTTCAGGAAGGTATTTATTTGCAATCAAGCCTGTAAATATCAAGCCTACTGTGCTAATGATTCCCAGTTTTGTGTATTTACTTAGGCTCCATAGCAATTTTGCGCCTTTTTTACCATAGCGCTTTCCGTAATACAATCCTTTTTTAACGATTCCTTTAGGAACGGTTGCTTTTTTTCTGGAAAATGGCCAGATAGCAAGTGTTGGGTTTGCAAGGCCCATGCCTAGGGATAATATGAGCGTTAACATTAACGCTTTTCTCATTGTTCTCTTCATAATGGTTCCTCCATATGAAAAATAGGTTAATAAAATAAAACAATACTATTAATGCTACAACATAAAACATGTAGTTAAACATGTGGGCTTCTTAGGGCTTTTCTCCTCCACTGCACACAATGATTAATGGAGCTTTTGCTTCTATGCTTTATAAAGGCTTATTTCTTGGAGCTTATTGCTTGTTCGATATATATATCTCCATTTTACGTTATAACTATATTAAAGGTATAAAAGGCTACCGTCAAATGGGTCCCCAAATGGGGTAAAATTTTATTATTTGAATAAAATAAGGGGTTTTTGCTGTAAATTGATGTTTTGCAAATTCAAATAGAGGTTATTCGTTGCGTTGGGGGGGTGTTGATTTTTGCTTATCTAGCGGGTACACTGTTTATACTTTTGAGTGGAGAATATAGATCGTTCACTGTGTAAAGCGAAAAATCTTATGTTTTCAAGTGTTAAGTGTTTTTAACAAAAAATATTTTAAACCATTTGTAGGAGGAATTTATTATGATTAATAAGAATTCAGCTTTGACTAAGTTTTTACTGGTGTCATTGTTAGTTTCAACTGTACCAACACAAACGTTTTTTAGTCCTTCAAAGATGTATAAATCATTGAAGAAAAAATTCAGCGAAGCTAATAAATACGTTAAGTGTTGTTCTATAGCAACAGCTTTAGCCGGTATTGGTTTTGCTGGGTACAAGCTATTTAGGCCCGCGCTTAAATTACTTGGATTAAAAAAGCCGCCGATCAAGCAGCCTGTGCCTGTAGTGCCAAAATCATCTCTGTTCAGGTTTGGCAATTTAGTTAAGCTGACATTGCTTTCAGGAATAGCTTTTGGTGGAGTTTATCTATTTAAAAAGCTTTTTTCAAGAAGAGATAACTCAGGAGGAAATCCTGGTCCTGATAATCCTAGTGCTAACCCTGTTAATAAGCCAAAACCAAACCTAAAGCCCTGGATCTGCTGCCCGCCAAAGAAAAAGCAAGAACCAAAGCCAAAGCCAAAACCTAAGCAAAATAAAAAGCAAGAGCCAAAAGAGTGTGGCATATGCATGGATGACAAAAATCAAGAGGATTTTGTTAGATTAGAATGTGGGCATGATGGTTTTTGTAAAGGATGTTTAGGAGGAGTTATTGATACTGCGATAAAAGATAAAAAAACAGTGAATGTCTTAAGGTGTCCTCAGTGTCCACATATAATCACTCATCAAGAGATTGTGAAAATTACCAATAATTATAACAAGTTGAATCAAATTGACAACATTCAGCTTAAAGAGGGTGTAAAAAAGGTAAACGGTATTAGGTTCTGTCCAACGCCTGATTGTAAATATTGCTGGGTGGTTGATAATGGTTCTATAGGGACAGTAGCCTGCCCAATGTGTAATCAGCAGTGTTGTTCAAACTGTTGTTTTCCGCATTCATTTAATATGTCGTGTGAAGAGCATAAAAAAATGCGAGATTCCAACAAGAGTGGAAACAATGATACATGGATAGAGGATCAGATTAATAAAGGAAAGATGAGAAGATGCCCAGGTTGTCGCGCGCCTATCGAAAAGAACGAAGGTTGTAACCATATGACATGCAAATGCGGACATGAGTTTTGTTGGGTATGCTATAGGTCATATGAGCAAGAATATAATTATGGTTTAGGAAAACCAGTATACCACAAACAATGTGAGTGTGAGCTTTTTAATCATTAAACCGAAATAATTTGTAAAATTGCAAAGCAAAAGAGGCTTGTTTTTATGCAGGCCTCTTTTGCTTTTTGTGAATTAGCTAATTTTTTCAAAATTTTGTTCAGCATCGTTACCAAAGAACCTGTCGCCAAAATCTCCCAAGCCAGGGACTATGTATTTTTTTTCGTTTAACTCATTATCTAAAGCAACTGTAATGATTGTGATGTTTGGATATTTTATTTCTAGTGCTTGGATACCTTGGGTTGCCGCTATAACAGAGGCCACAATAATATTTTCCTCTTTTGCACCAGCCTTTTTTAGCTCAGATATAACCATTGATAAGCTGCCTCCTGTTGCCAACATTGTTTCAAGAATAATAATCTTATCGTCCTCTTTTATTTCAGGAATATTGCGATAATACATTTGAGCTTCTGCAGTCTCCTCGTTTCTTTTTATGCCAAAAAAGCCACAAGGTGCGCCTTTAAAGTAAGTTCTGAAAGTATCGAGTAATGATAGTCCTGCTCTGTATACACTTATCAAGATAGGATTTTTGTGTAGCTTAATTCCCTGGTTAAATGGGCCGCATGGGGTTTGGACTGGATTGTTATCAAAATCAAGAAACTGCGCTGTCTCAAAGGCCAAGTAGTTTGAAAGTTTTTTGGTAGTTTCTTGAAAATTCGTACAATCTGTTGTTTTGTCGCGTAAAATGGTAAGAAGCGAGTCTGCAAATTTGTTTTCAATTATGTGAGATCTATTGTATGAGTTTGAGAAAAAACAGGCAGCAAGCGCAGTTAAAGTTATAGTAACTTTTTTCATAAATCTCCCTTAATATTTTTTAAAATTTTTTGTATCTTGACCTATAAAAGTATTGCAAATAATTTGTGCTTTATCAATTATGTATATTTTAAGAATGTTTTGAGTGTTAAATTATTGAAATTTGTTGAAAAATGATGTTTCCACTATCAAAAATCAGGTTTTTCGCCAGAAATTTGCCTATTAGAAAAATAACCTTTAGTTTTTGTGGCAGTTGTGTTTATAAAATAGTTATGATATAATTATTTGTACTTGTATATGGCAGGTTAGATCCCTAAGAGGGTGAAACTTTTTATACTTTTAAATATAAATATATTAATTTTAAAAACCCTTTAAGGAGGAAAAATGTTTAAAAAGAGATTGTTAATTGCGAATTTTTTATTGGTACTTGTAGCGGCCTCAAGTGTGCAAACTCAGACAGCATTTTGGCAACAATATAAGAGTTTTATCTCAAAATTTTTTGAGAAATCTTTGCTAAAAACGGTGACGCATGTAGATAAGTATCCTATTTCTTCTGGGGTACTTACCGGGGGCTTTATTTTTACAGGATCTATTTTATTTTGTAAAGCGATAAGAGCGTTAAAAAATAAAATTCGTGGGCCCAAAAAAGCTAAAATAATGAATCCACAGGAAATGCGTGCTAAAGTTCTTGGTCAAAAGGACAAGGATGATGAAAAGAAATCTAAACTTCTTACCGGAGAAGACAAGCAAGAATGTTATATATGTGGGGATGAAGATAAACAAAAGAAAGATTTTGTCAGATTAGGTTGCTGTGGGAGAGAGATTTGTAGAGATTGTATACATAATATGGTTAACTTATCAAAAAAAGAGAAAGATTTAAAATATTTAAGGTGCCCATTTTGTAAAGAAGATATCAGCTCTGAGGATAACATGAGAGTTTTTGTTAATGGTAACCAAGAAGATGTTGAGACGATTGCAAATATCAAAATGCATGAGTGGGCTAAAAAACAGGAAGGCTACAAGCACTGTCCAACTCCTGACTGTAAACATTATTTTATAAACAGAGATAATGTCAAAAGAGAGATTAGTTGTCCTGAGTGTCGAGAGCGATATTGTTCAGATTGTTGTCTTAGGCATAGTATGTGGTGGACATCATGTGAAAAGGCCAAACAAAATAAATTAAAAAAAGAAGGGGATTTAGAAAATGAGGAGTGGAAAAAGGAAAACACAATGGCATGTCCAATGTGTAATGTAGCTATTGAAAAAAATGGTGGCTGCAATCATATGACTTGTACCAATTGTAAATGTCAGTTTTGTTGCGAGTGCGGATATTACACGTTAGCACCATTTTATGGGCACCCCCCTTTCTGTAAAAGGCCCCCTATTGAACGTAATAAGTTTGGGAAATTTTTCATGAAGTTTAACCAATATGTAACGAGTCCAATTTTGAGAACTCCTCGATTTTTATTCAGGACTTTGGCTAGTGTTGTAGTTCCTATTGTTGAGGGAGTAAGAACCGTAGGTTCTTTTGTATTTAAACCGGTGAGATGGTCCGGTAGAAAGCTTGGAAGCATTTCAGGAAAAATTTCTGATAAGCTTAGAAAGCCTAGATTTTCGAGCTCAAGAAAATTTGACAATCGAGGTTTTTCTACGGGAGATATCAGAAGGGCAATCGAGCTTTCTAAGAGAGATTATTAAAAATCTTTTAAACAAGAATTTTTGTTAAATAAAAAAGGGTTCCCAAGTCGGGGCCCTTTTTTTGTTGCTTTTTAATTTTTTTTTTTTGTACCTTTTAATTGTATTGTTTTTATGTTTTTATAAAACTAAAAAAGAGGTGGTAATGAAAATTACAGAAGAAAAAAGGTATGAGAAATTAAGTCCATTTGAGCTTAAAAACAAGCTTATTTCTATGGCGAAGTCTAATGCTGAGCGAACAATGCTTAATGCTGGTCGTGGAAACCCAAATTGGTTGGCAGTTGAGCCGAGAGAGGCTTTTTTCCAATTGGGTTTATTTGCAATGGAAGAATCAAAGAGAAATATGCTCAGGCCAGGGTTTGGAGGACCTGCAGAAAAAAGAGGAATAGAAAAAAGGTTCGATGAATTTGTAAAAAAGAATAAAGAAACTCCGGGTGTTATATTTCTTGAGAAAGCTGTAGCATATGCGCACAAAGAATTAAAGATGGGGCCCGCAGATTTTATAAACCAAATTGTAGATGCAATTTTGGGAGATCATTATCCAACTCCGGATCGAATTTTAGATTTTAATGAAAAGGCAGTTCATCCATATCTTGAGAAAGATGTTTTGGGTGGTGAAGAATGCGGAACCTTTGATTTATTTGCTACAGAGGGTGGAACGGCTGCAATGGCCTATATTTTCAATAGTTTGATAGAAAACAAAATTATTGCCAAAGGCGATACTATTGCATTGGGAACGCCTATTTTTACGCCTTACATTGAGATTCCACATTTGAATGATTATAATTTTGTAACCATAAAAGTAGAGCAAGATAAAAACAAAATGTGGCAATATCCAGATAAAGAGATAGAAAAGTTGGAAGACCCTAAAATTAAAGCATTCTTTTTAGTGCATCCTTCTAATCCGACCTCAGTAAGTATACAGCCAGAAAGCTTTGATAAGATAGCTGATTTAGTAAAAACCAAGCGCAAAGACTTGATTATTTTGACAGACGATGTGTATGCAACATTTGTCAAAGGGTTTAGGTCTCTTGCAGCAGCAGCTCCACACAATACGATATTGGTTTATTCTTTCTCAAAATATTTTGGAGCAACAGGATGGAGATTGGGCGTGATTGGAATTAATGAAGACAATATTTTTGACAAAAAAATAGCCCAGTTGTCAGATAAAGATAAGCAGGAGTTAAACAAGCGATACAGTACTGTGGCGTTGTACCCAGAAAAACTTAAATTTATAGAAAGAATGGTTGCTGATAGTAGGGCGGTGGCTTTGCATCATACATCCGGAGTTTCAACTCCTCAACAGGTTTTAATGACCCTCTTTTCTATATTTTGTTTGATAGATAAAAAGGGAGAATACAAGAAGCTGGCTCAAGATATTACTACAAAAAGATTTGAAACACTTTATAAAGCAATTGGAATTGATTGCCCCAAAGACCCTTACCATGCACATTATTATACTATTATTGATATTCCCGCACTTGCTGAAAAAAGGTATAGCAAAGAATTTTCAGATTATCTAGTAAATACGTTTGAGCCTATTGATTTTGTAGTAAGGCTTGCTGAAGAACGGGCAGTAGTGTTGCTTGATGGTGGTGGATTTGATTCTCCAAACATGTCTGTGCGTGTATCTCTTGCAAACCTTGATGATAGTGCATACCAAGAAATAGGTGAGTCTATAAGTTGGCTTTTAGAGCAGTATTATAAACATTGGCAGTCAAAAAAATAATTATATTTTTGTGTTTATAAAATATATTAATTTTTATGTGTAAATAAAGTGAGAAGTAATGATATTTCATGATATGCTCAATGGCATAGTATCGTTGTGTCGCAGCCATCCGGAACTTTTAATATTTCTTTCACTTGCGATTGGATACTATGTTGGTAAAATTAAATTTTTTGGATTTTCTCTTGGCTCAACTGCAAGCGTTTTGCTTGCAGCGTTGGTGTTAGGACAAGCAAATGTTCAGATAACCCCACTAATAAAGTTGGTTGCATTTGCTTTGTTTATTTTTACCATAGGGTACAGGGTAGGTCCACAATTTTTTGGTGGACTAAAAAAAGAGGGTTTAAACTATATTTTTTTAGCTCTTTTTGTAGCTATAGTTGGGCTTGTAACCGCAATTTTATTAGGTAAATTTTTTGGTTTTGACAAAGGGACAACAGCAGGATTTCTTGCTGGAGCCATGACGCAATCTTCTGTTATTGGAACAGCAGAAGGTGCAATAAGAGGCTTGTCTGTTACTGCTTCGCAAAAAAGTTTATTAACCTCCAATATCGCTGTTGCCTATGCAATAACATATATTTTTGGTGTTGCAGGACTTATTCTTTTTTACAAAATAGTGCCAAAAATTCTAAGAATAAACCTAAAAGATGAAGCACGAAAATTAGAAACACCTGAGATAAAGATGGGCAGCATATCACCAGATGATTTTGCATGGAATGTGCGTCCTAACGTAAGAATGTATCGTGTAACAAATCACAGTGTAATAGGTAAAACAATAAAATATGTGCAAGATTTATTTGAAAAAAAAGTGACCATAGAAAAAATAAAACGGGATAATCAATTACTGGAACCAAAGCTTGATACAGTAATAAAGGCTAATGATGTACTACTGCTTATTGGTAGCAGAAAGCAAATCCTGGGTTACCAAGAAAATATTGGTCCTGAAGTAGATGATGCGACGCTTGCTGATCTGCCAATGGAATTTTTGAAAATTTGCGTTATTAAAAAAGAGGCGGTGGGCAAATCGCTAAAAGAAATTATAAGCATGTTTGGTAAAAATTGTTTTGTTAGTAGGGTAACCAGGCAAGGGCATGAGCTGACTCTTAACAAAGATATGAAAATCGATAAGTGTGATTTACTGCATGTTATTGGTTTGAAAAAAGATATGGAAAACTTTGTTAAATTGGTTGGTTATCCTGAAAGAAAAACTAAAAAGACTGACCTGGTTATGGTTGGATTAGGGTGTTTCTTTGGAACGCTACTGGGATTGGCAGCGGTAAAAGTTGGGTACATATCGCTTACTCTTGGTGTCGGCGGAGGTGTGCTTTTAGCGGGTTTGCTTTTTGGTTGGCTTCGCTCTATACATCCAACCTTTGGACAAGTTCCAGAAGGGGCGCAGTGGCTACTTTCAGATTTAGGGTTAAACTTATTTATCGCGTGTGTTGGTCTTACAGCAGGGCCAAGGGCAATAGAGGCGTTGCAAACACATGGGCCGACATTGTTTTTTGCAGGTGTTATTTTGACGCTGATGCCACATATTTTGGGTATTGTGTTTGGCCGAGTTTTTCTTAAACTAAATTATGCTTTACTTTTTGGTGCATTGACTGGTGCGGGAACGGCAACACCATCGCTTAATGTTTTGAAAAATGAAGCTGATAGCCCGGTGCCTGCTCTTGGATATACGGTGCCTTATGCTATAGGTAACTTTGTACTTACTGTATGGGGAACAGTGATTATTAATTT
Organism: Candidatus Babelota bacterium; assembly: GCA_042576225.1. Lineage (GTDB taxonomy): Bacteria > Babelota > Babeliae > Babelales > Vermiphilaceae > GWF2-30-66. The sequence goes on from JBHPCA010000009.1 coordinate 14,557, forward strand.
CATGTAACATTTAAAATATGAGATATTAAAAATCAGTTTGTAGTCGTGAGTTAAAAACGAGTGAAGGGCTTCTGGATTTTAATGGTGATTTAACCACTTGCATATGTACAGACAAGTGTAACGCTGGTGTAAGTTGTGCATTGTAAAATGCTTCAAAGCCATGCTCAAATTTATCTAGGCACACATCATCAAGGTTTTTTAGATCTTCACGAAGTGAAATAGATATATGGGTCGCTGCATAACCAATTCCCCATTGATCGTAATATCGTTTTTTTAATAGGCCATAGCTACCTATGCCAATGCTGTAAAACTGGTCAATAACGTTTCTATCTTGTGGTGCCCATCCAGCGCGACCAAAAAGTAGAACCCCAACTGGAGGGCGATAATGGCGATGTTCTATATGTTCATTATCTTTATTGACCCATATGTATTGATCAAAATTGAGTAGCCATGCAGAGTTTTGGCATTTTTTTGGTATGGTTATTTGATCAGTATTTTTTATAGTTAGATGTCGTCCATCAAGCTCGTAACTAGTTATTGGTTTTTTTGCATGGGCATATATAATTCGATAATTGCCAGGAAGTCTTTTTCGCGCTTTTGGCGAAAAAGTGTATTGTGTACAATATGATGTGTTGCCATTAAATACACTGTCAAGGCCAGATTTATCAGCTTGTCCTTCGGCATCAGCAACAAAAAAAAGTAGTTGATGTTTTTTATGATTAAAAAAGGGCATGAGTGCTAGTGATGTATAACTCGTAAAGTTGAAAATAATCGGGTTATTTACAAGTCCTGCGTATAGAAACTGAAACCTTGCATTATTTGCAAAAGTGGTCCCATCGATTGGCCCTGTTGCATCTAATTTTCCTACTCTTAAGCCAATATTGTCTGTAAAAAATTGAGCAAGCACAACTTCGGATAAAGTGGTTTTTTCTTTGTCTGGTACTGGTACTCTAGATCTGGAGTTTACAGCCAGAAGTGATCCTACATCGTCATTAATGCTATCCTCTACGGTCCAAGAACTTTCGGCATGCATCATGAGTGCGCCTCTTGGCCAAAGGCCTGTTTTTCCTGTATCTATAACTAACCAGTATTCAGCATTTCCGTTATACCTGGCAAAGCCCGTTTTTGTGCCTCCAGATGCATTTGCTCCTAAAAAACTAAAAAGTGTTGCATCCAGGTATATGCCGCGATTTGAAAGTTTTGTACGAAACTTTTTTGGGTCATCAAGTATATAGGATCTATCCAAAAATGTTCCGTGAATAGTGTTTGGATCGCCATAGTACTTGGGATAGTGGCGCAATGACATTATGTATCCGGGGCTTATGCTTTTAAATTTTTTCTTGTGTGATACTTCACAACTTTTTTCTGACGTAAGTTGTTTTGTGTGCGTATTTGCAGTGCAAATAACAAGGCATAATAATAGATTTAATAAAAAATTTTTCTTCTTCATAAAAAACTCTCATAATTTTTGCCATAATGGGAAAATAAAACTCTATTTTATTCTAATATTTTTTTTGAGATAGTGCCATAATTGTTAACCTTGAATAATTGACAACACTTGACATTGTGTTTGAGTGGTGACTAAGATTAAATACAAGTATAGGCTGTTTTTTACCTAATATCCAAGGAGAGTAAATGAAAAAATCATTTTTCGTTTTTTTGAGTATGATATTTGTTGGTACTTCTTTTTGTATGCAAAAAGATTACTTGAAAAAAGAGTACCCATTTAAATCTAAAGCATACATGTTGCAAAAAGCCATTGAATCAATAAGTCCAAATTCTGACTTCACAGAAAAAAAGTCGGACAAAAAAGAAAAATTAATTTTTTATCCCCATGAGCAAAAAGAGTATGCTTTTACCAAGGTTCCTGAAGAGTTGATAAAGATTTTACAGGTTAAAATAAAAAAATACAAAGATGGTAAGAGCAAAATAAAAATTTTGTATAAAAGTACCACCCACAATACAGATCCCTTTGGGTTATTCTATAAGATTACTAAAAAGACATTTACTTTGGAAGACAAGGATATAAAGGGAGAAGATCTTACGGCGTTGAAAAAAATATTGTTTAAAAAAGTGGACGCAACGAAGAAAAAAATAATGGATGAGTTGGCAAAAAAGTTTGGAAAAAAGCTGTACAAAAAAGTAAAAGATCCTAAATTTTCAGACGTGAAGATAATTACTGAAAAATAATTATTAATTTTGCCAAAAATATTTTCCAAAGAGCTGGTCCTTACGGGGCCAGCTTTTTAATTTGTGAATTGTGCCAATATGCTTCTGAGGTAAGGGAAAATAGCCCTCAAATTCAAATCTCGAATCTGACTATTTGAAAGTAGCACTTTCAAATAGTCGAGAAAAAACCTAAAAAAGCTTGACTAATTTAAAGTAGTGGTTTATAATAGTCAGTAGATGCTAAGAAATTAAGTGATTTTAAGGAGAAATTGATGTTTCCGAGAGATTTAGCTGAAACTTTAAAAAGATATGCAAAATTTCCAGTTGTCGCCCTTTTGGGGCCCAGACAGTCAGGAAAAACAACTTTGGTTCAAAATGTTTTCCCAAAACACAAGTTTTTAAGCTTAGATAACGAGGTTACCCAAGTTTTTGCGCAAGAAGACCCGGAAGGTTTTTTATTGTCCAATGAGAATGAGCATGGGCTAATTTTGGATGAGTTTCAATATGCCCCAAAGCTTACAACATACATAAAGTTAGAGGCTGATAAAAAAAAGAGGCCGGGTTACTTTATTTTGACAGGATCGCAAAATTTTTTAGTAAACAAAGCAATAACTGAATCTTTGGCTGGCAGAGTTGGCATTTTAAATCTTTTGCCATTTTCTAATCATGAGCTTTTAGAAAACAACTTAATCCCAGGGTCGGTAGCTGACGTAATGTTTACTGGTTTTTATCCAAGAATTTATTCAGATAATATTTTGCCGACAGAGTTTTATCCCTCTTACATTTTATCGTATATTCAACGAGATGTTGGGCAACTTATAAATCCAAAAAATATGGCAACCTTTCGCAGATTTGTTCAATTATGTGCCGGTAGAATTGGTCAGCTGTGTAATGTTAATGCTTTGGCTTCTGAGACGGGCGTTTCTGCTCCAACGGTAAAAGCATGGCTTTCTATACTGGAGGCCAGCTATATTTTATTTTTTTTAGAACCACATTTTAAAAATTTTAATAAACGATTGGTTAAAACACCAAAGCTTTATTTTTTTGATACAGGATTAGCATGTTCGCTTTTAAGAATTGATTCTGCGAAAGAGTTAAGCAATTCGCATTTTCAGGGGGCTATTTTTGAATCTATGATAATTTCTGATTTTTATAAGCAATATTGCAATAGTGGAAAACGTCCGGCTCTTTATTTTTGGCGTGATGCGGGGGGGGCTCATGAAGTTGATTGTATTTTGGACCATGGGTCCAAACTTTATTCTGTTGAGGTAAAAGCTGGAAAAAGCATAGCAAGCGACTCTTTCCGCGGACTTGATTATTGGAATAATCTTGCTAAAGGCGATCCGAGTGATTCATATTTGATTTATGCAAATAATGAAAGACAGATTAGAAAAAAGGGAAATGTTATTGGATGGAAGGACGCGAGTTCTTTAGTAACAGATATTTTGCAAAAGTAGTAACTTAAAGTGGTCTGTAAAAATTGGGAATTTTTATGAATAATGATTTATTTACAGATGCGGTGCAAGATTTGATAAATCAAAGTGCTGCAATTGCTAATGGGTATCAGCATGCGTCGCTTAAGCCAATTCACACTCTAGATGCGTGTTTGGATAATGATTTTTGTCGATCTTTTTTTGATGTATTTGATACGCCAACTTCAGAGCTTAAAGGTATTGTTGAAAATGAACTAAAAGCATTGCCAAAAGTAAGTGGTGCGCAGCTTGCCATTGACAGCTCTTTGCAAAGTTTTTTGCAAGCTTGTAAAAAAGAAGCAGATGATTTGGGTGATACATATATTAGCCTAGAGCATTTATTGTTGCAGTGGGTTGCAACGCAGTATTTGCCAGAAGATGTGCGTGATTTTTTCTCACGATATGGACTAAAGAGAAGTAACATATTGGAGCAGATGAATGTTATGAGAAAGGGGAAAAAGGTGGATAGTAAAAACGCAGAAAATAGATATCAAGTTTTAGAAAGATATTGCCAAAACATAACAAAGATGGCACGTGAGGGAAAACTTGATCCGGTAATAGGACGACATGAAGAAATCAGAAGAGTAATACAAATACTTTCCAGAAGAACGAAAAATAACCCTGTTTTAATTGGTGAACCAGGGGTTGGTAAAACGGCAATAGTTGAAGGCATTGCCCAAAGAATAGTAGATAATGATGTGCCAGAAAGTTTAAAAAATAAAAAAATATATTCGCTTGATTTAGGGCTTTTGATAGCTGGAGCAAAGTATCAAGGGGAATTTGAAAATAGACTTAAAGGCGTTTTAAAAGAGGTAGAAGAAAGTCAAGATAACATAATTTTGTTTATTGATGAGCTGCACATGCTCGTAGGTGCTGGTGCTACTGGTGGTGGCATGGACGCATCGAACTTATTAAAACCTGCACTTGCAAGAGGGACTTTACATTGTATAGGTGCAACAACGATAGCTGAATATAAAAAATATATAGAAAAAGATGCAGCGTTAGAGCGTAGATTTCAAAAAGTTTTAGTTGAAGAGCCAACAGTTGAAGATGCTATTTCTATTATGAGGGGACTGCGAGAAAAATATGAGCTGCATCACGGTATAAGAATAAAAGATCAGGCGTTGGTTGACGCAGTACTTCTTTCTGATAAAAATATTTCTGATAGATTTTTGCCAGACAAAGCAATAGATTTAGTTGATGAGGCTGCCTCCATGGTTAAAATGGCTATTGATTCGCAACCGGAGGAGATAGATAAACTTGATCGCAAAATTAGGCAGCTTGAGATAGAAAAAGTAGCGCTTAAAAAAGAAACTGGAGAAGTTATAAAATCTCGTCTTGAAAATCTTGAAAAAGAGCTTGCGCAACTGAAAGAGAAGCATAAAACTTTATATAACCAGTGGCAAACCCAAAAAGCCCCGCTTGAGAAAATTAACAAAATAAAAGAAGAGATTGGTTTTGCAAATATTGAGTATCAACAGGCAGAACGTGAAGGTGATTATGCAAAAGCATCTGAAATAAAATATGGCAAAATAGTAAAGCTTGAGAAAGAGTTGCAAAAACAACAAGAAAAACTAAAAAAAGTTGAGAAGACATTGGTCAAGCAGGATGTTGACGCGGATGACATTGCAATGGTTCTTGCTCGTTGGACAAAAATTCCGGTTGAGAAGTTGCAATCTTCAGAGACAGAAAAACTTCTTAAAATGGAAAGTATTTTGCAAGAAAGAGTTATTGGTCAAGACGAGGCAGTAAAAAAAGTGTCTGAAGCTATTCAGATGCACAGAGCAGGACTTGCAGATCCAAACAAGCCGATAGGTTCATTTTTATTTTTGGGACCTACCGGAGTGGGAAAAACAGAGGTTGCAAGAACATTGGCAGATTTTCTTTTTAATGATCCACATAGAATGGTGCGTATAGATATGTCAGAGTATATGGAAAGGCATTCTGTTGCGCGTTTGATTGGTGCTCCTCCGGGTTACGTTGGATATGAAGAAGGTGGCCAGTTGACCGAGCAGGTTCGCAGGCATCCGTATAGTGTTGTGCTTTTTGATGAGATAGAAAAAGCGCACAAAGAAGTGTTTAATATTTTCTTACAGATTCTTGACGAGGGCAAATTAACTGATGGACAAGGCAGAACCGTTTCATTTAAAAATTGCATAATTATCATGACGTCTAATATTGGATCAGAAATATTGCTCAAAGCCCAGATGATTGACGATAAGATTGACGATGAGACAAAACAACAAGTTGAAAAATTATTACATAAGCATTTCAGGCCTGAGTTTTTAAACAGAATTGACGCAATAGTCTTCTTTAAAAAGCTTTCACAATTTGATGTGGAAAAAATTGCGAAAATACAGTTGCATGATTTGCAAAAGCGACTTGCTGAGCGAAACAAAACTCTAGAGTTTACTGATAGGCTAGTAAAAGAGGTTGCAAAGCGAGGTTATAGCCAAGAATTTGGCGCAAGGCCGCTCAAAAGAGAGATACAAAATTTTGTTATAGTACCGGTTTCTCAGTTTTTCTTGAGTAATCCTGATATTACTTCGATTAAGCTGGATGTTTCAGATGGTGTGCTTGAGATATTGAGTGAGAACGTGACGATGAAATAAAATATAGATATATTTTTTTAAAAAAAGATTTTGCCACTACGTAACAAAATACGTAGTGGCAAAATTTAATCCAAGTAAATTAAGCTGCAGCAGCAAATCTTTATTCTACCCATGCGGTTCCACTCCAACCACGCACCTTGTCACCACTAGCCAGACCACTGAAAAATGCTAGTTGTCCAACAAAGTTGCCAGTAATGGTGTCAACGTCTGTAATGCTTTCATCTACAACAAGTAGTATTGGAGATTTAATTTCAGCGCATTGTGGAATAACAACTGTGCTTAAAAGAATATCACTTGGGTCGGGAGCAATTGCTGGAGTTGCTGTGATGTTTATGTAGGGAAAGTCTTTAGATATTGCAACGACAACTGTTTTAGTGTCAGGGTCACTAGCGCTTGATACAAATTGTTCAACAAAGGTGCCCAATACGCCTGGTGTAGAGGATTTATAGATTTTAAACCCTTCATTTTCTTGTATGCTTTGGATTGTGAGGCCAATATATTGTGGTGCTGGGTCTGTTGCAAGAATTGCCGAAATGTCAAGTTGAACAAAGTTTGTTTCTGTAATTTCATTTGCTGGATTTGGGTTAGGGTCAGTTGCTCCGTAGATTCCAATTCCTTGTTCGCCTGAGCCGTCTCCAAAATTCTTATTGTAGAGTGTTAATGTTAATAGCGAACTTGTGGATATATTCCAACCAGTTGCGATAATGGGTCCAAAATTTTCTGAGTCGCCTGTAGCTGGTGTGTTGGGTGGATAAAGATCTACGTTAAAAAATGCCTGAACATCTCCAACAAGGCACCCGTTACTACACTCGCAATTGCTTGTTGAATCTGGGAATGGAACACCATTGATTGGGCCATTGACATTTAGGGCTCCGCATATTGTTGTATTATTTTTTATCAATAAATTAGACGCAGTTAACTTTTTGCAAACGCATACATTTCTTTTGAATTTTTTGCATTTTCTACAAAGAGTTACTGAAGATGTTAGCATTAGCAGAAAAGCTAGAGCTTTAAAATAATTTCGTGAATGTTTCATAAATACCAATCTCCTTTTGGTTATTATTAAAATAAATGAATTCTTATAATTTTTTCTTATTAGTTTATAGCATCGTAGCTATGTATATGCTCATAACAAGGTTAGAAAGTTTTTTTTATGAATGTCAAGTTAAATTGTTTTAAGAAAAAGTTTAAAGGTTGCAAAAAACATTTTATTGATAGAAGATAAATAATAAATAGGGTTAGTTTTGTTTATAAAAAACGGTAGAGGAGAATCATGAATCGTAAGTTGTCGTTGTTTTTTCTAGTTTTGCTTTTTGTTCCAACTTTGTTAGCTCGTAAGCCAAAAAATAAAGTTTTTAAAAATGCTTGTATTTTGAATGCTTTAAGATCTTGGGCGGTTTGTTCAAGTTTTGCTAAGGTTTGCGGGATTCTTGAGCTTAACAAAATTAAAAAAGGTGATGGGGTTGTCAGTTGGCCTTCTGAGGTAGGGCCTGAAGGCACATTTTTAGGAAGTGATGGCGACGGAAATCTTGTTTATGCAACGCCTTCTGGTGCTGGAAATGTATCCACAGCCTATTTATTTGGTAGTAATAATGCTCTCTTAACAACCGATCTTCCAAATGGATCTAGTAATGTTAAAGAGACAAGTGTGTTTTTGGATGGAAGTAACAATATTTCAGGGGTAAATTCGTTAACCGCAAATACAGTAAATGCAAATCTTAACGGTAACGCAACAAGTGCAACGAATTTTTCAGGACCTTTGAGTGGCGATGTTACAGGGGGCCAAGGTGCTACGGTAGTCAGTTTAGTTGGTGGGCAGACGGCCATTAACGTTGCTTCGGCCACGGTAGCAGCCAATGCAGCTACAAGTACAAATACTCCAAATACTATTGTGAGGCGGGATGGTTCGGGTGATTTTACAGCAAATACCATTACTGCGGATCTAACGGGCGATGTTGTAGGAAACCTAAGTGGAAATGCAACGACTGCTACAAGTGCAACAACAGCTACAAACTTTACTGGTTCGTTAGTTGGGGATGTAATTGGTATACAGGGTGCAACAGTTGTTGCAAATGTTGCTGGTCAAACTGCTGCTAATGTTGCAGCTGCTACGGTTTTGGCTAATAATGCAACAAGTTCAAATACTGCAAGTGCAATTGTTAGGCGTGATGGTTCTGGAAACTTTAGTGCGGGGACAATAACAGCTAACTTGGTTGGTAATGTTACTGGTAATTTAACTGGAAACGCAGATACTGCAACAAGTGCGACAACAGCCGGTACAGCGATAAATTTTTCAGGTGCTTTGGCCGGTGATGTTATTGGAAACCAAACTACAACGACGGTGGCTCTGGTTGGTGGGCAAACTGCTGCAAGTGTTGCAGCTGCTACAGTGCTTGCCAATAACGCGACAAGTAATAATACAGCAAATACGATTGTAAGAAGAGATGCGTCAGGTAATTTTACAACAAATATGATTACCATCAATGGAACTGTTTCAAATCCTAATGATGTGACAACTAAGGCATATGTAGATGCTGCTGCCTCAACGGGAATTGTTCCAAAAGATCCTGCGGTTGTTGTTGGTACAATTAATGTAGCATTGTCAGGTACGCAAACAATTGATGGGGTACCTCTTGGCGTTGATGATAGAGTTTTGCTGGTGAGTCAAAATAATCAGATAGAAAATGGACTTTGGTTGGTTAAATCTTTAGATTGGGAAAGGCCTGCAGACTTTGCTTTAGGAGATGCTGCTCAAGAAGCGTATGTATTAATTACTTCAGGAAATACTAATGCTGGTTCAAGTTGGTTGTGTGATACTCCGTTGGCTGTTATTGATACAAATGTTATTACATTTGTGCAATTTTCTCTAGCTGGACAAACAACGGGTGCTAACGTGGGAACAGGTGATGGTAAAGTATTTAAGGATAAAACTGGAGTTACGCTTAACTTTAAATCTATTGCTGCGGGTACACATATGTCAGTTGTAAATAATACAGATGATGTAAGTATTGCAACGGATGCAACAAGTGCCAATACGCCAAGTACAATTGTTTCTCGTGATGTTACTGGAACTATAGCTGCAAGCTTGACTGGTGCTGCATCATTGAATGTGCTTAAGGCCGGTGATACTATGTCCGGCAATCTTAATATGGCTAGTCAGTCACAAGTTCGTTTGCAAGATACCTCAGGTGGAGAGTATGTAGGTTTGCGTGCGCCATCGGCAGTTGGTGCAAGCTACACGCTGGACTTGCCTTCCGGTGCGCCTTCTGCAGGGCAATATTTGCAAGCTTTATCACCTTCTGCTACTCAGTGGAGTATAATTGATGCTCCGCCAGCATCAACAAAAACATTTTATGTTACAAAGGCAGGTAGTGATAGTAATAACGGTTCCTTCTCAGAGCCATTTTTAACGGTTAAGCATGCGGTAAGCCAGGCTAATCTTGTCTCTTCTCTTTCAAACCCTGTTGCTGTTAATGTTGGGCCAGGAATTTTTGTGGAAGATAATTCTGGCGGGCCTATAGCAATAACTTCTGACGGAATTACGATTTGTGGAACTTCTTTGGAGAGTACGACAATAGAGGCTTTAACGATTTCTAATAACCTTTTTAGTATTGTTGTGCCAAATATAGAATTTCACAATCTTACTCTGCAATCAAGTGTTGGTTCTACGGCAAGTGCAATTTCGATGAATGTTTCTTCTTCCGGAAAAACAAGGTTTGATTCGATAGGGATTTTTTTATTTCAAACAGGTCTTGATTTAAGTAGTTCTTCAGTAACTCCTCCTGATGCATTTTTGAATAATATTCAGTGTGCTGAGAATGGAACTTGCTTTACGATTAATAATTTTCATGTAATTTTATTGGGTTCGACTTTAATTGGTGTGGAGTCTGGCTCTCCTGCTAACACCGGAATAACTGTAACAGGGAGTGATGCGGCTTTACATGTTCTTAGCAGCGCTTTCGAATCTCTTGAAACAGGAATTTTGGTTACAGGTGGATCACATGCGCATCTTATTGGTTTAGATCTTGATTCTATAGAAAATGGTATTGTTGTTTCAGGACATGCAAAAGTGCAACTTATTGGATCAAGCTTTGTGCTAAATAATTCTGATACGACCAATATTTATGTAACAGGGGCTGGGTCAAAGATTTATATTGAGGGATGTCTTTTTGATTGCGAAGATGCGGATGATGTGGCTCAAGGAACAGCTTTGAAGGTGACTTCAGAAGGTAAAATAATTGTTAGCTCAAGCACAATAGAAGAGGCTAATATTGCAATAGAATGTGGAACAGCTGGAGATACAAGTTCAACTGTAATAGCAGCGTCAGGAGTAAATCTTATAAAATGTGCAACAGATATTAAGCAAAATGCTTTATCAAAACTTAGTTTCGTTGGAGGTACTTTTAATTCAACTAAAATGGTAATAAATGATCCAACAAATGTAAACGGTGGGGCCTTTGACATAGATAATAACACAGTATTGACGATAGGTGGTTTAACCGATACACCATTTAAGTTATATCAGGTAGCAAATGGGCAACCGGATATGTCTTTTGTTGGTTATAAGTCAGATTATTATAATCACAAAGGTGTGGTATATGAAAACCCAAATGCAAATCCAGCTTGTCAAGGAGTGCAGTCTGATAGTCAAGATTCTAGTTTGTATGCAGTTACCGGTGATAGAACAAAAGAATCAGGGGTTAATCTTATATCAGATGCAGGCAATTTTGGAAATCCTGATAATGTGCGTGGATGGAAAATTTCTAAACAAGGGACATCGGGAGATTTAGAATTTGAGTACAGCAATAGTGATATATCAGGTCAAGCGTTGCGTGGAGCAAATAGTGTTATGACGCTAAATGGATTTGATAATCAGGTGGAGTTTCCTGTTGCAACCACTTCCACTTTGCCTACAAATACAGTTGCAAAATTAGTATGGGCAGGGGATACAAATTTATATCGGGATTCTGTAGGAACATTGAAAACTGATGGTGATGTAGTTGCTGGTGGAGATGTGGTTATTGAGGGTCTTACTGCAGACAGAATGGTTGCAACTGATGTAGGTAAAAAACTTATAACAATTGCTGCATCGCCTACAGAAGTTGGATACTTGTCAGGTGTAACTGGTCCAATACAGCCTCAGCTAGATTCAAAAGTTGCCAAAGCTGGTGACACTATGACAGGTCCTTTGCAGGTGCCATCAGGAACGGCTGGCAATCCGACTATAAAGTTTACTGGCAGCACAAATACGGGCCTTTTTGCGGCAGTTGCAAATAAACTCTCTATCGGCACTAATAGTGTCGAGCGTATGAGTGTAAGCGATGATGAAATTACTATGTTGGCAAGATTAGTTTTAACCAAAGTGCTTTGTGACCAGGCAATACAAACAGCAACGGCATCAACCAATGGTTCAGTGACAGTAGGTATTGATATTTCTGTTCTGATGCTTAATTCAGCAGGTGCTGTTAATAATTACACGGTTAACTTTCCTCCTTCTCCGGTTAACGGACAAAAATTTACCATTTTAACCAGAAATACAGGCAATCGTAACATTAATATGGTGAGTGTTGGTGGGACTGGCGGTGCTACTGTTGCCAATGCAATTACGAGATTAAATGCAACAGATAGTTTAGATGCAGCTATCGGTGGCGCATCGGTAACATATATTTATTACCAGCCAGATAATGCTTGGTATAGGTGTGGCAGGGGGTAGAAGTTAATATCTTTCAATTAGTTACGGATAAAATAATAGGTTACCATAGTCTGTTGTAATAGTTTGTCCTATAATCGGGTGTTTTGTAAATTTTGGGTTTTATAGCCGTTTTGGAAAGGTTTAACTTTTTCTTGCATTTTGTTAGTTTGATGTATATTTTGCGTAGGAAGCTGTCATTTTTCGCCAGTTTTGTGCATAAAATAGGGGTAAATGTGAAGAAAAATATACAGGATTTGCTTGGCGATTGGCCCCAATATTTTATTAGAGATGTTGATTTGGCGATGATTTTAGGCAAAACAGATGACGCTCGTTATTCAATTATAAAAAGAGCTACTAAAGCAGGGCTTTTAATTCGTATCAAAAGGGGCTTGTATCTTATCGCAAGGAAAGCAAAAACGTTGGATGAGTTTGAGCTAGCTTTGTATGTGTATAGCCCGTCATTTGTAAGTTTAGAGTCGGCTTTATCATATCATGGTTGGATACCGGAAGCGGTTTACACCACTACTTGTGTGAGTACGAAGCGGGCGAAAGAATTTAAAACCCCTGTTGGCGTGTTTAGTTATAAGCGTGTTCCAGCTGATGGGTTTTATAATGGCGTAGATCGCATTGTGACCAAAAAAGGAGCGGTCTTTATTGCGACACCTTGGAGGGCGCTTGCGGATTTTATGTATATAAATCGTAGGTCGTGGGAAAATCTTGCTCAGTTAAGTGAAGATCTTCGTATTGATATGTATGTGCTTATTGAAGGTGATAAAAAACAGTTTGAATTATTAATAAAAAATTATCCAAGTTGTTGCGTGAGAGAAAACTTAAAAATATTTAAAGAAGAAGGAAAAAAATGAGACATTTATTTTTAGCTGTTATGGTATTAAACTTATTTCCAGCATATATTTTTGGAGGGCAATGTCCTTGTCGTTGCCAAAACAAAAATCAAGCTTCTAAAAAGGCTCAAAAAGAAAATATAAAAGATGTGTATAGCAAAGTTGCTGAAAATAAAGATTGTGATGGTACTTGCTTTGGAGGAAGGGCTTGTGCTTGTAGATCAAGAATATCTCAAGATATTGGGTATACAAGGCAGGAGCTTGATCAGTTGGCAAATGCAAATTTGGGCTTAGGATGTGGTAACCCAATTAATCTTGGTGAAATTAAAGCAGGTCAAACAATATTAGATTTGGGATCAGGCGCAGGACTAGATTGTTTTCTAGCAGCAAAAAAGGTAGGGCCGAACGGTTTTGTTATAGGTGTTGATATGACACCTTCAATGATAGAAAAGGCAACAAAGAATGCTATAGAATATGGTTATGAAAATGTAGAATTTCGCTTAGGAGATATTGAAAATTTGCCGGTAGAGGACAACTCTATTGATATTATCATAAGTAACTGTGTTCTAAGTTTGGCTGGGAGCAAAGAAAAAGCATTTAGGCAGGCGCACAGGGTTCTCAAGCCGGGAGGAAGAATGTATGTTTCTGATATAGTTTTGTTAAGCCCCCTTATAGATACACAAAAGATTGATAAAAAACTTCGAGGGACCTGTGTTTTGGGAGCGCTCTTGAAAGATGTTTATTTGGCAAAACTAGAGTCTGTTGGGTTTGAGGTGCATATTATGGATGAAGATTTAGAAGTTAATGAGAAAAAGTTCGGGGATACCTCTCTTGCGATTTCAAGCTTAAAATATATAGCTATAAAACCTGGGCTAGATTATACGATTGAACAAAGAAGAGAAGAAAATAGGCTCAGCCAAGAATGGATACAAAAAAACACAAAACCATGCCCACAATGTGGAGTAAGAATCGAAAAAAATGGTGGCTGTAATTATATCAAGTGTACACAATGTGGCTGCGGATTCTGTTATTATTGCTTTAAAGATCATCATGGCGGCCCTTGTCCAAAAGAATAAAAATTTAGGGGATTTATAATTTTAAGAATTATACAATTATAATCCAAGTTCTTTTGTAAGTTCATCTACTTTGTTTGTTTTTTCCCAGGTAAAGTCAGTATCTTTACGTCCAAAGTGACCATAAGCTGCGGTTTTTAAGTAAATAGGGCGTTTTAAATCAAGATATTCAATAAGTTGAGCAGGTTTTAAATGGAAAACAGCACGAACAGCCTGTTCAATTTTTTCTGCAGAAATCTTAGATGTCCCAAAAGTGTTTATGTACAATGATACTGGTTCAGCAATACCAATTGAGTAGGCGATTTGAACTTCACATCTTTTGGCAATACCAGCGGCGACAATATTCTTTGCTATGTGTCGTGCCATGTAGCATGCGCTGCGGTCTACTTTTGACGGATCTTTTCCTGAGAAACAGCCTCCACCATGTCTGCCCATGCCACCATATGTGTCAACAATTATTTTTCTACCTGTAAGTCCTGCGTCTGCTTGAGGGCCGCCTAAAATAAATTTCCCGGTAGGATTGATGTGATACACAGTTTCTTTTGTGAGATAATCTTTGCACACTGGCATAATGACATGATTTTTAATATCTTTTGTTATTTGTTTATGTGATATAGCTGGGTCATGTTGTGTTGAGACGACAACGGTTGTGATTGCTATTGGTTTATCATCAATATATTTTACGGTAACTTGTGCTTTTCCGTCAGGTCGTGCCCATGGCAAAATGTTTTCTTTTCTGACCTGAGCAAGGCGTTGTGTTAATTTGTGCGCAAGCATTATAGGCAATGGCATTAATTCTGGTGTGTCATCGCATGCATAACCAAACATAAGACCTTGATCACCTGCTCCTTGTTCACGATTTTCGGTTACATCAACTCCTGCTGAGATATCAGGACTTTGTTGGCTTAGTGATTTGATAAGTTTGTAGGTGCGCACATCAAGACCATATGCAGGGTCTGTGTACCCAATATTTTTAATTGTGGTATCTACTACTTGTTTAATATCGATTTTTGTATTGGAATTGGAACTTATTTCACCAAGCACCATAATAATCCCTTTGCCTGCGGCTGTCTCACAAGCAACTCTTGCGTGAGGATCTTGGGCTAAGTAGGCATCGAGAATAGCATCTGATATTTGATCACATACCTTATCTGGATGACCTTCGGTGACTGATTCTGAGGAAAAGAGATATTCTGCATTTGCCATAATGTGCCCTGTGAATATTAAAAGTGCCAAAAAAATTTTTGCGATCTTCATAGGTTTCTCCTTGGTTTTCTTATTAAATAAAATATAGTTAAAAGATAGTAGAAAATTTTATCAAATAAGTAAAGTTTTGCTTGAAGATGGTTTTGCAAAAAATTGCTTTTTTGATAGTCTTTTTCTGATGGATATATAAAAATAAATACTTGTAAGTAAAGGTAACTTGTGAAAACATACGCAGTAAGACTTTTGCCTGGTCAAGACTTGATGCAGGAGTTAGAAAAAATAGTTCAAGAGAACAACATAAAAGCTGGTTTTATCATGTCTTGCTTGGGATCTTTAAAAAAGGCGCATTTAAGGATGCCTGGAGGGAAAACATTTCAAAATTTTGAAGGGCAGTTTGAGATTTTGTGTTTAAACGGAACGTTGTCCATTAATGGCTCCCATTTGCATGTTGCCATGTCTGTTTTTCCGGATGGCAATGTTTTGGGAGGGCATCTGCTTGAGCAAGGTTGTATAATTTTGACAACAGCGGAAATAATAATTGGGGCGATAGAAGATATGGAATTTGACAGAAAGTTGGACGAGAGTACAGGATTTAAAGAGTTGCAGGTGTTAAAAAAATAAAATAAAAAAGTAAAATAAAGGAATAAAATGACTGAGAGACTATTTTGCCAAAGTTGTGCGATGCCATTGGAAAAAGAAGAATTTTTTGCGACAGAAAAAGATGGGGCAAAGAATAAAGAATATTGTATATATTGCTACAAAAGTGGGGAATTTACGGATCCGAATATGACATTGGAAAAAATGCTTGAAAATGTTGAATATATAATGAAGAAGATGCATGTATCCCAGGAGCTTATCGATAAAACAAAACAGATGATACCTCAAATGAAACGCTGGAAAAAGTAAGCATATTTTTGATGTCTAGTTGTTTTAAGGGGAGTAGTGTACAAAAAAATAATATGTTTAATTATTGTTTTTTCCAGGATTATTATAGCTGATGTCTGTTCAGACAGGGATTATGTAAATCTCGCAAAGTCTTTGAGAAAAAATAATCGTATAACAGAATCTATAGAAGTTTATAAAAAAGCTCTGAAGCTAAATCCTGATAATTTTAGTGCACACTGGGATTTGGCGACGGAGTTTTTTAAACAATGCAACTATCAAGAATCTTTAAAACATTTTTGTAAATTGGCAGATTCAGGCACAAGTAACCCTTATATATTTTTCAATATAGGATATATTTTCTTTAAATTAGGTCAGTTGGATAAGGCTGAAGAATTTTTGCGTAGATTTTTAAAGTTGCAGCCAGATAGTAAAGATACGTATAAGTTTTTAGGACGTATACAGGTAACGAAGGGAAACTTCAAAGCGGGTTATGATTTTTATAATAGGTTTTACGGAGAACAAGATCTTAAGCAAAAAAAATTATGGCGTGGATCAGATGTTTCTGGCAAGATTGTTTACATCTGGAATAATATAGGAATGGGCGATGTATTTTGTTTTATACAGTATGCCAGAAAACTCAAAAACAACGGTGCTACAGTTATTTTGGGAGTAAGAGAGGGTTTAATTCCTATTATGTCTTCTTGCCCATATGTAGATAAAGTTGTTCCAAGATTTGGCTATGTTCCTGAGTGTGACTTTATCGTTGATTTAAATAGATTAACAAGAATGTCCTATAGAGCGGGCTTTGGTGTCCCTTGTGGGTATATCGAGCCCTATTTGTTTGCCAATAAAGGCTTAGTAAAAAAATATAAGCAATTAATGTCTCAAGATAAATGCTTTAAAATTGGTCTCTGCTGGGATGCGTATTCTTATAAAAATAAAATGACCGGTGAGAAAACGATAAATGAAAGGTCAATCCCTCTTTATTATCTTTACTTTTTAAGCAAATTAGAGAAAATAAGTTTATATAGCTTACAAAGAGTTAACGGGACAGAGCAGCTTGATTTTATGCCCCAAGATTTTAAAATTCATATTTTTGGCCAAGATTTTGATAAAACTCATGGTAGCTTTTCAGATACCGTTGCTGTTATGCAAAACTTGGATCTTGTAATAACTGCAGATACATCAGTGGCAAATTTGGCAGGAGCCTTAGGGGTAAACGTTTGGGTTTTGCTTCCATTTGCGGCAGATTGGAGATGGCAGGTTGATAAATCTTATACTGACTGGTATCCAACGATGCGTTTATTTAGGCAAGATAAGCCTGGTAATTGGGAACATGCGATTAATAAAGTTTGTTGTGAACTTTGCAGCGTTTTAAGGGAGCATAATGGGGGAAGCTTGTAAAAAAAATAGTATTTTGGTGTGATTTTTGCTACAAGTGATTTTGAGTACTATTTTTTGAGATTTTTTCAAAATTTTTTAAATTGGTAGAGGGAGAGTGTTATGTTCTGTATTGGTAAGTATTGTTGCTTTTCGTTTTATCTTTGCATTTTTCTAGTATTGTTTCTTGGTATGTATAATCAAATTAATGCCATGAATGTGGATAAGGATACTTACAAGAAAGATCTTCACAAAATATACAATTTTGTTTGCGTAACCAATGAGAAAGATATGAAAAAACTTTGTCTTAAGCTCAAGCAGAGCAAGGCATTTGCTTTGGATACAGAAACAACCGGATTTAATCCTCTTAAGTGTGACTGTATTGGTATATCAGTGTGCATAAAAGAAGGCGAGGCTTTTTATATTCCTTTTGGACACAAGGTTAACAGCGAACAATTGACGAAAAAGCAAATCGTAAAATATTTAAAGCCGATTTTTGAAGATACGAAAATAACAAAATATTTTCACCATGCTGTTTTTGACATGATTTTTTTATATACGATTGGGATTGATGTAAAGGGACCGATATTTTGTAGCTTATTTGCTTCCAATTGTATTGGGTCAAAGTCAGGACGACACGGCTTGAAAAGACTTTCAGAAGAGTATTTTGGTGAAACTATGATAAGCTTCAAACAAGCGGTTCTTGATAATGGATACAAGGATTTTTCTCAATTGCCTTTAGATTTGGCAAATAAATATGCTGCAGCCGATGCGCATCAAACATTAAAACTTTGTAAAGTTTTGAAAAAAAAGCTAGAAAAGAAAGAAAATATTCATCTTACTTACTATACAAAATTACTTCCTCAAATAAAAGTTGATTACCAAAATGTGAAAAAAAAGTTCCTGGATAAAAATGGGGAAGGTATTAAAAAATATATGAAAGAGATTTATGATCGTTTGCATAAAATAAAAATCATAAAAAGCGTGAAAAAGATAAAAAATAATAAAAAAAAAAGAATATATAACAAAAATGAGTATGAGCCGAAAAATAAAAAACGTAAATATAATGAAAAAAATTAAAAATCTAAAGAACAAGTTGTAGTTGGTGATTTTTATTTAAAAAGGGATTTTCATGAATAAAAAAGAAGGCAATTTGTGGTCTGCTGATGTTGAAACCAAATGGCATGCGCCAGAAGGATTTTTTGAGCAATCAGCAGAAGAGATAGCCAAAGGGCTTAAAGCTGCTTCAGATTCACTTGATCAAGCAATGAGCAGACTTAATTTTTATATAAATCGCGCAGGAACAAAATTAAGCGAAGAGCGCAAAAATACGCTAGAAAAAGCAAAAAAAATTCTTGATCAACTATACGGTAGATAAAAATAGCCATGGAGCCATGGAGCTTATTCTTAATAATAGTTTTTGGTGGACGTCAGAGCATTTTATTTGCAACTTGACCTCATGTAAATAGACCGCTAGAATATTGCTTATAATTTAATTTGCACATATTATTCAAAAACAATTAGATGAGGATTATTTTCATGGGACAAATAAAAAAGTATTACACTATTTTTATTGTTATTTTTGGGCTTTATAACCATTTATTATTCAGTGCAGAAAAAGAACATGTTAACGCGCAGCAACTTCTAGAAGATTCTTTTCGTTTGGCAAAAGTAATTTTTGAATCTGATTTTAGACCTACTCATTTAATTGCTTTGTGGCGTGGGGGTGCTCCAATTGGTATTGCAATAGAAGAATATTTTCACTATAAAAAAAGGCCAATTGAGCATCATGCTGCAGTAAGGGTGAGTTCTTATAGGGAAAATGATCAAAAAGAAGATGTTCAGGTGTATCACTTAGAGGCTGTTATAAAGCAAATTAAAAGTAGTGACAGATTATTAATAGTAGATGATCTTGTTGATTCTGGGAATTCTGTATTAAGATTGTTGAAAGACATAAGAGAACAATGTGGCGAGAATACCCCAAAGGAAATAAAAGTTGCTACTATTTATCACAAACCGGCATCTGCATCTATAACTCCAGACTATTATTTATATGAAACGGATAAATGGGTGGTGTTTCCCCACGAACTAGAAGGCTTAACAGCGAGTGAAATTGAGAAATATAAAGGCGCGAGCGTTGCTAGAATTGTAGAATAGAATGGAATATTATGGTCTAATTATTCAAGAACAATTATAATTGTTTTTGGTTAATTTTAGAACTTTTTTGGTGGTTGATTTGTCTACAGATAGTGTTTGTGGAGCGTTATTTTGGCAGGAGATTTTTTTGTTATCCCCAATTTTTGTACATTTTGCCTAGGTTTTTACCCTAATTTTTATACATTTTACTTGACTTTTTACCCTAATTTTTGTACATTATAGATGTATTAGTATTTGAAAATCGCCTTTGAATGGCTTTTTTGGTATAGGGGACATTGTGAAGCGAATTATAGATAGTTTTTTATTAGAATGGAAAGATAGGTCAAATCGCAAACCTCTTTTGTTGCGGGGTGCTAGGCAGGTTGGCAAGACCTATTCGATGCGCGAATTGGGAAACACATTTTCGGAATTTGTTGAAATAAACTTGGAAGCAAATACAGCTGCAAGAGAAATAATAGAAAAAGACATGGATCCCATTCGAATTATTCGGCAACTTTCTGAATTATTGCAGGTGGATATTATTCCTGGGTCGACTTTACTTTTTTTTGATGAGATTCAGGTTGCTCCACAAGCGATTACAACCTTGAGATATTTTTTTGAACAAGTGCCTGATTTACACGTAGCTGCAGCGGGATCGTTGTTGGATTTTGCTATTGATCAAGTTGGTATTCCGGTTGGACGAGTTTCTTCTCTTTACATGTATCCAGTTTCTTTTTTAGAATTTATAGCTGCGCTTGGACACAATAAGTGGGTAAAGTTAATTATAGATCATAATCACGAAGAAGCCTTAGGTGAGCCCATACATAAAAAGTTGCTTGGCTTGGTTGGAGAGTATCTTGCTATTGGGGGTATGCCTGAAGCTATAAACGAGTGGATTAATACAAAAACATCACGTGCCTCTAAGGTAGTTCACTCCGATTTAATATTTAACTATGAACAGGATTTTGGTAAATACGCAAAGAAGCATCAAATTAAATATCTTAATCTTCTTTTTGAAAAAGCTGCAGATCAGATTGGTGATAAATTTATGTTCAATAGAGTTGGTGAATATAAAAAAAGAGAGCTTGAACCTGCATTAGAATTGTTGGAAAAAGCAGGTCTTTTGCACAAAATTATCTGTAGCTCTGGCCAAGGAATACCATTAGGTGCCCAAGCAAAACCAAATGATTTTAAGATAATTTTTTTAGATGTGGCATTGACCCAAGCTTTGCTAAAACTTGATATAGTTCCTTGGTTATTGAATCCAGAGACAAAGCTTATAAACAGTGGAGCGATTGTTGAAGCATTTGTTGGGCAAGAACTGCTAGCTTATTCTGACCCAATACGTAAAGAATCTCTTTTTTATTGGCGGAGGCAGAAATCTACGAGTCAGGCGGAGATTGATTATTTGGTGCAGATACGTGACAAGGTTGTTCCGATTGAGGTAAAGGCGGGAACAAGTCAGAGAATAAAAAGTATGCAAATTTTTTTGGAATCTCATCCGGGCTCTACCTATGGAATTAGATTTACCGCGGATAATTATGGAATAAATAAAGAGATTAACAGTTATCCCTTGTATTCGGTAGCAAAACCATTTTTGGAGGATTCTCAAATGTTGCGAAGTGCTTTATTGAGATTGGCAGAAGAATAAAATATTATTTAAGGTTGTGGGATTTAATTGTATTGGCTATATTTCGTTTTCACAAAGCCAATCAACAAATCGTGTGCGTTTTTCAGCATCATCAAACCACCAGACCGCAGGCCCTTCAAGAACCTTAAATGTTCTTTTAAAGCCTCCAGTATTTTCAAGGTAACCCATCTGACAATTGGATATAGCACCATCAGTGTTTTTGGCCAATTCTATAGGCTTTCTCAAGTGTGTTGCCATTAAAAGCATGCAATTTTTGTTTTTTACCAAGCTTTTTCCAAACTTGTAAACACGGTGAGCTGCTTCTGATTCGACAGTGCCCTTGTATGGTTCATCAACCAGCGCCAATATATTCCCTTTGCATGAGCTTACGTCATTTTTTACATCAGAAACTCTTTTATGCTCAGCCATAAATGATGAAAGGCCGTCTTGTATATTTTGCTCAGGGCGCATAGATGTTCTTATTCTTTCAAAATTGGAGATATAGGCTTCATCTGCAGCAGCTATGCCAAGTTTAGATAGCAAAACATTAAATGCGATAGTAATCATAGATGTTGATTTGCCACCGCCATTTGGTCCAGTGAAGACCACATTTGAAGGTTTGCCATGTAGGCCAAGTTGAAAGTTATTAGTTATAACCTGTTCTTTTTTAACTAGGGGTATCCAAGCGTTTTTTAAACTTACTAGAGGTTCTTTCTGGTTTGCAAATTTTACAAAACAATAACCGACTTTGCTATTTTTGTGTTCCCTTACCATTTGAGCAATAGCTCTATATCCACCCAATAGAGCTATGTTTTGTAATAATGGCATTAGCTCTTCTCTTTTTTGCCCAAACAATCTGTGTGTGTTTAGCAATCGCCCTCTTGAATAAAAGAATGAAGCTGGTCTTGTAAATGTTGAAGAATTAAGTAGGTTAAAAAGCCTAACAAGTTCTTGTGAGATCCCATCTCTTTTGAGATATTTACCAATGTTTTGCAATACAGAACAGTTTTGGTTTTCTATAGCCGCCCCTATCTCTTTTGTGCGATTGAGGGCTTTCATCATGTTTGCTATTTTTACTAAATTTCCCTGCAAATGGCCGGCTGTTTTGTGTAAGGTGAAGATCTTGCTTACAGAGCCCCTAAGGGTTGATACTAGGCTATAATCTTTCCAGAGTACCATTAATATCCAAAAACCAGTAGACATAAATGAAGATAAAGAATTTTTTAATTGATTATTGTTTTTAAGATAATTCTTTAAAAGAGTTTTTTTCACAAAATATTTTGTCATGAGATTGAAGTCTCCTGTGGTCCCATTCATGAAGGCTCTGAAGACTTTTAATCTTGTGGAGAATCTATAGTCAAACTCACTTTTATATATTTTTGGTTTGAAATTGTGTAAACGGGCAAGGGCGGTTACGCCATTGAAAAGACTTTTTTTCCAGTTAAACTGGCCTCCGGAAAACTTGGAAAATATATAACCACGGATCAAACCACCTATTCCGAGTAAGGCCAAAAGATTTAAAGCTGGTTTTGCAAAACTAAGAGCTTGTGTGGTCTCTAATGCGACAGTGCTACTGTTTAAATAATTGTTTGTTTTAGGTGAAAGCTTGCTAAACATTGAGTAGTAAAGCCCTTTTGCGCAGTGATGTAAGATATTTTTATCATTCCAATATGCAAGTAACGCATCTTGACAATTCTTAACTTCGTCCAATATTTCGCCTAACATGGTGAAGTACTTATCATCTTCCACAAGTAATCGAATTATGTCTTTGGACCCCTTTGGCGCATATTTCAAGAGCTTTTTTATGCCCCATGTATCAAGTTTTGTTTTACAATTTTTTTGCCAGTTTTCAATAATATTGTCAATCTCAAGTTCTTTCCATTCGTTATCCCCAATTAGGGAATGTGAATTTTGCAAAAAGGGAGTATTTTCCAAAATATGCTCCACTTGTGCAATTCCCAGTTTGTTTTGTTGTGTTTTATCTTCTATTGAAGACTTTGTTGAAGAGGTTTCTTCAGAATTTTTTGCGCCAAAATTATCTGTAGAAGGATATAGAGAAAAACTTAGGCCAGAAATTATTAACAATGACAATAATCTAATAGAAAATTTTCTTTTATTCACAGGTCCCCCTTAAAAAAGAAAAAGTTAGATAAAAACAACGCATACCTTTATCCTAAAAATTTTATTTGGTCACTACTGACCGTTAGTCAGTAGGTTGGCATACTTCTGAATCCTTGTCAATAGGTTATGAGAAAAATACCTAAAAAAACCCTTAAAATAGGTTTTTTTGGCGTGTGAGATTGCTTGGGGAGTATCTTTTGTGAATTTTGACTTGGGGTTGGTTTTCTGATATCTTTCTTATGTTTATCAGCGTAAATATTGGAAATAACCCCATTTTGTTTGCTCAAAGCTAATAGTATTGTTAGATAGGACTGTTAAAATGGCACGAATAGTAAAAAGTTTCGATAAGCGTCATACTGAATTTTTGGAAGCTGCAAAAGAGCTCTTTTTTTCGGTTGGATATGAAAAGATGTCTGTTTTGATGCTTACTAAAAGAGTAGGTGTGGCTAAAGGGACCTTTTATCATTATTTTGAATCAAAAGAAGAATTGCTAACCAAATGGGTAATTGACGAAATATCCTGTCAAACAGTTCCGCTGTGTGAAAAAATAGCTAATAATCCAAACTTGGATGCACTTACGAAGCTTAATAAAATTTTCAAAATAGGCCGAGAGTGGAAGCTTCAGAATATTGATATAATTATCTTGCTCATAAAAGTTATGTACGGCGATAACAATATTCGACTTCGCAATGAAATGACAAGACAGTCGGTTTTAATGATAGAAAATATTTTAACGAAAGTAATTGAGCAAGGGGTTCAAGAAGGGGTATTTAATATAAAATTTCCAAGAGAAATATCCAGCAGGCTTTTGCAAATAATGCAATTATTTTCACAAGACTTATCTCTTCTTATCTTGAAACATAGCAAAAATAAAAATGTTTCAATTGACAAGGCTTTAAAGCTTGTATACATCTGGCAAGATATTATTGAACGGATTTTGGGAGCTCCAAGTGGCTCTATAATGCTTGTAAATGATAAATTTCTTGGGATTATGTTTCAATATATCTCTAGCAGTTAGGCCGTTATAGGCTGGGAAAATCTCGTAAAATTGTCATTAAAAATAGTTATCTTGTTCTTTTATGGGGTTTGAAAATAGGTAAAAAAGTGTGAAAGCGACCTGTTTTAGGGGCTTTTGCGGCCTGCTTTTTCCTTGTATATCATTGTATGTGATAGAAAAACCTCAAATTGACCACTATTTTTTAAGGAGAAAAATATGAAAATAAACAGATTACTCTTTTCAACCTTGGGATTATCGTTTTTAATTTTGAGTGTTGCTAAAGGTGTAGCCCCAAAGCCAGATGGCCATTATAAAGATTTGGGAATAAGTAAAGACGGCTATAAACGCTTTTCTTTAGTTTATAAAAATCACCAGAAGACCCATTTTTACTTCGTAGGATTGCCTGCAAATTCGTGCCATGACGCATGCCATGACACATGCCATAATGTATGTTTTCGGGTAGAGCAACAGGAAGTAGTGATGGGAGATACGCTTGCTGATCTTGCAAAAACAAAAGATTTGCTTTATAAATCATCATATAGAGAGATGGATGCGATTCTTGATGGTTGCAAGAGATTTAGTATGCATAGCCTTACATGTTTTGGTGAGGGTCCCGTAGTGGAATTTTTCGTGGCTCAAGATGGGCGTTTTTGGATAGTTAATAGAAGGCCAAGAAGAAACCTACATTTTTGCTCCGAGGAAGAAAGGAAAAAAGAAGCTATAGCAAGAAAGAAATTTATAGCAAGAGAAAAAGAAAAATTTGCTTCAATTATTGATATGTTATGTGAAGAAGGGGAAGGAAAACAATAAGTATTGTTTTAGCTAACACAGAATAATAAGAATAACAAAAAATGGGTGTGCCAGTTAATGAGGATTATCCCAAACAAAAAACTGTTTTTTGCTTGGGTCGTAGTTAATTTTATTTTCAATATAAGGTTTAAAGCCGTACCTCAAATACATTTGGCAAGCTTTTTGGTTTTTAGGCTTTCCTATGACAATGTCCTTGGATATTTCTGTGCTTAATTTTATTCTCTTTGTTTTTGGAAATAATTTAAGCACCGAAAATACTAAGTGCTTTGCCAGGCCTTTACCTTGTGCAACTGGATCAATAGCTACCAATTTAAGAAGCTTTGCTTCTTTTTTTAATGGGATAAATGTATCATCTACCACAAACGAATCTGTAAATAAAGCAAACCCGACAGGTGTATCTCCTTTAAATATAACAAAAGATGAAAGTTCACCTCTTTTAATAAAACCTTTTAAATATAAAATTTTGCGATTTTTAAATTTAGAAAGAAGGAATTCTTCAGCATTTGTTCATTGGGTTGTTTTAGGGGTCC
>JBHPCA010000010.1:0-33356 GCA_042576225.1 Candidatus Babelota bacterium
GTTTATATTAAAAGTTTATTTTTTCTAATAGGAGTTACATTTTTCAAATAATACTGAAAATTTATTTATGAGACGAAACAACTGGTACAAACTCCAAGGCAAGCTCTGGAAGATATTGCACAGCACGCCGCATGCAATTAAACCTATAGAAATTAAATTTTTTTTGGGTTAAACTTTTTACCAGTTTAGATTGATAATTTTTTTTGTAGTTTTTTTTAGAAAAAATAAACTTTTAATATAAACCCTTCGTCAAGCTCAGGGAGAACGGGGGGGAGAGAATCATTTTTTGGGTTATTCTTACGTGGTTTATTAATTTTCGGATAAGTTCTTAAGATAAAATGTTAAATTAAAGCCCAATTTTGTGCAATACATAAGCCAAACTACCAAAGCCTCCAGCCATCAAAAAGCATTTGGCAACACCTATAGCTTTAAAAGGGAATACAAGTAACCGAAAAGGAAATTTTAAGAGATCTATAAGTTTAAAATCTGTGCCCATGGGCATCAAAAGTTTTGCTGATTCCACTGTTTTCTTAACCCCTTTTGCACTGTAAAAAGCACATAACCCTACTGCCGTATATTTTGTTATTTTGCCAAAAGATTTTGAGTTTTTAGATATATTATTTTTTGGAACATTCTCGCCTCCAGATGTAAAACTGAGATTGCAAATTGCTAAACAAAACACAAGTGTTACACAAAAAATTCTTTTTCTCATTACATTAAACCCAAAACTACTTTATCTTGTAAATCCGGTGTTTGCCAACCTTTACAATCATCCCTGGTTTCCAATCAATATTGGCCCTGAACTCTTTGACCGGCTGCCCATCAATGGAGACTGCGCCGCCCTCTATAAGACGTTTACCTTCGGATGATGTTGCAACTGAGCCCAAGCTTTTTAGCAGCTCTACGATCCAGATTGGGTTGTCTGTGTCTTTCGCTAGCTGGACTTCTTGCGCTTTTGAATAATCTTTTTTCTGAAATAGAGACTCGAAACTTTCAAGGCCTTTTTTTGCATCATCTTTTGACCAGTATTTCTCGATGATTTTGTAGGCCATGTCTTTTTTAAGTGACATAGGATTTAGCGTTCCACCAGCAATGCGCTCTTGCATTTGACTAATCTCTGCCAGGTCTGTATGCAATAATAGTTCAAAATAGCGCCACATCAGATTATCTGAGATAGACATAAGTTTTCCAAATGCATCTTCAGGCGAATCGTTTAAACCTATCGCGTTGCCTAAAGATTTAGACATTTTATGCACGCCATCAAGACCTTCCAAAAGGGGCATAGTCAAAATAACCTGTGGTTCTTGTTCAAACTGTTCTTGCAAATGCCTGCCAAGCAAAAGATTAAAAGTTTGGTCTGTACCTCCAAGCTCTATATCTGCCTCTAGAACAACAGAATCATATGCTTGGAATATTGGGTATAAAAGTTCGTGAAAACTTATAGATTGATTATTTTTGATTCTGTTGGCAAAATCTTCCCGCTCAGTCAATCGAGCTAATGTTAATCGTGAGCACAGTCTCACAATATCATCAGCTGACAATTTATCGAGCCATTCAGAATTATACCTGACTGTCATTTTTTCCGGATCTAACACTCGCCTGACCTGCTTGAAGTAGGTTGCTGTATTGTATTCTATTTGTTCTTTTGTTAGAGGGGGACGGGTTTTTGACCTGCCGGTAGGATCTCCTATTCTAGCTGTAAAATCACCGATTAAAAAAATAATTTCGTGCCCCATGTCTTGCAATTGTCGTAATTTAGACATAACTACAACGTGACCCAAATGTAAATCCGGAGCAGTTGGATCTGCGCCAAATTTTATTTTTAACTTTTTACCTGACTCCAGTTTTTTTACTAAATCTTTTTCTGGCAATAAATCTTTAGAGCCTATTTTTATTTTTTCGACTATTCTACTGATATTTTTATCATTTTTAGTAGCCATTATCGTGACCACCTTTCTAATTTCATAAAATTAAAAAATCATTTCTCGTAAACTAGATTAATAAAAACCAAGGATTTTGGCCAATATTGCTGCAATATATGCAATCCCTTTGGCAACACATACACGCAATGGACCTATAAAAAAGAATATTAAAAACATTGGGATGAGCAAAATCAAGAAATTGTTACTGTATCTTCTTGGGTGGGTAAAGCCATTGAACATCATGTACACATACCCAAAACCACTAATTATAAAATTAAGCGCTGCTAATAGTACACTTAGATACATCGTAGCTATCGTTATCATTACCATGGAAATGGCAAACGAAGAGCTTGTAGGATACGCAACCTCTAGCAAGGCTTTAATAGAACTTATACCTTTGACAAGTCCAAAAATGCCACTATGGTCTACTGCTCTTAAAGAATCTAAAAACATCATAGGTAGAGAAAGTCTCAAAACATCGACACCAAAGTAAATAATTAAACCAATGAGCGAAATTGTTGCCAATGCAAGATTTGCAAAAATATCGGAAAAATTAGCAATTAATATTTTCAACTTTCTGAATCTTCCGGTAATATTAAATGGCATTATAGGGATATATCTTCCCCAGCCAAAGCCTAAGAAAATCAAAAAGATAAAACCAAAAGGGTCTAAATGTTTAAGTGGACTAAATTTTAAAAAACCCATATAGGCAGGGGTCTCATCACCCATTTTCACGGCAACCCAAGCTCTAAAGCAGCCTGAAATGGTTACTACCAAAAAATAGGCTAAAACAATAGTCACTAGCCCCACAATTGACTGTATAATTTCTAAGCTAAACATATATTTCCACCTACCCCTAAAAAGTGCTCTAAATAACGAATTATATATACTTTTATTATACAAGAAATAGCTTTTTTGTCAATTTTGTCCCAATATTAAAGAAATTTGCCATAATACCCATCTTACAGTAGAATAGCAGCGTGAAACGTAGATTAAAAAAGGCATAGCCCAAAAACGGGCTTTAGCAAAAAAGGAAGCATAATGGGCAAAAGAAGGAAGAGAAGAAAAGAGAAGCAGGCAAATCAAGAGATAAAAAAGACAGCAAATATTAAGGCTTGGCAACCAGATAAGGCCCCTTTTTGGCAGTACCTAATCCCACCAGCTATTATTTCTGTTTTGACAGTTCTGTTTTATGCCCCATCTATGAGATATGCCTTTCAATTTGATGATATCGCAAACATTAAAAAGTTTTTTCACATACGGCACTACTCAATAAAAAATTTATGGTTTAGTGGAACCCGCTGGATAAGCTACTGGCTCAATACTATTCACTACAGCATAAGCAAATTTAGCCCTATATCTTATAGAATTGGAAACTTGATTATTCATCTGGCAAATGGGGTATTGGTATTTTTTATTATTTTCACTGCGCTCAGACACCTAAAACATAAAAACTTTTTCTCAAGAAACTATTTCGCCATTGCGTTTTTAACCTCTATTTTATTTTTATTGCACCCTGTTCAAACACAAACAGTCTCTTATGTAATTCAGGGACAACTTGAAGGACTTGCAGCACTTTCGATTTTGAGTATGACGTTTTTGTTTTTAAAAAGTTCATATGCAAACTCTATCGCAAAAAGAAGATTGTTTATATTCCTGCTTTTTGTGGTCGCTGCGCTCTCATGCGGCACAAAAGAGATTGCAATCATATCACCGGCAATTATTATACTAGTAGACTGGTTTTTAGTTGCACAGGGCGATTGGCAATCATTTAAAAGCAGGTTATACATTCATATTCCACTGGCAATTTTAGTAGTTGGCTTATACATGTATTTTTTAAAACCAACATTTTTTACTGAGATATTGGGTTTAAAAAGACTTGCAAAAAACAATATCGGCAATGTGATAACACAAAACCCGAACGACAAAATAACGCCTTGGGCATTTTTAATATCTCAGTTTAAAGTTATCATACACTATCTCTGGATTTTTATTTATCCACTTTCAATCAGCGTAGAGTATGACTGGGTTCTTTCCAAAAGCTTTTTTGCATTAGATTGCATTTTGCCACTAGCAGGCTTACTGCTTATTGGGCTTTTCATACTAAAAATTTTAATAAAAAACAGATCCAGCATGGTAGCATTTGGTGCCTTATGGTTTTTCGTTTCAATTTCACCAAGATCTAGTATTATCCCATCACCAGAGCTATTAGTAGACTACAAAACATACACAGCTTCTTTTGGGTGGCTATTCTTGATCTCTTGCACACTTGTATATGCCTACCAATACCTTAGAGAAAAAGCAACGTTCTTGCCACGACCTTTCAAGAACATTCAAAACTGTACCGCTATTGCATCAATACTGATTGGTATGCTCGCAGGCTATCTGACCATGCAAAGAAACACAATATGGAGATCTGGCATGGAGTTTTGGGGCGATATGATCAAACATGCACCAGGAAAAGCAAGAGCATACAACAATTATGGCGTTGAAATGTCACAAAACTTAAAAGATTTCAAGGGCTCAATACCATACTTTAAAAAAGCAATATCAATGGATTCAAAATATCCTGATCCATGGAATAATTTGGCAGTCGCCTATGCAAATATTAACGAGCTTGATGATGCAATTCACGCCTTAAAACAAAGTATACGCATATACCCATATTACCCAGAAAATTATAATAATCTTGCATCTTTTTATATTCAAAAAAACGAACTTGATCAGGCAGAAAAATTACTTAAAACTGCAATCAGATTACGAGCACATTATGGCAAAGCACATTTTAATATGGGAAGAATTTTATTTGCTAGACAAGAAAAAAAGAAAGCCTGGCAATACTTTAAAAAAGCATGCACCGAATGTGACTTTGATGATGTACCCCATGGGTTTGCAATATATGGTAAAGTCAGCATGATGCTACAAAAATATGATGATGCCATATTTGCATATCAAAAAACCCTATCGCTTGACCCAGGTTACCAAGAGGCAGCATTTGGTCTAGCAAACGCATATTATATGGCAAAAAAATATAATAACGCCATTTCTATCTATACCCAGCTAACCCAAAGAAACCCGAACGACTTCAAATCATGGTATAATATGGGCGAAACATATGTATCACTGGAAAAATATGAGCAAGCACTCAACTGCTACAAAAAAGCAAAACGCATGAAGTGGCAATTCCCTCAGCTGCAGATACGACTTGCAAGCTGTCTACAAAAACTAGGCCGCACACAAGAGGCGAAACAAACACTTGAGCAGGTAATATGCGCAGAAAACAAAAACAGTAAA
Source organism: Candidatus Babelota bacterium (assembly GCA_042576225.1). Taxonomy (GTDB): domain Bacteria; phylum Babelota; class Babeliae; order Babelales; family Vermiphilaceae; genus GWF2-30-66. The sequence goes on from JBHPCA010000010.1 coordinate 5,217, forward strand.
AATAATGTCGCTATAGCTCAAGCTCAAGCACAGGCGCGAACCATGCTAGCCAAGCTTAATGGCAAACCTTCAGTCTCTGCATAGAATCTTAAAACAAAGGGGCCTAAAACGGGCCCTCTTTGACCTAATGCCCTTTTTTGAGTAAAATAGAGAGACAGGAGCCTATTATATCAAAAAGCCCAAATAAAAAAATTTTAATAAGTTAGGCATATTATAATGGATATAGAGAAAGAAATGGATAAAAAATACGAAAGTAAGATTGCAGAACACCAAATGCAATCAAAATGGGAAAAAGAAAACACATATGCAGCTTCTAACAACCCAGGCCCAACATATAGCATAGATACCCCACCGCCAACGGTTTCTGGCTCACTGCACATAGGTCATATTTTCTCTTATACACAAACAGATATAATCGCCAGGTACAAAAGAATGAGTGGTTATTCTGTATTTTACCCATTCGGGTTTGACGATAATGGGTTACCTACAGGCAAGTATGTAGAAAAAAAATTAAAAATAAGCTCCCACAAAATGGGTAGACAAGAATTTACTAAAAAGTGTCTTGAGGTTTCTCATGAGGTAGAAGAGGAATTTAAAAATTTATGGCAACAGATGGGCTTATCTGTAGACTGGAGTATCTGTTATTCTACAATAGAAGATAATGTAAGAAAGTTATCACAAGAATCATTTATACAGTTATATCACAAGGGATTTTTATATCGTAAAGAGGAGCCTGCTTTATTTTGCACAACCTGTGGCACTTCTGTTGCACAAGCAGAACTTGATGATGAACAAAAAGAATCATACTTTAACGACATTGTATTTAAAACTGAAGATGGCAAAGAACTTTTAATAGCAACTACAAGGCCTGAGATGCTTCCGTCATGCGTTGCGGTACTTTACAATCCCGATGACGAACGATACAAACATCTGAAAAATAAAAAGGTTATTGTGCCGATTTTTGGACATTCAGTTGAGATTTTAGAAGATGACCAGGTAGAGATAGAAAAAGGAACCGGTCTTGTCATGGTCTGCACCTTTGGCGATACAACAGATACAGTCTGGTTTAAAAAGTTTAATCTACCATATAAACAATCTCTTAATTTTTGGGGAAAATTTTTACCTGAGGTACCAATAATTGGCGGATTAAAAGTAAAAGATGCAAGAAAAAAAATCATAGAAGAACTTGAAATGCAAGGGCTTTTGATAAATAAAAAATCTATCTCCCATTCGGTCAATGTCCATGAGCGCTGCAAAAAAGAGATAGAAATTCTTGCATTACCACAATGGTTTTTAAAAATTTTAGAACATAAAAAGAAACTATTAGAACTAGCAAAAAAAATAGAATGGCATCCATCTTTTATGAAATCCCGATATATCGACTGGGTAGAAAACATCGGTTGGGACTGGTGCTTATCAAGACAAAGATTTTTTGGTATTCCGTTTCCTGTATGGTACTGCCAAGATTGTGGCCAAGTTCTTTTGGCCGACATAAAAGATTTGCCTATCGATCCGCAAGAAACTGACTACCCTGGTGGGAAATGCACCAAATGCAAAAGCACAGACATAAAACCTGACACTGATGTAATGGATACATGGAACACCTCTTCCATAACCCCATATATTTTGTACACCTACTTTAATCCAGACGGCGTTTCTCCGTTTGAAAAAAATAAAGTATCAGATTTTATCCCTATGAGCATGCGAGCACAAGCTCACGACATTATACGAACATGGGCATTTTATACCATGGTAAAAACTTGGATGCATCACAAAACAATACCATGGAATAATATTGTTATTTCAGGACACGTGCTTGCAGACACAAAAGGGAAAATATCCAAATCAAAAGGGGGCGGCCCTCTTGCACCACAAACATTATTGCAAAATGCCTCAGCTGATGCAATACGCTATTGGACCGCATCCGGTGGTCTTGGAAAAGATATATCATTTTCAGAATCACAAATAAAAATTGGAAAAAAATTAGTCACAAAACTTTGGAACGCATTTAGATTTATAAAAACACACATCACGGACATATCCGGACAAAGCCAACAGAAGCAAAAACTGGGTATCGTAAATGAATGGATTCTTGATGAGGCAACAAAGTGCTTTGAGAATTATACTCGAAATTTTCAGTCGTATGAATTTGGAATAGCACTACAACAGATTGATAAATTCTTCTGGTCAGAGTTTTGCGATAATTATTTAGAGCTTATCAAAGACCAGTTATTTAACCCTGAAAATTATGATGAGCAATTAGTACAAGCAACAAAACATACGTTATACTCTGTAGGTTTGCGAATCCTACAAATGTATGCAAATTATGTACCACATGTAACCGAATATATTTACCAAATAATCTACAAAGAAAAAGATGGCATAAGCTCACTTCACCAAACCAAGTTTGAAACGGTACAAACAAGATTGTTTTTCTCAGAAAGTTCACGAAGAATGGGATACATAATCGATGTTATTTCCCAAGTAAGACAATTAAAAACAAAAAACGAACTTTCTTTAAAAACAGATATCGACAACCTGGAAATATATTCGCTTGACCAAGAAGCATTGCAAACATTTAGGAATAATGAACAGCTTATACGAGGCATAACAAAATCACACCTCATAGAGTTTAAAAACGAAAAGCTAAAACAATCAAACTTAGATAAAATTGGCGATAGACTCAAAGCCGTAATAAAAATAGAAAACGAAAAATAAAGCTTATTAAACACAGGAAAAAATATGCAAAAGAGAAGCACCACTTTTTTATGCGCAATACTCGTTTGTTCACTTGCAATATCACCCGCAACATTGGCAACTAATCCAGATGGAAATAATAAAACAGAAAGCCAACCAGAAGGCCAAACAGAGGGCGGCTGGGCAGATGCGATCATCACAATAGCCATTGCAGCAGCAATACAATCCTGCGTGGTAGGGCTCATAGAAATTGCATTCAAATGGTTTAACAAAGAATATTCTGAAAGAGAAAAATTAAGAAATCTTATAGATATGAACGAAAAACTAAAAAAGCAATTGTGCTACATAAAGTCACACTGTCACGACATAAGAATAATAAAAAAAGCAGAACAACAATATTTACGTTCCTGCATAGAAGTCATGGAACTTCAAAAAAAATATTTACAAAAATATGCAAAAAAATAATAAAACATGGTACCTTGTACTCTGATCTTATATTTTTTACATACAAGTTACAAAAAAGGTGAACTCAATGAGAAAACGTACTATTCTTGCAACATTTATTTTAGTAACATACATCACAAGTGCAAATGCATCATTTTGGGGATCTGCAAGCGACTCCATTAAAAAAGGCGCCAAAGACGGGGATTCAATAAAAAACACAGTAAGTGACGCATGTACAAAGTATGTTATAAATCCACTTATAGTAAACCCATTAAAAAAAATACTTAAACTTGATAAAGGCGACCAAATAAAAAGACAGATGGACAGCATAAACAATCTGGCAAAAACAATAGACAACCTAAAAAGAGCTGGGGCAAGTAGAAGAAAAATAGCTCTACTTTCAGCGCAACTATCAAAAAAATTGGACGACATTATCAACAGAAATAAAAAATAAATAATAATTATAGCCCCAGATTATTTCTGGGGCTTTTTAAAGATTAAACGTATATGGTAAATATAAAAAATACCCAAAGAAAAATAAAAATAAATACCAAAAAAATAGAAAATTATATAACCCAAATATTAGAAATAGTAGGGTACAATAATTTTGATATAGGCATATGGTTTACAACAAATGAAACCATCAAAAAATACAATAAAAAATATCGCAACAAAAATAAACCAACAGACATACTTTCATTCCCATTTTACCCAAACTTGCAACCAGGTGAAAAAATAAAAGTAAAATCCAAAGATCAACAAAACCTTGGCGATATTATCATATCTTTAGAATATGCAAAAAAAGACGCCCTCAAGCTTGGACGCCCCTTCTATGAACATTTAAAAATATTACTCGTACATGGCATATGTCATCTTCTTGGACACACACATGAAACTGAAAAAGATTACAAAAAAATGCACGCCAAAGAGGCAAAAATCCTAACAAAAATTCAATAAATTAACCAATTTTCTTCTCTGCCAAAACAAAAATCACAAATCTAAAAAACCCTAATGGGGGGAGAACGTTTCTTGAAAAAGTTCTCTAATAGTCTTGATTTTCCATTTTGCAATACGCTACCTTGAAAATGTGTATAATAATCTCTTTTAACTTTTAAAAAATAAGGAGAAACAAATGAGAAAGTGCATAATTTTATCTGTAGCCCTACTTACAAGCAGTGTAAACTGTACGCAATATTACCTCGCCTCAGGCTCTTATGATGGTAATATACAAATATGGAACACCCAAGACTGGAAAGGACTATTAAAAACACTTACAAAAAAAAAGAATGGGCATACAGACTGGGTTACATCAATTGCATTCAGCCCTGATGGTAAATATCTCGCCTCAGGATTTAATAATGGCAATATGCAAATATGGGATACTAAAAACTGGAAGGGGCTATTAGAAACACTTACAAAAAAACAGAATGGACATATAGACTGGATTTCATCAATTGCATTTAGCCCTGATGGTAAATACCTTGCCTCAGGCTCTTACGACAATACCATAAAAATATGGAATACCAAAACCTGGAAAAAACCAAAAACTATAAAAAATAAAAAGGGAGATTATAAATATCCAGTTTTCTCAGTTGCATTCAGCCCAGATGGCAAACTCCTTGCCTCAGGCTCTCGTGATAAAAACATAAAAATTTGGAATACCAAAACCTGGAAAAAATTAAAAACGCTAACAGAAAAAGAGGGGGGACATACAAGTACCGTAATCTCTATTGCATTCAGCCCAGATGGCAAACTCCTTGCCTCAGGCTCTATTGATAAAACCATAAAAATATGGGATACCCTAAACTGGAAACTAAAAGAAACTCTTGCAAAAGAAAAGGGGGGGCATAAAGATTCGGTTTTCTCAATTGCATTCAGCCCAGATGGCAAACTCCTTGCCTCAGGCTCTGATGATAAAACCATAAAAATATGGGATACTCAAAACTGGAAACTAAAAGAAACTCTTACAAAAGAAAATGGGGGGCATAAAGATTGGGTTTTATCAGTTGCATTCAGCCCTGATGGAAAGGACCTTGCCTCAAGCTCTCGTGATAAGAACATAAAAATATGGGATACCCAAAACTGGAAACTAAAAGAAACTCTTACAAAAGAAAACGGGGGGCATGCGAGTACAATTAGCTCAGTTGCATGGTACCCAATTATGGAAACAAAAAGACAAAAAAAGTTTAGGGAAAAAAAATTACTTAAAAAAACCCTTCCTCGGGCTCTGGATGGAAAAAGACCATACACAGATATAACAATAGAAACTGTGAATTGAAAAACTCACATAAGTTTTTTAAAATGGGCAAGCTATCATTATATCTAGCTTGCCCATTTTAAAAAAGTTGCGTTAATTTTTTTTTAGAAGATTTTTTTTCATTTTTTTGGGGGTGCAAGATTTCACTATCTTTTCTTCCAATGTATGCATATTGTCACGAATTGTATTATATAAAATATCATAAAAAGCATTATACGCAAACGAGGGTATAAACCAATACTTGACAACTGCCGTATCTGTATGTTTTTTAAAAAACTTTCCTTTATCTTCAGTCGCAGCCATAAACGATGCAATGCTAAGCATGTCAATATAAATGCCTCTTTTTTCTTTCTCGTTTTTTAGTTTTCTAACAAATTTCAAATCTTTATTAAACCAAAGATACTCTTTTGCATCTTTGTACTTATTCTTAGAAGATTCTCTTTCTAAAATTTTTTCCATGCTGCTCTTTATCTCTTTGCTTTTATTTTTCATCCCCTTCAAATTGAAGACGCTCGAGAATAAGCCTTTTCCTAGCAAAGCAATAAATTTGCCCGCCACATTTGCTACTTCTTTAAATATTTCATCTTTGCTATTTTCAGCTTTGTAAAGACAATAATCGATAATATTAGAAGAAGACAGCTTAATCACACTAAATTTTTCTTTATCATTTTTTTTACTTTTGATATAACCAACTAAATGACCAAAAACCTTTTGACCTCTTGTAATCTTAATTTTTTTCATACATAAAGACTGTGAGCATAAAAAGCCTGCACACATAAAAAATAAAATAATATGTTTTCTTGTTCTCATATCAATCCTCCCGAAAGTTATGTTAAAAAATAAAAAAAACTACAACTATAGTAAAGCACAGCGCGATAAAAGCAAATCTAGCATAAACCATTTACAATAGAATAATCAAAAAGTATTTTATTTTTGATCAGCAAACAAGTTATTTATGAGGATATTAATGTCAAAAGAAATAGTAAAAGTAAAAGATCTTTCGGTCACATTAGATGGCAACCGAATACTTGAGAACATTTCATTTTCTGTAAAAGAAAGGGAGGTTCTTATAATCTTGGGCCCCAATGGCGCGGGCAAAACAATGCTATTGCGAACGTTATTGGGGCTTGTAAAACATACAGGCACCGTACAGTGGAACACAAAAAAAATAAGTTATTTACCACCGCAAGAATTAATCAACAGGCAATACTTGCTTCCATTAACTGTGCAAGAATTTTTATCTTTAAAAAATATTGATAAAAATAAAACCAAAAAAGTTATGCTAGAGGTGGGGCTTGATCCTGCACTTGCACATAAACAAATTGAGAAACTCTCAACTGGGCAATTTCAACGCATGCTCATTGCATGGGCAATCAGTAGTGATCCATCTGTACTTGTGTTTGATGAGCCGACAACAGGAATAGACATAGGAGGAGAAGAAACAATTTATACTTTACTTCACAAGTTGTGGAAAGAAAAAAATCTTACGATTATTTTAGTAACCCATCATATTCATGTTGTTTGGGAACACGCAACCAACGTATTATGCATAAATAAAAAAATGTTGTGCTACGGACACCCAGAAAAAATATTAACCCCGAATAATTTAGAAAAAATTTATGGTTTAGGAGCAAAAATTTATGAACATAGACATACTTCTCAATAAACAACTTTTATATGCACTACTAACAAGTGCATTTGTCGGAGCTGTTGCAGGATATATCGGCTCATTAATGGTTACCAAAAGAATGTCCTTAATGGGAGGAGCCTTGGGACACCTTACCATGCCCGGTATCGCCTTTGCAATTGCATATGGCTTTGATGTGTCACTAGGCGCATTAGTAATCTTAGTGTTTGGCGTATTTGCAATATGGGCAATAGAAAGAAAAACAAAGCTTCCTACTGAATCGGTAACTGCAATAGTGTTTGCAACCTCTTTGGCAATAGCATTACTTTTTTTAAATCATGAAGAAATAGATATTGCACTTCTTGGAGACATATCAAAAATTACACTATTGATAACTGTAGCAACCGTACTATTGTCTATCGCAATATATATTATAACGAGAAAAATATTGCCCGCCATAACACTTTCTAGCATTAGTAAAGACTTGGCCTCGGTTCAAGGCATAAACGTTGCTCTATACAAATTTATCTATCTGTCTTGTATCGCATTGGTTGTCGCACTTGGAGTACGAATAGTTGGCGGACTTATGACTGCAGCACTGGTTGCCATCCCTGCGGCGACAAGTAAAAACATAAGTAAAAACTTGGCACAATATACCTTCTTGAGTTTACTGTTTGGCGCAACATCGTGTACATTGGGTGTTATTGTTGCACACATTACACAACTGCCTGCTGGGCCAATGATAATACTTGCAAGTGCCTGTTTTTTTGTTGTATCTCTGTTTTTTAAAAAATAATATAAAAAACTTAAGAATCTAACACATCAATAGTAGAAGATTTTTCTTGATGTATATCCAATACATGAGGCTTTTTAAATGCAAGTATCACAAGACTAACCACATTAGGAACAGCAACAAAGGTTATAACAACCCCAACAAGCTGCCAGACTAAAGGCATACTCATAATAGAACCTAAGAATATCATAATGGCCGTAAATATTTTATAATATTCTATGCCTTTATGCTTTGTAAAAGATGCAAAGCTTTGCATGCCATTAAAACTATTTCCTATCACCGTTGTTGTCACAAATAATGCAATACTTACTATCAATATAAAACCACCCAATACCGGAGTATTTTGCTTAAATGCTGTGTAAATCAATGTACTATCTGGCTTGGATGCTATACACCATACTCCCGTAACGATAATAATCAAACCTGACAAAAAAGATAAAAATGCATCTGCTACTATAGAGTACATTGCAAGCAATCCTTGATCAGTATTCTTTTTTGCATCTGACATAGAGTGAGCAATAGAGGAAGTTCCCATGCCGGCCTCTGTGATATAAATACTCTGGAAAATACCCGCTCTCATCGCATTGACCACTGTAGATCCCACAAAAGCACCTAGCGGAGCAGCAGGAGAAAAAATACTGGAAAATATTAGCTTAAGAGCACCTTGCAATGCAGCAAAATCTTTTAACAAAACCCATAACGCAAAAAGTAAATACAAAATAAACATAAATGGTACAAGCTTACTTGCAACTAATCCAACGCGCTTTGCACCCCCATGCAAAACAATAGAAACAATTATAGCCAAAGCAATGCCAACCCACCACTGGGGTACACCCTCTTTTGCCAATATATTTGCAAGCGTATTTGCCTGCGTACCAGACCATACAGCAAATACAATAATCATTACAACGGCATACCAATTTGCAACCCACTTATGAACCAACTTTAAATACTGTATTGGCCCACTTATTATGTGCCCATCCTCTGTTTTTTTTCTGGTGAACATGGCAAACGATGTTTCTGTAAACCTTGTAACACCTCCAAAAAAAGTATACGCAACCAACCAAAATAGCGCACCCGGACCACCCATCACAATTGCAATAGAAGGACCAACAATATTTCCCATTCCTAGTGATGTTGCCATAGCTGCAAACATTGCATGAAAAGAACTTATTGTTTTTTCTTCTTTGTCCTCATGTCTTCCAAAACCTTTTGTAATAAAAGACCACAATTGAGGCAACGCCCTAAACTGTACAAATCGTGTCTTTAACGTGAGAATAATACCCGCACTTAAAAAAATAAACGCCGCTGGAATACCGAGCATCTCATTTGCTCTGCTGAAAAATTCAACCAAATTCATTTTAAACTCCTTTGGTTTTTAATTTAAGATATGCGTTAAAACAAAACAGAACTTAAAACAAACTGCGCATCTTTAATAATGCGCAAACTCTGTCTTTTAACGTAAAAAATAACCATTCTACCTCTGAAGTATACATCGTTCTGGCCAAAAAAGATAGGTAACCCAAAACCCCCTGCGGATCGAACTCTTTAGGACGCTTTGACAAAACCTTTAAAAAATGGCATAATTGTAAATATTATTAAGAAACATTCTTATTAATCGTAATATTTGGTTATCACAATATTTGGAGGAAAATTCGTGAAAAAAATAAATATATACTTACTCTTGACTATAAGTTTGGTTGTATACCCATACACAAGTTTTTGCATGAAAAAAAGAGAGAAAATAACTATAGAACTTGGGATGAATGACATGGAAATACAAAGTGCAATAAATCTAGCCCCAAATATAAAAGAGATAAAAATAAACAAAAAATTTAAACAAAAAATAACTTCAATTAAAGGAGTTCAAAAAAAAGGAAACTTTTTGATTGTTGAATTTGGTGACAGCACCGCCAAATTGATTAACCTAAAAAACAATAAAATTGTTGTAGAAATCAAAGAAAAATTTCACATATCCCAATTTAGCAGCTGCAGCAACTTTTTGCTTATCCGATGTGACCATTATAATATGTTGATGGACCTAAGAAATGAAACTTCTAAAGAAAAACATAATTTTAAATATGATCAAAGTAGCAACTCCTTATCTATTAAACTTGATGACAACTCAACAAAACTGATTAAACTAAAAAAGGAAAAGTATGAAAATCTCAAAATTGGTAAAAGGGCAAAAAGATTGCAATTGAACAATAAAAGCTCTTTACTTGTTCAACCTAGAGAGTTTACTCTAAAACTAACTATCCTAAACAACAATGTTCCTGTTAAAGTATTCAAAAATGTTCTCGATTTCGAAATCAGCAATGATAAGATGCTGTTACTTGTCAAATATGTTAAATACAGAAAAAAAAATCCCGTTTTGATCAATCTGAAAAATAATAAAGCCATAATATACTTTAACAAAAATATAGTATCTGGATTAACGAACAATACCGTATGGTTTCAACAATTTAACAACAGACGTCTAAGATTATTTAAATTGCTTAAGCAAAACAAAGAAACAAAAGAATATAAGCAAAAACTAAAAATTGCCCAAAAAGAAAGCAAGCTTTATGACGTAATTATTAAGACAAAATACTCGTAAAAACTATCTGGGGACACTTTTTGTTGCTCCCTTTTTGGATAAAAATGATAATGCATGCCGGACAAGTTGATCAAATGAGAAATCTTGTTTGGTGTGATTTTTACCTAAGTAATTCATGGCCGCTGAAATCTCTTGTCTGGAGTAATTGAGCGATTTGAGCACATCAGAGACTTCATGTATGCGAGAAATAGTGCCCGTTTGGCCTAACGCTTCAATTATAGCGCCAGATTGAATAAGCTTTGATACCTTATGCTTCAAGTGCACAATAATCTGTTCAGCCTTTTTTGCCCCAATACCAGATACTTTACTCAAAAGCCGATCATCTTCCTGCGAAACAGCATCTAAAAACGCCTGCGGGCCAATATCTTGCAACACCGCAAGGCCAAGCTTAGGGCCGACACCAGAGCAGCTTATAACAAGTAAAAATATCTCTTTTTCTATCTCGGACAAAAAACCAAACAAACTCGGGCCATTTTCCTGATTCCAATGCATATAGCTGTAAAATTCTACCTTTTGGCCAACGCCAAATGCACTTGGAGTAGCAACTTGCAAGCAAAATGCAATAGCACCAATATCGACAGTTACTGATGCTTGATTAACTGATTTGATAGAGCCTTTGATATAATCTAACATAATAATTTTTCCGGTTTTTTTAAACATATTATAAATTTATATAAAGTTATCTTTAATATAATCCCAAAATTATCTATTAATCAAGTGTTAATCAGGTATGTTATGGCATTTTTTTGTTAGGCAAAACGTTGACAAAGATGCTGCATGTAGTAAACTTTTTAATGAGAAGACTAATAAAATGGTTAGCAAAAATGTATTGAAATGCGGGAATAGCTCAGTGGTAGAGCGTCGCCTTGCCAAGGCGAAGGTCGCGGGTTCGACCCCCGTTTCCCGCTCCATGTTTTTTAAAAGCATGGTATAAGAAAAATTGATAGTTCTACTCAGGGCAATATTGTGGCTCCTCTTAAACCCCAATCAACATCGCACATTTGTATACAATAACTCGAACCAGTTATTTGTAAAAATGCCCTTTTGCTGTAACTATCTATTAACAAAAAGGTTTAAAAACTATGAAATCTATAATTTTTGAAGCAACATCTGTGGCAAAGGCAATAGAGCAAAGCTGGATAAAAACAGGAAAACCTCAAAACTTTTCTGTCAAAGTACTAGAACAGGAAGAAAAAAACTTTCTTGGTATGACTAAAAAACCTGCAAAAATAGCTTTCTTCTTTGAAGAGAAGATTGACCGAAAAGTAAAGTTTGAGACAAGAAGGCCAATAAAAAGAGCGCCAAGCCAAGTAAAAAAAGAAAAGAGGGCCCCTTTAAGCTCAAGGTCAACCACTACTATAGGCAGGTCAACAAGTAGACAAATAGGCAAACAGGACAAACAGGAAAAAAAAGTTGTAAAACCTATCAGGCAGGGTGAGCGAGTAAGGAAGTCCCCGTGGACAGATCCAATGGTAACTGCATCTAAAAAGTGGGTAAGTGATATGCTTACCAAGATGGATCTTTCGCACATAAAGTTTTCTGTTAACTCAAACAGCAACAACATAAAATTCCACTTTGAAAAACCATTAATGGAAAACAAAAATAGAGAGAAAGAGCTTTTTAGAAACTTTGCTTCTTTGCTGATGCAAACATTACGATACAAATTTAAAAAGCAATTTAGAAATCTAAAAGCTGTGTTTACCAGTGATTAAATTAAAATTAAGCTAAGAAATTAGATTAGCACGTAATTAACAAATGGACGTTATGAGTAAAAAAGATAATTATACAATCTTACATCCCGATCAAGAAACAATAGTCGCCCAATGCACTCCGTGTGGCAGTGGCGCCATTGCTCTTATTCGTATATCTGGCAAATGCGCAATCGCAATTGCCACAAAAATAAGTAAATTGGCCTCTGGGAAAAAATTATCTGAGCTGCAATCACATACAATACATTTTGGCTGGGTAATGGATGAGAAAAACAATACCATTGACCAGGTACTTTTTCTACTTATGCATGCCCCAAAAACATTTACTGGTCAAGACACAGTAGAGATAACCTGTCACAATAACCAGTATATTATTGAAAATATAATTAACAGGGCGATAGAATGCGGCGCACGATTGGCCCAAAATGGTGAGTTTACAAAACGTGCCTTCTTAAGTGGTAAAATGGATCTGCTGCAAGCTGAGGCTGTTAATGAACTAATTCATTCGCAAACACAAACAGCACTAAAATCTTCACTCGCACAACTTGAGGGGAGCTTATCATCCTGGATCACCAAAATAGAACATGATCTTCTAAAAGCTTTGTCTTTCTCTGAAGCAAGTTTTGAATTTATAGAAGATGAGGAAATAGAATTTGGGGCACAGATTAAAAAAATACTAGAAAAAAATCTTGCAACCATAAAAACACTCAAAAAAACATTTAACAATCAAAAGCAAATACGTGAGGGCATCAGAATTGCCATAATCGGCTCTGTAAACGCAGGTAAATCATCCTTGTTTAACATACTTTTAAATCAAAAACGTGCCATTGTGACAAATATTGCAGGCACAACTCGTGATGCCATAGAATCTGTTGTAACCAGAGATGGGAACAATATCAGTTTAATCGATACTGCTGGCTTGCGCGAAACCAATAACTCAATAGAAAAAGAGGGTATTGGTCGATCATTTGACGAAGCTAAAAAAGCAGACATAATTATTTTGGTTTTTGACAGCTCACGAATTTTGAGCCAACAAGAAGCTTATGTGTATAAAAAAATAATAGATGAATATAAACAAAAAATTATTTTTGTTGCAAACAAATGTGATATAAAAACCCAAGATAACTCCACTCTAGATAAAATACTTAGCACCCCTGAATTAATAGAAATATCAAGCTTAGAAAATAAAAATATAAATATCTTGGAAAGCAAAATAGACCAAAAAATCAAAACGTTATTTTCCCAGATAGAATCTCCATTTTTACTCAACAAGCGCCAATATAATTTGCTCTCTGGCTTAGAAAATAAACTAAAAGAACTTACCCCCCTTATAACAAAAAATCCTGATTATGAGATAGTCTCATATCATCTGAAAGACGCTCTCTCTTACTTGTCTGAGTTTACCGGCAAAACTGCCAATGAAAAAAGCATAGATCTTATATTTAAAGAATTTTGCATAGGCAAGTAACGAAAAGAGATCTCCCCAAGATTTATAGCTTGAGCAGACCTCTTTTATTAGCTAATTTCTTATTTATAGCTAGCTATACACAACTCTCACTTCTGATCTCCTATTTGGCCACTGATCATACTTTGAACCGGTAATATCGCTTCCAAATTCATCTTTTTCAGGCACTTCTGAGCCACGTGGGACAATCTTTATACTATCAGAAGGAATCCCTGCTGCGACAAATCTATCTGCTATTGCTTTAGCGCGTTTTTCCGAAAGAACTAAATTGTATGTTTGCGAGCCACATGAGTGACATGAATGACCGTCTATAACAATTGTAGGGTTAGCACCCTCATCTACCATTTTTTTAGCCAATTTTATATTCTCTTCTATCTTTTTCTCTTGATCTTCTTTCACATCATATTTGTCAAACTCAAAGTGACACTTTTTAAAAGTCTCATCAGCATGCTCCACTTCCTGCACCCATGAGAAATCTTCTAAGTCTTTCTCGTCTAGGTTTATGGTATTGCCAGCCTGCTGCATTTGCACAGAATCCCCGGTTGTGTCGACATTACCTTGAGCAGTCTCTATATTGCCTTCTGCCTTTTGTGGGTTTTGCGCAACCTCTGCATCCTCAACTAAAACAAATTCCCCTAAATTTAAATCATCTTTGTCGTCAAAATAGCTCTTTGCCTCATTTGATGCTAATGGAATATCAATACCTTGAGCACCTTCTGTTTTTTGCCCGCTCATTTTTTGAGGCTTCTTGTTTTTATCCTTTACACAGCCTGACAATACAACTAACAATGAAAGTAAAAAAACTGCATTTTTTTTCATAATTTTTTCCTAAAGTTAAAGAGTTATACCTACATTGGCCACTCCCTTGATGTGGCCATATCAACATTGCTAACATTAATAACTTGGGCATTTTAACATGTTTTTAGGCAATTTTCTAGTGAATAATGACAATATAAGCTATATTAATCTTGTAGGGACCTAAAAATTCTTATAGAAAAATAAGGCTTATATGAGAAAAATTATAATAGATAAGAACCACTGGCAAACAAGAATAGCTATAACAAAGGATAAAAAGCTACAAAATATATACTTCTACTCGTCTTTAGAGAAATCTATAGAAAGAATATTCTTTAAAGGCACAATTACTAAAGTATTGCCAGGTATTCAAACAGCCTTTGTCGATATAGGGCAAGAAAGAGCTGGTTTTTTACATATCTCTGAGATTGACAGAGAACTTGCCTTCGAACGTCTCACTGAAGAAAAAGATGCCCCTAAAAAACGAAGACGACCACAAAACATCGATATAAGTAAAATTTTAAAAGATGGCGAATCTATCTTGATTCAGGTAAGCAAAGAGCCTATTTACGAAAAAGGCGCAAAACTCACCACCTGCTTTACGCTACCTGGAAGATTTATTGTGCTTATGCCAAATATCCCAAGAATTGGAGTCTCTAAAAAAATCGAAGATCGTGAAGAACGATCGCGCCTAAAAGAACTTGTTGGTAACAATCTTCCAGAGGGAATGGGAGCAATAATAAGAACAACATCCGAAAATAGAAAAGAGAAAGAAATAGCCAGGGATATAAAATTCCTTGTAGAAACATGGAATACCATCAATAAAACATTCAAAACGGCAGAGGCAAAAGACAGAATTCATGAAGATCTCCCCATGACCTTACGATCAGTAAGAGATCACCTTGATGATGACGTAAGCGAAATTATTACAAACGATAAAGAAGAACAAAAGAAAATATACAAGTTTGTCAAACATATCGCCCCAGAATACTCACATAAAATAAAAATCTATAAAGAACCTCCCCCAATATTTGAATATTTTGGCATAGAAAAACAGATCGAACAGGCCCTTGAAAAAAAAGCCAACCTTAAATCCGGCGGGTCGCTCATCATAGAAACAACTGAGGCTATGACCGTAATAGATGTAAATACCGGAAAATTTGTTGGTAAAAAGAATCTTGAAGACACAATATTGAAAACAAATTTAGAAGCGGCAGAAGAAGTAGCCCGCCAATTGAGACTAAGAAACATCGGCGGATTAATCGTCATAGATTTCATAGATATGGCCATATCAGAGCATAGAAGGCAGTTGATAAGAACATTCGAAAAAACATTGCGAGAAACCGACAAATTTCAATCTGTAGTGCTTAAAGTCTCTGAGTTTGGGTTGGTCCAAATGACAAGAAAAAGATCCGGCAAAACGCTAATTCAACAGCTTACCGTCAATTGCCCATGTTGTGCAGGCTCAGGCAACATAAAATCAACTGAAACAGAGAGCTTCGAAATTTTAAGAGAGTTAAAACTCCAAATGATAGAAAAAAAGGTTGGTAAATCCTTAGAATTATCCATCAGCAAGAACGTGTTTGAGTACCTAACTACTATAGAATACAACTCAATATTACAATTAGAAAAGAATTTTGATTGCAGTATTATACTGGTAGAAGACAAAAACTTTGCATCCAACCAATACAAAATCAAAAAAATATGATATCATAGTGTCTATACATGTAAAATATTAATAATTTATTCGCCCGACTATCAATATTTAACATATCCCTTATTTTAGTATTTTCGGGTTTATTATGCCTGTAGGCATACAGATTAAACAAGCAGAAAGGGACACTGTGTCATCAAAAAGTTTTTCTGTTTTAGACAATTATCCAGACTATGTAACTGACATTGGAATAGAAGTCCATGTACAGCTTACAACAAAAAGCAAAATCTTTTGTTCCTGCTCTAACGAAGTTGTAAAAGAGCCGAATACAAATATATGTGAAATATGCTCTGGGTACCCAGGAACCCTACCTGTTTTGAACTCTGAGGTGATAAAAAATGCGGTCTTGGCTGGGCTTGCCACCAACTGCAAGATAGAGAAGGTATCAAAGTTCGCTCGTAAGCATTATTTCTACCCAGATTTACCAAAAGGGTACCAGATTACCCAAAGCGATACCCCTATTTGCTATGAGGGACACATACCTATTCGCCTTGAAGATGGTTCGATAAAAAATATTAGAATCACAAGAATTCACATGGAAGAAGACGCGGGTAAAAATATTCACTCTACTTTTAGTAATGCAAGCTTTGTTGATTTAAACAGAACTGGCACTCCACTGTTAGAAATCGTCAGTTACCCAGATATTTCCAATGCTTATGAAGCAAGAGCATACCTTAAATCATTGCGTGCAATTGTGCAGTATTTAAATATTTGCTCCGGCAATATGCAAGAGGGCGCTTTTAGAGCAGACACAAATATATCTGTAAGAAAAAAGGATGCCAAAAAACTTGGCACAAGATGCGAACTTAAAAATATAAACTCTTTCAAATTTATTGGTGATGCCATAGAGTACGAGGTAGAGCGCCAAATAGAAATGGTAGAAAGAGGAGAAAAAGTAAAACAAGAAACAAGATTATGGGATACAAAAAATAAAAAAACCATTCCCATGCGCTCAAAAGAGGAAAGCGCCGATTACAGATACTTTGAAGAACCTGATTTACCATTAGTCGAGGTCAATGAAGAATTTATTTCTAGAATTAAAAAAATATTACCGGAACTTCCGTATCAAAAATTTGACAGGCTAATCAAAGAGAAAAACTTATCTGCATATGAGGCAGAAATTTTGGTAGAAGATCTTGAGCTGGCCAATTATTTCGAAACAGCTTATGAAACTTACCCGAGCAAGAATATTGCCAACTGGATTTTACGTGACCTGCTTGGCTATCTGAAAGAACAGAAACTTTCACTTATCGAATGCAAAGTCACTCCACAGCACTTGGCAAAAATTGTTGAGCTGCTCGAAACTGGAAAAATAAACAATCATGCAGCAAAACAAGTGTTTGAAATAATTGCACAATCAGGCGAAAACCCTCAAGATGTGGTGAAAGCACAAGGGTTAGAGCAAATGGGATCTACTGAAGAACTTGAAAAAATCGTCAAAGAAATTATCGATGCAAACCCTGATAATGTCGCTCTATACAAGTCTGGAAAAGAACGCGTGTTTGGCTTTTTTGTAGGCCAGTGCATGAAAAAGACTCAGGGCAAAGGTAACCCAAAAATAATCCAAGAGTTGCTAAAAAAACACTTATCTTAAATTATTCTTAAACTATATTTTTTTGTTAGATATACACCCCCTGTTTTTGCGTATAAAGCAGGGGTCTTTTTTTGCCCAAAAATATTTTAAATTTATTTTAACACAAATTCGAAAATTGAAATATTCCAAAAAAACAACAAAATACTTTATCTATGCAAAAAAAACTTCTCTCCCCGTCGTCCCTGAGCCTAACGAAGGGTTTATATTAAAAGTTTATTTTTTCTGAGATAGGTTGTGTTCTATAAACCAATTAAATATTTTGAATTAGATTTCTATCAAAATTTAACGTAATCACTGTATAATAAATTTGCGACTTAACTGAATATTTTTTTTTGCATCTTTTTAATAGAAAAAATAAGCTTTTAATATAAACCCTTCGTCAAGCTCAGGGACGACGGCTAGAAACCGTCTTTTATACTTTAATAGTCGTTAGTTGAATTTTCGAATTTGGGTTATTTGTTTAAATTGTTAGATCTTTTAAATTTTCGAATTCGCGTTAAGAAAGCTTAAACTTGCTTTAAAAAATTTATTTCAAAAGGGGAATCATGGTAAAAAGCGAAATTTTAAAAATAATAATCTTTGCAATAATCGCAAGCTTAATAATTTACTTATACACCAAAGCAAAAAAGCAGAAACAAACAATTACCATAGGTCTTGCCGGTGATACAATGCTTGGGCGTCTGGTGAATAAAAAAATGGACCAAGTAGGGCATACATACATCTGGGGCAACATGCTACCAATACTCAAGAAAAATAACTTAAATATCGTAAACTTGGAAACAACTCTGACAAACAGTGAAAAAAAAGCGCCAAAAATATTTAACTTTAAAGCAACGCCGGATAAAGTCAAAGCACTACAAGAAGCCAATGTCCATGTTGTTAACTTGGCAAATAATCACATGCTCGATTTCTATGATGAAGGGCTTATAGAAACATTAGACACACTTGATAAGGAAGGCATAAAACATGTGGGTGCAGGAAGAAATATTGCGCAAGCACGTACAGGAATTATCATAGAAAAAAATGGAATCAAAATTGGCGTTATCGGCTACACTGATTACCCTCAAGAATGGAAAGCTGGCAAGAACAAACCGGGCACCAATGTGGTAACAATTGGCGACATAGCACAAATTAAACAAGACATAAAAAACCTGAGAAAGCAAGTCGATATTCTTGTGCTATCAATCCACTGGGGCCCAAACAAAAGAAAAAGGCCGACTCCAGAATTCAAAACATTCGCACGACAAATCATAGATGCAGGAGTTGACATTATACATGGCCATAGCGCTCATATTTTTCAGGGCATAGAGATTCACAACAAAAAAATTATTTTTTACGATACAGGCGATTTTGTTGATGATTATATGGTTGGCCCTGAGATCAGAAATGATTGGTCGTTTTTATTCCAGGTAACTGTAGAAAAACATGGGAACAAAACAAAAATAAAAAATTTAAAACTTATACCTCTTTTGATAGACAACATGCAAGTAAACTTGGCAACCGGAACAGAAAAAGAAAAAATAATAAATTACATGAAAATGCTCTCTCAAAAAATGGGCACAGAAATTAAGAAAAATCTCGAAATAAAATTTTAAAACCCAAAAAAAATAATACACAAATTATTGACCAGGTTCTTTAAAATTTTGTAAAAATATTGGTGAACAAAAATTTTTTAAATTTAATTAATTTATATAAAAAGGGAGCTTGAAATGCTTGACAACTGTAAATACGATAAAGTGAAACTTTTGCATGAGATGAGTAGTATCGCATGGTTTTTGGAAAAACACGCTAAGGAAAACGCCAATAAAGCTGATGATAAAGAGTGCTTCACTATATATCAAAATATGCTACAGGATTTAGAAAAACATATTCAAGTACTCAAAAGCACCATAAGCAAAACTTAAGATTTTTAAAAATCGCTTAAAAGAATTTAAATCCTAATCTCACTTCTGAGCCATTGCACATATTGCTGGTTAGCTATCACCGGTATTTTAATAATACACGGAATCTGATAGTCATGTGTATTGAGTATCTCATGACGCACTGCATCAAAATTTTCTTCTACCGTTTTTACAAGCAAAAGATGCTCATTCTCTTTTGTGATAACCCCATCCCACCAGTACATGCTATCACCTGCAATAACATTTGCACAGGCGACCAATCTTTTATTCAAAAGATGCTCTGCCAATTCCTGGGCTTTTTCTTTCGATGGGTTTGTCACATACACCAATATCATTTCTTCCATATGCTCCCTTTAAATACTTGTATCAAAACTTTATTTTCTCTAGGCCCAAGTATACACCAAAAACAAGAATGCAAAAACGCAAACTATTACAAAAAAAACCTAAGCATTTTTGTCTTTTGATAAAACATTCTCAGAACGCCCCCACCAAAGCGGACAAACACGAGGTTTATAATTTGGAAGCCCAATACGAGCAGTCTCCCACATCCTATGAACTTCCATAAAGGACTTGCTGTCATCATTGTATTTAATGCCAGCATCATCAATGATCTTTGCTTTGCGTTTCACATAATCTAAACTTTTTTTCGAACTCAAAATTATTTTCATATCTTCATCATAGTCTGTAAAACTTCTAGAGCACTCCTTTGCCTCTTCCCATTCATCTTGAGATATATTCTTTTCTTTAGAATATAATTTCTCTTTCACATCTCGTATTATTTTTAGACCATTCAAAACAGTATCTATTGGCTTTTCAACATAATCACTTAAATTTATTTGCTCTTTAGGATTATGGGTTCCCAATATATATGTTTCATATACCGGATTTCCTGCAATCTCTCTTACTTCCTCTAGCTCTTGTCTAGAAATATTCTCTTTATTTATTATTTTATTTCTTAGATTACTAATTTTTAATTTGCCATGCTCATGATAATACTGCTGCTTCTTATCAAACTCTAACATTGATACAATATGCTCCCTCTCATTTTTTATTTCTTTGTCCTTTTCTTCTTCACCTGTATTGTGCAGCAACACTAATTTCAATTTCTTCCAAGAATCTACATCATCCAAATTATAGACGGTACTATTAAAAGTAACATGCCTCCTAACCATATCTTTACGAGAGAATTTCCCAGTCTCATTATTAACACTGTCTTGAGGAGGATTTTTAGACTCCGTCTTCTGAGGTATTAAAATTTCAGGCGTTACATTGGATTCCGAATTAGACCCACTTCCATCTGGCTTTTCTGGCTTATCTTTAGAACCAAATAAAGAACTTCCCAAAGCACATAATGACACAAACAATAAAGCTGCAATAGAAACAACACCTACAAACGCCAATGCTCCCTTTTTGGAGTATATCAATCTCCTTTGAGGCTTAGCTTTCTTTTTAAAAATACTTAAAAAGTTTATTGAATAAACTGTGTTATAACTTAAAAACATAGAAAATAAAACAAATAAACTAATTGATCTAATCTTTGATATCTTCATATTTTTATCCCTAAATAATTTTAAATAATCTATTATAAATAACTTTTTTTAACTTTATTATTATTTTATATGTTTTATTATTTTTACGCAAAAGGCCTGAGAACAGAAGCTTTTCACTTTTTTCGATAAATATTTCGCTTGCATATTCAGGTTAAATATTATATATCCTCAAAAATAAGCCGATTATATTTGAAAGCAAGAACAAAATTTGTTAATTAGTTAATTAATTAAGAAATTAACTAAAAAATATAAGGGGAAATAGTGAATCACACAAAAATAGCTGTTATCGGCGCAGGAGCTGTCGGCGCAACTACTGCATATGCGCTCATGCTCAGAAACATATCCGCTGAAATAATTTTGGTCGACATAGATGAAAAAAGATGCGAAGGAGAAATCTTAGACCTTTCTGATGCACTTTCTTTCAGCAGAGCCTCCAAAATAACACGGGGAACCTTTGAAGATGCAAGAAACTCTAAAATCATAATAATTTGTGCAGGAGCTCGACAAAAACCTGGACAAACAAGAGAAGAACTTCTTGCAATAAATAAAAAAGTCGTCACCTCAGTTATGCAAAGCCTAAAACCAATAAACCCTAACGCCATAATCATAGTAGTAACAAACCCTGTAGACATCACAACGTATTATGCACAACAAGTATCTGACCTACCTAAAAACCAAATATTTGGCACCGGCACTTTTTTAGACACCCAACGTATAAGAAGATTAGTCTCCCAAACTCTGGACATTGCAGACCAATCTGTACATGCTTATGCACTGGGCGAACATGGGGATACCCAATTTGCTGCATGGTCATCTGCAACAATTGCAGGGCGACCACTACTTGATTTTCCACAAATAAATAGAAATATTTTAGATAACTTCTCAGAAACTGCCAAACAAAAAGCATATGAAATAATCAAATGTAAAGGCGCTACCTTTTTTGGAATCGCTGCATGCGTCTCTGCCATGTGCGAAAACATACTCTTTGACAGAAAGTACGTAATGCCACTTTCTGTCTATCTAGAAAACTTTGATGTGTGCATGAGCATGCCTGCAATATTGGGAATCAGTGGGATAGAAAGAGTTATACAGATTCCTCTGAATTTCGACGAACAAGAAATGCTCAAAATCTCTGGAAAAAAGTTAAGAAATATCATAGAGAAAGATTAAAAAAGGTAGGCTTCCTACCAAGAAACCTACCTTCAAATTCAATTTATTTTTTGCAAAATATCTTAACGTCTGAAAAATTCTTCTTTTCCTTAATTTGTTTTTTTAATTTGTTCTTAAAATACTTAATGTCCTTGCTTTCCAGATATAGGCTAAATACTACTAAATTAACCTGTTTCGTATGTCCATTAAGAACTCTGCAATAACCTTTTTCTTTTTCTTCCTTTGATAGATCCCACACTCTAATTGTTTTATCACTAGAGCCAGTAACCATCTCATTGCTGTTTGTCGGGTGAAACCTCACTACGTTAATATTTCCCGTGTGACCTTTAAGAACTCTGATAAAACCTTTTTCACCTTCTTTCTTTGATTGATCAAACACTTTAATTGTATTATTAATAACAAGAAACGCCTTGTTGCTTATCGAGTCCAAGCTCTTGAGAAACTTTTTAGTATGAACCTTAAGAACTTCAACGCACTCTTTCCCTTTTTCCTTTGATAGATCCCACCCTCTAATTGTTTTATCAGACAAGGAAACAAGCTTATTGTTGTTTGTAGGGTGAAACATCATTGAATAAACCCGACCATTATGGCCTTTAAGAACTCTAATACACTCTTTCCCTTTTTCCTTTGATAAATCCCAAACTCTAATTGTTTTATCATCAGAATAGGAAGCTAGATATCTTTTTTGCATACAGTTTGAAGACAAAAAAGAAAGTGTACCTGCAAGTAAAATACCTATTTTGGTTAATTGATTAATTTTGAACATTGTAACTCCATTTAGTTATATGGTTATTAAAATTTTTTGCTATTGATTTACCACCATAGCCAATTTATTCTTTAAAAAATATCTTAACGTCTGAAAAATTCTTCTTTTCCTTAATTTGTTTTTTTAAGTTATCTAAGAAATCTTTGATGTCTTTGGTCTCAAGACATGGACTAAATACTACTGAACAAACAGAATCCGTATGGCCCCTAAGAACTCTGCAATAACCTTTTTCTTCTTTTTTCTTTGATAGATCCCACACTCTAATTGTTCCATCATAAGAACAAGAAACTAGCTTGTTGCTGTTTATCGGGTGAAATATTACTAAATTAACCCAATCCGTATGGCCCCTAAGAACTCTGCAATAACCTTTTTCTTTCTTCGATAGATCCCACACTATAACTGTCCTATCTTTAGACCCAGAACAAGAGACTAGCTTGTTGCTGTTTGTCGGGTGAAATATTACTGACCTAACCGAACCCGTATGCCCCTCAAGAACTCTGCAATAACCTTTTTCTTTTTCTTTCTTCGATAGATCCCACACTCTAATTGTATAATCATCAGAACAAGAAACTATCTTGTTGCTGTTTGTCAGGTGAAATATTACTAAATTAACCCAATCCGTATGGCCCCAAAGAACTCTGCAATAACCTTTTTCTTCTTTTTTCTTCGATAGGTCCCACACTCTAATTGTTTTATCTCTAGAACAAGAAACTAGCTTGTTGCTGTTTGTCGGGTGAAATAATACTGAGACAACAGGACTCGTATGGCCTTCAAGAACTCTGCAATAACCTTTTTCTTTTTCTTTCTTCGATAGATCCCAGACTCTTACTGTTTCATCATTAGACGCAGAAGCAAGGATGTTGGGGTTTGTTGGGTGAAATAATACTGACCAAACACCACTCGTATGGCCTTTAAGAACTCTGCAATAACCTTTTTCTTTTTCTTTCTTCGATAGATCCCACACTCTAATTGTATTATCACCAGAACAAGAAACTAGCTTGTTGCTGTTTGTCGGGTGAAATAATACTGAGACAACACAATTCGTATGGCCTTCAAGAACTCTGCAATAACCTTTTTCTTTTTCTTTCTTCGATAGATCCCACACTATAATTGTTTCATCTATAGAACAAGAAACTAGCTTGTTGCTGTTTGTCGGGTGAAATAATACTGAGACAACACAACTCGTATGGCCTTTAAGAACTCTGCAATAGCCTTTTTCTTTTTCTTTCTTCGATAGATCCCACACTCTAATTGTATCATCCCAAGAACAAGAAGCAAGGTAGCGTTTTTTCATGCCATTTGAAGACAAGAAAGAAAGCATACCTGCAAATAAAACAACTGCTTTGGTTAATTGATTAATTTTGAACATTGTAACTCCATTTATTAAAAAGTTATAAAAAATTCATCTTATTTATATTTTACCAAAAAATAACAAAAACGCAAGGAAAACTTGCCAAACTGTCAATAAGTTGCTGCTGGGAAAGCCCGATAAAGCCTTCTAATCGCAACATTTGGATTTTATGGCTTTTTAGCTCGTCTTTGAAGGCTTTCCAACTCGTCCTACACGCAATACAACCATATTGTCAGACTTCATGACGTCTTTCACAGCGTTTTTGACATCTGCAAGGCTTATTTGTGCAAGCTGTGCGGCACGATTATCAAAATAGTTGCGAGGTAGGTCATATTTGTCTAAAAACAAGAATGTATTGGCGATTTTTTTGTTAGTTTCAAAATTGTCTTTGAGAGAATTAGCGATAGCACGTTTTGCTAAATCAAACTCTTGTTCTGTGATCGAATCTGCGGCACTATCTATCGTCTGTTTTATTGCTTTCTCAGCATCATGTAATTTATCTAAGGAAACTATGGTTCGCACAATAGCCATGCCCGGTTGCTTGCCAGACCTTGCAATTGATGAACCTGCAATAGTATAGAACATACCAGTTTTTTCACGCAACTCAAATAACCGAGAATGCATAGCACCCAATACGCCGCCGCCAAAAATTTGGTCGAATAATAAAAACTTGTCGAAATCTTTGTTTTTTCTGGCTATAGAAAGCGCTGCTAAACTGAGTACAACCTGATCTCTGTTCATGTAATAATCTACATAATCAACATTTGCCATTTTTGCAAAATCTATCGCAGGGAATTCTATCTCTTTTACTTGGGGGCCAGACCAGCCTGCAAACTTCTTTTCCAGAACTTTTTGTAAATCGTAGCCTGATAGGTCACCGACTATAGCAAGCTTTGCTCCATAAGGTGAAATATATTTCTCATGGAACTTTTTGAGATCTTTTCGTCTTATTTTTTTAATAGTCTCTTTAGTCCCAAGTAAATTTTTTCTATACGGGTGATTGTGATAAATTTTTTCTTTAGTCAATTGCCCCGCAACACTTGCCGGATCATCCCAAAAATTTTTAATATCCACAAGCAGTTGTTCGCGAACCTTTTCTACTTCTTTTTTAGCAAACGCAGGCCTGCTTAAAATTTCCTCCAAAATTTCAAGACCTTTTGGCAAATCAGAACTTAACATGCTCATTGAAATAACACCGGGCGAAATACTTAGTGACATGCCACGCCGTTCTATCTCTTGGGCAAGTTCTACAGCAGAATAATTTTTTGTGCCTTCTGACATAACACTGGTTAAGAAATTATACAGCCCTTGCATGTTGTCCAGATCATAAAAATGTTTTGCCCTGAGTTCTAAAATTAAATTTATTTTGGGCGTGTTTGGGTTATTGTGATATAAAACTTTTACGCCATTAGGCAACTCAAGAGTTTCTGCTTTTGGAAAATCAAACGTAACCGCATCTTTTACCTCAACAGTATTGGCATATTTTGGGGGCTCTAATGGTGTTTGCCTTACTCTAGAATACAAAATATTCTTATCTTCCTGATCAGATAATTCTTGTAGTTCTTTAAATGCTTTTTTGTCACTTTCTGCCAATGGAAAAACAACTCCTTGATGCATAACAGATCTTCTGAAGTATTTTGCCAAAAATTCTCGTAACTCATCAGAAAATTTATCTGTAAATTTATTTAAAAAAGTAAACGGATAATTTTCATCACCAACAGCCAAATAGCTTTTGCCTATATCGTAACCCTGACTTTGAATGTCTTCTAATTTTGAGAAGTAGGACATTTTCGTTTGCTTAATTGCTCTTTCTAGCTCATCCTCTTGCACACCGTTTTTAACATCTGCAAGGCTTATTTGTGCAAGCTGTGCGGCACGATTATCAAAATAGTTGCGAGGTAGGTCATATTTGTCTAAAAACAAGAATGTATTGGCGATTTTTTTGTTAGTTTCAAAATTGTCTTTGAGAGAATTAGCGATAGCACGTTTTGCTAAATCAAACTCTTGTTCTGTGATCGAATCTGCGGCACTATCTATCGTCTGTTTTATTGCTTTCTCAGCATCATGTAATTTATCTAAGGAAACTATGGTTCGCACAATAGCCATGCCCGGTTGCTTGCCAGACCTTGCAATTGATGAACCTGCAATAGTATAGAACATACCAGTTTTTTCACGCAACTCAAATAACCGAGAATGCATAGCACCCAATACGCCGCCGCCAAAAATTTGGTCGAATAATAAAAACTTGTCGAAATCTTTGTTTTTTCTGGCTATAGAAAGCGCTGCTAAACTGAGTACAACCTGATCTCTGTTCATGTAATAATCTACATAATCAACATTTGCCATTTTTGCAAAATCTATCGCAGGGAATTCTATCTCTTTTACTTGGGGGCCAGACCAGCCTGCAAACTTCTTTTCCAGAACTTTTTGTAAATCGTAGCCTGATAGGTCACCGACTATAGCAAGCTTTGCTCCATAAGGTGAAATATATTTCTCATGGAACTTTTTGAGATCTTTTCGTCTTATTTTTTTAATAGTCTCTTTAGTCCCAAGTAAATTTTTTCTATACGGGTGATTGTGATAAATTTTTTCTTTAGTCAATTGCCCCGCAACACTTGCCGGATCATCCCAAAAATTTTTAATATCCACAAGCAGTTGTTCGCGAACCTTTTCTACTTCTTTTTTAGCAAACGCAGGCCTGCTTAAAATTTCCTCCAAAATTTCAAGACCTTTTGGCAAATCAGAACTTAACATGCTCATTGAAATAACACCGGGCGAAATACTTAGTGACATGCCACGCCGTTCTATCTCTTGGGCAAGTTCTACAGCAGAATAATTTTTTGTGCCTTCTGACATAACACTGGTTAAGAAATTATACAGCCCTTGCATGTTGTCCAGATCATAAAAATGTTTTGCCCTGAGTTCTAAAATTAAATTTATTTTGGGCGTGTTTGGGTTATTGTGATATAAAACTTTTACGCCATTAGGCAACTCAAGAGTTTCTGCTTTTGGAAAATCAAACGTAACCGCATCTTTTACCTCAACAGTATTGGCATATTTTGGGGGCTCTAATGGTGTTTGCCTTACTCTAGAATACAAAATATTCTTATCTTCCTGATCAGATAATTCTTGTAGTTCTTTAAATGCTTTTTTGTCACTTTCTGCCAATGGAAAAACAACTCCTTGATGCAAGAAGATCTTTCCCTCTAACATTATACAAATCTTGCTTGTGCCCAATAATCGGATAATGGTATGGATGATCTGGAAAAATAAGCGTCAACATCTCAAAAACAAGATGCCGGGTATAATCATCCCTATACATCTTCATCTCCTGTATAACTGCTTTCATTTCTGAATTGAGATGATCATCTTTAAACGCACAATTTGTCATGCATTCTGCCATTATTGGAAACGCCTCTTTCCAATGCTGTGTTGGCAAATTAAAAAGATAGCCAGTATAATCGTAAGACGTAAACGCATTACTTGTTCCAGAAAGTTTATGCATAGTCGCATTAATATCCA
Source organism: Candidatus Babelota bacterium (assembly GCA_042576225.1). GTDB lineage: Bacteria > Babelota > Babeliae > Babelales > Vermiphilaceae > GWF2-30-66. Next base: position 33,171 of record JBHPCA010000010.1, read on the forward strand.
TCTCTGACAACTTATCCGTCCCCTTGAACACCATATGCTCAATAAGATGCGCTATGCCCTTCTCTCCGGTTTTTTCATCTTTTGATCCAACGTTATAGAAAACCTGCATAGAAACTTTTGGTATATTGTGCACCTCTCTAACCAAAACCGTCATCCCATTAGAAAGCACTCTTTTTTGTACATACG
>JBHPCA010000011.1:0-31671 GCA_042576225.1 Candidatus Babelota bacterium
ACTTGATAAAGATAAAAAATAATTAATATTTTTAAAGAAAATTTACGAAAATAGTGGGACGGGGACAGAAATTGTCCCCGTTTTTTTATAGTGTTTGTTGTTTCTCAAAATCTTTGTAAAGCATGCTTGGTTGGATCCCTTCATTATCCTGGTATTTATTGCTTCTGTAGGGCACATAGTCACCTTCTATTGCATGATAAAATATTTGGCAAATCTCAACGTGAGGGTATATGCGTACTGGTTGTATGCACATGATTTCAAGTGTCCAGAAGCCATTGAAACCAACATCTCCAAAGCCTGCGGTAACATGTATAAAAAGCCCGAGTCGGCCGATAGAAGATCTGCCCTCAAGCATGGGAACATAATTATTTGTTTTTGTGTATTCAAATGTTCTACCTAAATATAATTTCCCAGGCTCTATAAAAAGACCTTCTGAGGGTATTATAATTTTTTCTACTTCGTTATCTTTTTTCATATCAAGTGTTGGATTTTTATATACGAGCAACTCATTGTGCAGTCTAAGGTTGTAGCTGTTAGGGTTGAGTTGATTATCGCTGTAAGGTTCGATTATAATGTCTGTTCCCAGTTTGTTTTTTATACTTTTTCCAGATAGTATCATGGGGCTTCCTTTATAATTGTTTGGCGCATTTGTCACATGCGATTAACATTGTTAAAATAATGAATATAAAATATTTGTATACCCACTAATTATAAAAAGCTATTAAATAAATAAGGGTGAATTATGGCAGATATATCAAACACTGTCTTAGAAAAAATTAAAGAAGAAAGTGTAAAATTTCAAGGGCTTAATTTAGAAGTATCAAAAGTTATTGTTGGGCAGCATGATACGATAAACTCAATAGTGATAGCAGTCCTTTGTAACGGGCATATCTTACTCGAAGGTGTTCCTGGCGTTGCTAAAACAACGATGATAAAAGCGGTTACCAGAGCGTTAGGTTTAAAATTTAATCGCATACAGTTTACACCCGATCTTTTGCCTTCAGATGTGGTGGGGACGTTAATCTATAGTCCAAAAACACAAGAATTTGAAACAAAATTTGGTCCCATTTTTGCAAACTTAATTCTGGCAGATGAGATCAACCGTGCACCTGCAAAAGTTCAAGCAGCCTTGTTGGAAGCTATGCAGGAGCATCAGGTGACCATTGGAGCCAATACTTATAAACTTGACGAACCATTTTTAGTTTTTGCGACACAAAATCCTATAGAGCAAGAAGGGACCTATCGTTTGCCTGAGGCGCAGGTTGATAGATTTATGTTTAAGCTGCTTATAGGATATCCAACTAAGGAACAAGAGAAGCAAATTGCTCAAAAAAGCTTGGACATGGATCAGGTGAAGCAGGTTTTGTCAAAAAAAGATATTTTCAATGCCCAAAATCTTGTAAAAGAAATTTACATAGATGATAAAGTAGTTGATTACATTGTTAATCTTGTATTTGCAACAAGAATACCTGGTGAGTTTAATCTTCAAAAAATTAAATCTTTTATTCAGTATGGGGTTTCTCCGCGTGCAACTTTGGCATTGCACAAGGCAGCAAAAGCCCATGCGTTTTTAAGAAAGAGGCATTTTGTGACGCCTGATGATGTCAAGGCGGTTGCACCTTCTATATTAAGGCATAGAATTTTATTGACGTATGAGGCCGAGGCAGAAGAGGTAACTACAGATTATATTGTGCAAAAAATTTTAGAAAAAGTGCCTTCGCCTTAAAATTTTTCTAGATAAAAAATAAAAGTTGGTTAAAATTATATTTTAATGTTTTTTTAATTTGTTCTTGACAAAGTGCTGCTATTGGGGGTATTGTGGGAAAGAATAAATTAAAAGGAATGCCCTATGAGACAACCTTTATGGATTTTAAATAGTATTCTGTTTGGCTTGATACTTGTCGTTCTTTTGTTTGTATTTTTTTCTGGCGTTACGATTGAAGATAGGGAGACTATAGAGCCGGATGCTTCAAGAATAAGTGTCGTCAAGGAGCCCGCAAGGATTAACATAAAAAAGATATATGAGCCCGAAGACCTTTTTGGTACATACAAAAAAGAGTTGCCGCAAATAGAAGAAAGAAAGTATGTAAGGCCGCTTCCTTCTCCTCCAAGGCCAGCGCCTGTGAGAATTCCACAGTTGCGGGAGCCAAAGTTTTTTGATCCTCTTGATATAACATTAAAAGGGATAGTTTCTGTTGGAAATGGCACTGATAGCTCTGCTATAATTTCTAACAACAAGACCAAAAGAGAGGCGGTATATCAAGTTGGTGACAAAATAGAAGATGCGCAACTTATAAGAATATTTAATAGTAAGGTCATTTTTGTAAGGTCAAATAGCCAGCAAGAGGTTTTTTATCTTAGGGAGCAGGATGCCCAAAGTGATCCTATGTTCTTAAATATTGACAATTGGGACGGGATAGTGAAGAAAGGGGGGCCAAACAAATACCTGGTGAGTCCTTCTGCGTTTGCAAGCCGTGTAAAAAACTTAGCGCAGTTTATTGATCTTCTTGGTTTGACTTCTGCATATCATCAAGGTAAAAGTGTTGGTTGCAGAATTGGTGAGATAGTAAAAGATTCTTTAGGGCAAAAGCTTGGATTAGCAACGGGTGACATTGTTGTGTTAGTTGCGGGAATAAAGCCGACAACGACAAAGAACAGATTGAAAATTTATAATAAAGTAACTTTGTTAAAAGAAAAAGATTCTGTTGAAATTAAACTGCAAAGAAGAAGGGACACCTATACGTTACATTATAAACTCGAAGAATTTAGGCCCTCAGAAAAAAGAGTTTCTCTTTCTTCAATGGCCAAAATTACACCGGAGCAAATGAAAAAGGATCAAGAAAAGATGCTGAAAAGTAAATATAGTTTTGCTCCTACAGAACGAGAAATAAAAAGGCGAGAGAGGCAGAATATGTTTGGACGTGGCTCAAAGCCTGTAACTCGTAGAAAATCAAAGTTTGCAGAGTAAGGAAATATGAGAATAAAAAAGTTTTTGTTGCGATGTAAGGTTTTAATTCTTTTATTTAGTTTTTTTTGTAATATATTTATGCCGGCTTTTGCAACCAGCTCAACGGTTAAGCTCAGGTCTGGTGGACAGTTGTCTTTTTCTGTTTCCCCTAAAAAAGATGTAGATCAAGATTTAGATGTTGATTCAGATATCGTTTCAGATAATACTGAAGAAAGTAGTAGCACATTTTTATTAGATAAGTTGCGTACATCAGCTAATTTGAATGTAGGCTCTGAAAATAAAAAACCCCAAACACCTACTGCACCAATCCTTCGTCAAGCTCCAGTCTCTGCCAAGGCTTCGACGGGCAGGCAGGATGAGCGGGTTAAGGTTGGTCAGAAGGCAAAGAAAAGTAAAGGCCCTAAAGAGCCTCATGAGAAAACAAAGAAGATAGAGCAAAGAGATGCTTTGCCAGAGGGTAAAGAAAAAGAAGAAGAGAAAATAGTATTTAATTTCGAAGACGTTGATTTAGTAAATGTGGCGGCGTATGTTGAGAGTCTTTTTAATGTTAAGTTTATAACAGATGAGGCTATAAAGCCTATAGCTAAAGGTGGAAAGTCGCTATCAGGAAACAAAGTGTCTTTCAAGACTCAAAAGCCTATGACAAGGGATCAGGCTTGGGGTCTTTTTGTTGCTTTTTTAAATATGGCAGGTTTTGCACTTGTACCTCAAGGTGGGCCTAGAGAGGGAGTACAATTTTATAGAGTAAGGATTATAAAAAGCGCAGTTAAGTCCGCTATTCCGATTTACATAAATATCGATTCAGAAAAATTGCCAAACAATGATCAGTTAATTCGTTATGGGTATTTTGTAAAAGATTGTCCACTTGATACTATACATAAAGTTTTAAAATCTTTAAAAAGCACGGAGGCTCCACTTTTAATTTTGAATGATCATAAGGCATTTATAATTACAGACAAATCTTATAATATTAAAGTTCTTATGAAGATTGTAAAAGAGCTTGATAAAGTTACAATGCCGCAATCTATGTCTGTTCTAAAACTGTATAAGGTTGATGCTATTGAGGTGCAAAAAATTTATAACAATCTGACAAAAAATAGTCAAGATAGTACGGTAGCAGCACGGTTGTTTGGCCCTAAGGGGCCCTCAAAATCATTATATTTCCCGAAAAAAACAAAGATGATAGTTGAAAAACGAACAAATTCTTTAATATTGTTGGGCACAGTAGAAGGCATAAAAAAAGTAGAAAGTTTTGTAAGAGATTACATTGATATTGATGTGACGACCCCTTATTCGCCACTGCATATTTACGAGCTTAAGTATGCTTATGCGGTAACTATTGCAAACATGATGAATAAGCTAGTTCAATTTGGAGCGAAAAAAAGAGGGGGTCTGCGTGGAGGTGACAAATATTTCAAAAATATGAAGTTTACCGCAGAAAAAGAAGGAAATCGCCTCATAATACGTGGTGACTATGATGATTATCTTAAAGCCAAAGAGGTTCTAGACAAGATTGATGAGCCACCTGTGCAGGTTGCGATAGAGATATTAATTTTGGCTATAGATGTACAGGATCAAAGAGAGCTTGGAGCGCAAATTAGAAACAAGTTTTTGTCGCCAGATGGCTCAAGGCTTAATTTTCAAACATCCGGTATAACGTTGGGCGGTTCTGCTAGAACAGTGTTGCCTAGAAAGGATCCAGATACTCATAAACTAAATGGTGCCTTACGCTTGCTTGGTGACCTGGTTAACCTTGTTACAGGGGCAACAGCAGGTAACACCGTTTTGTCTTTGGGAAGCGACAGATATGGTGTTTGGGGAATATTTGGTATTTTGAGTAAGATCACAAATACGCAGATTGTTTCTAATCCATTTTTGACTGCGACTAACAACACAAAAGCAAGGGTTAAGTTAGGGTCAACAAAGCGTGTTGTTTCTGCAACGGTTGTGGGTAACACAGAAACACAGGCATTTGATAATTATAATGCATTTATAGATGTTGAAGTAACGCCTCATATAAATTCTGCTGGTATGATTGTTATGGATGTCAAAATAGGATTTGATAGTTTCTCAGGTGATACTGCTAAAAATAAAAGATTGATTGAAACATCTATTGTTGCTGCAAATAATGAGGTTTTGGCACTAGGGGGATTGCTTAAAAACAAGGAAGAGGATGATTTGAGCAGAACCCCAATTTTGGGCAAGATTCCAATTTTAGGGTGGTTCTTTAAAAACAAAAAGAAAACAAACGAAAAAGAAGATCTTTTGGTGCTAATAACTCCCCATGTTATTGATCCTGCTGAAAGTATAAAAGAGTTTACAAAGAGGCATGTAAAAGAATATAAAGATACACTAGAAGAACTAGAAGTTGTTAAGAATTCAAAAGACCCAATAGATAGGTCATTCTTTAAAGATAAGAAGTCAGAATTTGATCTTGAAAGCTTTATATTCACGCGAGATAACAAAGATAGTTTATTTAAAAAGAATAAAAAGGAAAAAGAAACCAAGGCTTCTAAAAAAAGAAAAAAACGAAAAAAAAGAGCCCTTCGTCAGGCTCAGGGTGAGCGGGGTAAAAAAGCTAAGAAGAAATCGAATAGGAGAAAAAGAAAAAGTAGAAGAAAAAAAATAAATAAAAAGGTGCCCGTGGCATCTCCCCAAAACAAAAAAGACTCAGGGCTTCAGCCTGGAGCGGAGCCTGCTATTACAAGTCCAAAGAAGCTTGATGAGATTGAAAAAGGGAAATTGGAAAAGGGGTTGCAAGACAAGGTGAGTGGGTTAAAAAAGAAAGAACTTGGGGGAAAAGTGAGTAAGGCTGTATTGGTGGCATAGGGTTATATGAATGATTAAAAATATATTGGTACCAGAAAGACTGGGAAATTATTACTTATTTCCAAAACGTGTGGTTGGGTTTGATATAGATAAAACTCGTGTTACAGCCACACAAATTTACTTAAGTGGAAAAAATGTAACGATTGAGCGTTGCATAGATGAGGGGCTTGAGGCCGGGAGTGAGTTAACTCATGATGAGAAAGTAGTTAATGCTATAAAAAAAATAGTTAACTCTTTAGATAAATTTGACGAAGTCTATGTTTCTTTATCAAGTGCGCATGTAATTTTTAAGTCTTTACGTCTTCCTTTTGATAGTTACAATAAAATAAAAGGCGTAATAAATTTTGAAGTTGAGCCTTTGTTGCCATTTTCTGCTTCAGAAGCGTTAATCGATTTTATTATTACGAAAAAAATTCCTCAAGATAAAAGCTCGGAGGTTATGGTTGCTGCAGCACAAAGAAAGACGGTTGATGACCATGTGAGGCTTTTTCAAGAGGCTGGAGTTATGCCTTCTAAGGTTGTTGTTGATCTTTTGTCTTTGTATGCGCTGTATAAAAATATCCCGGCGTATAAAAACTTAAAAGGAGGTGTTGTTTTAGTTGATATAGGGTTTGATCTTACGAGACTCTCTTATATTTATAATGGACGCATTGCATTTGTGCGAACATTGCCTAAAGGAATATTTAATAAAGCGAAAGATTTTGCCAAAATATATGCTATTCCTCAAAATGAAGCAGCTGAGAAAATTATGCGTTATGGGTATAAAAAAGAAGATGATCACAAATATAAAAATGCGATAGAAAAAGTAGCGGTCAATTTTTGGTCGGATATAAAGTTTACTATTCAGTCATTTTCTTCTCAGTTGCAAGAAGATGTTGAAATTTCTAAGGTTTTGGTTCTTGGTCAAGGTGCAAAGATTGCAGGTATTACTGATTTTGCAAGTAATTATTTGAGTGTTGATTGCCAACTGTTTAGAACTGAGAGCTTGATTGACAAGCCTAATGTATATATAAAAAATGGTCTAACGATAGCAAGTAGCAATATAATTAGTTTGGCTATTGTGTTTCCTTCTGAGATTACAGATAAGTTTAATTTGTATAAAGTTGGGGAGGGTATACGAGACTCTCAGCTTGTTAATAAGCAACTTATAGCAGCAGCGATTTTTGTGCTGATTATTCTTTCTGTTTTGTTTGTAAATAGTTACCTGCAAGTTGGAAAACTTAAAAATGAGGCTGGAAAATCTGAAAAAGAGGTAATTTTACAATTAAAGAAGAAAAAATTTAAATTTTCTGAGGATGGTGAAAGTTTAGCAGATTTTGTTGGTTCTGCTGAGTCGCATGTAAAAAAACTTGAAGAGCAGTTTTCTTTTGTAGGCAAAGATAGATTTTCTTATTTAAGATATTTACTTGCATTGCAAGATGCTATTGATAAAGAAAAAACTGGTATAAAAATAGAAAGCATAACGATATCGCCTGCTGATAATAGTATAACGTTAAAGGCTGAGGTAAGGGGTTATGATGATCTTGTAAGATTAAGAGCGGATTTGATGGCTCAGAAAAAGTTGTTTAGTCATGTGTCTACTCCACAAGAGCAAAAATTTGAGATGAAAATTGATCTGGCAAAAAAAGTATAGGATTTATGGATGGAGTTTTTAAGAAAAATTAGAGATTTTATTCAAGACTTAGAGGAAAAAGATTTTTATAAGTATCTTGGTATTGCGTTAGCTGTTTTGGTTTTAGTGCTCTCGTTTATGGTTTATCGATATTACAGTAATGTGAGTAGTTATACTAGAGAGATTGAAGAGATTAATGATTTAAGAAGTGGCCAGGTAAGGGATATACTAACAAGATTTGAGATTGTTAAAAAGCAGCGAGAAGAAGCCAATGAGATGCTTAAAAAAGAGCTTGATTTTAAGATTAAGGGTTACTTTGATAAGCTGCTTAAAAAATTAAACCTGAAAGAGTATCAAAAAGAAGAGGGTCGTGTTATACAAAAAGACATAAGCGATGAATATAGCGAAAGCGAGTTTAGTGTAAGACTTGATGGCATGGATATGAAGCAGCTTTGTGAACTTCTTAAGGAGCTTGAAGCGACACCACGAATTAAAATAAATCTTTTGGAGATAAGAAGAGCCAAAAAGAAGTCAGATGCAATTGATGTTGATTTAACGCTTTCAACACTTTTGCTTAAGTCAGGGGAAACAACATAGATTATGGGGAATATTGGATGAGAAAATGTACCATTGATTTTTTAAGTAAGTTTTTATGTAGGCTTTTATGTGTGCTGTGTGTTTTTGCGAGCATGCCAAGCAGTTTTATGTACGCAAGAACAAAGTCTGTAGAAAATGTCTTAAAAGAAAAATTGGGTGATGAAAAAGGTTCAAAACGTAAAAAAAGACGGGGCTCAAGAACTGTTAACTTTAGTTTTAAGGATGCAGACTTAGTAGATGTGATCAATACTATTGCCCAGGCAAGAGGTGATAATATTATATTGCCTTCGGGTGCAGATGCTATAAAATCTAAACTTACCATAGACATTCCTCAAAAGTTGACTGTTGGTGAGGCTTGGAATGTTTTGCAGACAGTTTTGGATGTTGCTGGATATGGTATAGTGTTAAATGCCGATATGTATCAAGTTGAAAAAAAAGGCCCAGATCTTCTAAGATCGCCATTGCGTATTTTTAAAGAACCATCACGTATTTTTATTGCAAGCCCATATGAGCAAATCCCTAACACAGACGAGAGAATTATTTATCTTGCTTATTTTACTAATATTCAAGTTCCTCAAAAACAGAGTGAAGGAAAAAATATAGTTCAACAGGTTCTTGCGGCCTATCTTTCTCCAGATTCTGCAAAAACAGGATTTCAATTTATACCTTCTTCAAATGGCGTTATGATTATTGATAAAGCGAGCAATATTAGATCTATCATGAAAATCTTTAGTGAGTTGGATAAAGCAGGGATTAAAGAGTACATGGAGATAATACCGCTCAAGAATACCTCCTCTAAAGAAATAGAGAAACTTTTTACTGGTGAGCAAGGTATTTTGGGAAAGGGCAAGAGAGGCCGTTATAGGCTTGGTAAAAAAAGAAAAAGCGAGGTAAAATATTTTGAAAAATCAACCAAAGTTGTAGCAGAGCCAAGAACAAACTCTTTGATTTTGCTTGGAAGCAAAGAGGCTGTAGAAAAAATAAAAGATTTTATTTATAGATTTGTAGATGTTTCAATAGAATCAGGGAGATCTGTTTTACATAGAAGAAAATTAGACTATCTTGACTGTAATGAACTAAGAAAAGTTCTTCTCAATGTTATAGGGACTGAGGGTGATGAGCAGGCAAGATCTGGGACCTCTGGTGCTGGGCCAGAGAGATTTTTCACCGGGGTGAAAATAGAAACAGATAGGCCTTCAGAACAAGAAGGTGGCGATAAGGAAGAAGGGAAATACAAATATTCTGGAACAAACAGCTTGTTGGTTGCTGCTAAACATGATGATTGGGAGAAGTTAGACGAGTTAGTAGATAAATTGGATAAGCCGTTCAAGCAAGTAATTATAGAGGTTCTTATTGTAGACCTGAGATTAGAGGGCAATAAGGCGCTTGGTGGGCAAACAAGAAACCCTGCGCTGGCGCCAATATTTAAATTGGGAAGAGAAGGACGCGGGATTAATGGTCAATCTGCCCAACTGACATATGTTCTCCCTCAGGATTGTGAAGAGTGTTCAGAGGCATCCCAAACTATTAAGTCTGATTTAATGCAATATAAAGTAAATATTGGATCGGACGATGATCCGGTAGAGAATCCTCTTTTTAGCTCAACAGCAGGCTCAACATTATTTACCATAAGTGATAGAGACGGCAAGACATGGAGTGTTTTAAAACTTCTTAACCTTTACGATCATGCTAAAGTTCTTTCTCATCCCTATATTGTTGCAAGAAATAATCAACCAGCTAAAGTCGAAATAGGATTGGAAAAAAGGTTACAAGGAAATTCAGAGCTTTCTGCTTCTGGTGGTGCAAGAGTTAAGATAGTTGATGTAAAGGCAAATATTGCAGTAGACGTGAAGCCAAGGATTTGTGGCCGTATAGGTGTTGGTGAAATAGTTAATTTAGAGATTAAAATAAGTATAAATGAGTTTGAAAATACAGTTGATCTAGACCCGAAAGGTAGTCAACCTCGTTTTATAAGAGAAATAGCTACTAATGCAAATATAAAAAGTGGAGAAATTTTGGCATTAGGAGGATTAATAAGAGTTGAGAATAAAAATGAATTGGGTCAAACACCTATTTTAGGAAAAATACCTATACTGGGCTATTTTTTCAAAAATAGATCAGAGACCAGAAAAAAAACTAATCTTACCGTATTTATAAAGACTACAATTATTGAGCCAGAATTTAGAGGTGGCTTTGGAAACTTTACAAAAGACTACATACAAGTTGCGAAGAAATATTCTAAAGAGGGCGGTTTGTTTGAAGGTTTGAGGGATCCTGTAACAAGATGGTTTTTTGGATCTGGAAAAGAAACAGACGAAATGATTGATGATTTTGTTGAGCAACATGAAAAAGTTGTTAGCCTAGACGAGATTAAGTTGGCAAAAGCAAAAAATAATTTTGAGCAAAAGACAGTGCTTGCGCACAATAATTTACCAAATAATTTACAAAACAAAAAAGATAGACTAGATGCACCTGGTGTAATTCCCAAAGACATAAATTATGTACCACAGACTCAAAAAGTAGCTTCTGCGCCGGCTGTCAAAAAAGATCAGGTTCTTGTTGTAGACAATAATTGTCTAAGTGAAAGCACTTTGGGTGAAACTAGCGTAGAAACTCCAGTTGTAGCCGTAGTAGATGGTAAGAGAGACAAAGAAAACAAGTCTGGGCCAAGTGATGATAAGTTAAAAGATTTACTCCAAGGCGAACAAAACCCACTAGTAAGCTATTTTGATGCTATACATTGATTTGCATAAGACATTTGGGGAAGGGATAAACTTTTATGAGCAAAGAAGTGCATGCGAGGTACGAAGTTTCTCAGGGGGCCGTCATAGAAAACAAAAAAGGTGAAATCTTATTGCTTAAATTATGCAATCGTGGTTGGGCAATTCCTGGTGGGCACTTGCGTAAAAATGAAGATTGGATTGATGGTTTGCAGCGTGAGATAGCAGAAGAAACAGGCATAAAAAATCTTAATGTTAAAAATGTTCTGGGTGTTTGTATATTTGGTACCTGTTATGGCGTATGTTTTCACTGTGCGTTGCCAGACGCGAGCGGCACAGATATTGTTTTGAGTGATGAGCATGAAGACTTTGCATGGGTGTCATCAAAAGAGGACGTATCTAAGTATAATTTTCACCATCCTGCGTTAAAAGATTTTGTGCTTAAAGTGTTTGAAGCGCGGTGATTTAGCTTTTTCAAATATTTTAAATCAAGTTTTTGTTGAGGTTTGGCATAGTTGTTGTATAATTGACTTGCAAATTTTGGTTACGAGATACAAGTTAATTTTATCAACGCAAATTTGATAATATAAGATCTTTGAAACTTGCCCGCTGAAGGCTTTTCCACTTCCGCTCATCCTGAGCTTGTCGAAGGATTTAATGTTTTCCTTTAGGATAAGTATTATCAAATTAATAAATACTGTTGCGATTCTAAAAAATAATATTCTTCAAAAAACGCAAAAAATTATTGTTTTATCGCATTTTAGCCAAAAAAACTTATGGATAAATTCGTATTAAAACTCAAAAACTAGCTAATACAAAATTTTTATATTTTAAAGGAATACATTAAATCCTTCGACAAGCTCAGGATGAGCGGGGTGGAAAATTCTCCCTTCTAGTAGGTCAATTTCAAAGATCGTGAATTGTCGAATTCGCATTTATCAAAAGGAGACTACCATGTTCAAAAAAGAAGTTTTATGCCTATCTCTATTTCTCATTTTCTCACTAGCAAAACCAGATAATAATAAACCAAAAAATGCAAAAAATCATGTGACGAAATCTGTAATTTTAGCAGCGGGGCTTGGCACAAGGTTTTTACCCTTTACGAAATCAATTCCCAAAGAGATGCTTCCAATTATAGATAAACCTGCAATGCACTATATTGCCAAAGAAGGATTGGACGCAGGGGTAACAAATTTTCTCATGTTAACAAACAACTCAAAATATGCGATTGAAAGTTACTTTGATTTTGATAAAGGCTTAGACGCGTATCTTAAAGAAAAAAACAAAATTGATATGGTATCAAGTATAGATAATATTATACGAGCTGCTCGTTTTACATATATCAGACAGCTAGAGCCTCTTGGGACTGGGCATGCGGTATCAATGGCAAAGCATTGCATAGGCAAAGAATATTTTGCAGTCATTTTGCCTGACGACCTGTTTTTTGGGGGTGAGAATGTGCTTGAAGCGATGATTGCAATATCAAAAAAAGAACATGCGAGTGTTATCGCTGTACAAGAAGTTCCAATGGAGAAGGTTTCTTCATACGGTATTGTCGCAGTAAAAAAGCAACTAAGTTCTAATGTTTTTGAAATATCGCAATTAGTTGAAAAACCTGCAACAGAAGATGCGCCATCCAATATGGCAATAATTGGACGATATATACTTTCGCACAAAATTTTTGATTCTATAGAGAACATAGAACCAGGAAAAGGTGGAGAATTGTAACTTACTGATGCCATAATGCATATGATGCAACACGGAGAACGTGTTTTGGTGTACAAAATTAATTGTGATAGGTATGATACGGGAAATCCATTGGGTTGGATTAAAGCAGTCATAGGAGTATCTTTAAATGATCCTTATTATGGACCAAGAGTTAAAGATTTCATCAGGAGTTATTTAGCGCCTGCATAGTAAGCTTATCTTCTATCCTAAGTAATCTATTATATTTAGCAAGTCTTTCGCCACGAGTAAGGCCGCCAGCTTTTATTTGCCCTGCTTGTGTTCCAATAGCGATGTCAACTATAGAGGTGTCGTTAGTCTCTCCAGATCTGTGAGAAACAATAGTATCAAGCCCATTTTCTTTGCTTGTAATTATTGCCTGCAGGGTTTCAGTTACCGTGCCTATCTGGTTAGGTTTGATTAACGAGCAGTTTGCGACTTTTTCTTGAGCGCCTTTGAGTATTTTTTCAGGATCTGTGACAAAAAGATCATCGCCTACTATTTGGATTTTTTCACCAAACTTGGATGTAAAAGCTTTCCAACTTTCCAAATCATCTTCGGAAAATGGGTCTTCGATAGAAATTATAGGGTAATTGGTGATAAGTTCTTCGTAGTAAGTCATGAGTTTCTCAGGAGAATATTTTTTTCCAGAGAGGGTATAGATTTTTGTTTTTTTGTTGTAAAGGGTTGATGCGGCGATGTCTAAAGAGAGGGCAAATTCGCCATCAGCTTGAGGTGTTTTTTCTATTGTTTGCATCAAAATGTCTAATGCTTCTTTTGTATTGCTTAAGTCTGGCGCAAAGCCACCTTCATCTCCCATGCATGTTTTTATATTTTTTTCCTGTAAAATAGCTCCCAAATTATAAAATAGTTCAGCTGCAGATTCCATGGAAGATCTAAAGCTGGATTTTCCTGTAGGGACTACCATGAACTCTTGTATATCTAAATTATTTTTCGCATGCAAGCCGCCATTTATGAAGTTAAACATAGGAATTGGTATTGATATAGTGTCCAAGTTGCATAACATCGCAATAAGCTCATAAGGTTCTAAACCATTTGATACTGCCTGTGCTTTCAAGATGGCAAGGCTTGCTGCAAGTATTGTATTAGCACCAAGTTTACTTTTATTATCTGTACCATCAACGCTGAGCATTGCGATATCCAAAGCAACAATATCAGGCTCTTTTCCTATAATCGCAGGAGCAATTATATCTTCAAGATTTCTTATAGCTTTTATGACACCTTTGCCACCTAATCTTGATTTCTTATCACGTAGCTCTAATGCTTCGTGTGTACCTGTGGATTTACCTGATGGAACAGAAGCTTTGACACTGGCGAATTGGTTTTTGCCAGCTTCCAAAGCTAGTTCACATTCAATTGTGGGCAACCCTCTTGAATCAAATATTTCTCTGCCAATTACTTTTGTTATTTTCATGTTCATCTCACTTTCTTTTTTTGAGTTCCTGTCCCAAGATACAAGTTTGATGCAAAATGAATCTTTGAAGGGAAGGGTTACTAATCTTTCTTTTTTGGCATTATGCGTATTGAATATTCCAATAGTTTTTCGGGCTCAACTTCAGTAGGTGCATTCATCATTAAATCATAGCCGCGCTGTGTTTTTGGAAATGCAATAACATCTCGTATTGATTGTCCACCGGTCATCAACATGATAAGACGATCTAAGCCTAGTGCAATGCCACCGTGTGGCGGAAAGCCATACTCTTGTGCTTCCAATAGGTGCCCAAATTTTTGTTCGACACTTTCTTTAGTAAGTCCAAGAAGCTCAAATACTTTACTTTGTAGTTTGGAGTCGTGGATTCTTATTGATCCGCCGCCTATCTCTATGCCGTTGAGTATCACATCATATGCGCGAGCCTTCATGTCTTTAGGAGCAAGTTTTTCCCAACCAGGTTGTGGTGAGGTAAATGGATGGTGCATTGATGCAAGTTTTTTTGTTTCTTTATCATACTCAAAGAGAGGAAAGTCTACAACCCATGAGAAGTTAAACTCGCCATTATTTATTAATTTGAGTTCTTTTGCAAGATCGAGTCTTAATTTTCCTAAAACTTCCCATGCATTTTTATAATCCCCTGCTACCATGAATAGAGTGCTTCCGTGAGCTATATCAGGGAAAATTTCTTGCATTTTTTTAAAGAAGCCTTCAGGAAGATGCTTTTTAATTGGTGATTCAAATGTTCTGTCATCTTTAATTTTTATCCAAAGCAAACCTTTAGCGCCCATTTTTTGCGCTTTGTCAGTCCACTTGTCTAGAGCAGATCTTGAGAAATCTTTTCCTTTTATATGAAGAGCGCCAAGCTTACCACCTTTTACAAGAATTTCTTTCAAGAATGTTAATTTTGTATCTTGAAATACACTGGTGCAGTCTTTTATTTTCATGCCGAATCTTAAATCTGGCCTGTCAATACCATAAGAATCAAAAGCTTCTTGATAGGTCATTCGAGGAAATGGAGTTGGGATATCAATGTTTAATGTTTTCTTGAAAATCTTTTTAAGCACACCTTCTATTACTTTGAATATGTCTTCTTCGTTTATAAACGACATCTCAATATCAAGTTGTGTAAATTCAGGTTGCCTGTCTGCTCTTAAATCCTCATCTCTAAAGCATCGAGCAATTTGGAAGTATTTTTCCATGCCACCTGCCATAAGAAGTTGTTTGTATTGCTGTGGAGACTGTGGCATTGCATAAAAACTTCCGTGGTGTAATCGAGAAGGTACCAAAAACTCTCGTGCGCCTTCAGGAGTGTTTTTAGTAAGTATTGGTGTTTCTATTTCATAAAAACCTTGTTCGTCGAGGTACTGCCTTGCAGCAAAACAGACATCGTGTCTTATTTTCATTCTATCGCGCATAACAGGACGTCTTAAATCTATATATCGATATTTCAGGCGTAATTCTTCGTCTACGTTTTCGGCTTCTTCAATAGAGAATGGGGGTGTTTTTGAGGTATTTAATATGGCAACCTCTTGAGCCTGTAGTTCCCATTTTCCCGTAGGCATGTTTTTGTTTACAGTCTCAGGGGTTCGCTCAACAACTGTGCCTTTTACAGTTATAACAAACTCTGAGCGAAGAGAGTGTGCCAATTTGTGTGTTTGTTCGTTAAAGTCTGGGTTAAAAACGATTTGCATTACCCCACTTCTATCGCGCAAATCAACAAATATTAGACCTCCATGATCACGTCTTTTTTGAACCCACCCTGATAGGGAAATTGGTTTATTTAAGAATTTTTCACTAACAAGTCCACATCCTGTGGTTCTTTCAAATGATTGCATGGTATCCCTTTAACGCAACTAGCACATAGCACAACTAACAAAATTGCTCCAAGAATGGCTTTAAGTACCCTATTTTCAGCCATAATTTACTTGTAATATTCGTTTATTGAGTATACCGTAATATTTAAAAAATCGCTAGTTAATAAGAAAAAGCTTAGATTGAATAAAAACAAAAGATATCTATGGTCGTATGGGCATAAATTTAATTAAAAGATCTTTGGATTAAGCTATCTGTCAAAGATATCCTAAAAAGGTTTAATTTTACCCTACAATGTTTAACAGTATTTGTGGGTTAATATACTCAAAAATTTCGTACCTAACTACATCATCGGGCAAGTTAGTAATTTGTCCCTGCATTCCAAAAGCAGAAAAAGTGTTTATTAAAAGAATTATTTATAAAAAGTTTGTTATTTGTTTTCTCATGCTAAAACCCCCAAATTTGTTTAGTTTTTCGCCAATTTCTCAAGTACTTTAATTTTTTCTAAAGTTTCTTTTTTAGATATTTCTTTCAATGCACCAATTCCCGCTGAAACATAAGAATCTTTATAACTATAAGCATCATTCCATAGCCCATGGTAATATTTTTCCTTGGATTTGTAAATAATAACACCTATCATTTTTTTAAACTCACCGAAAATTGTACCTATTTCACAATGCTTGTATAAAACAATACTTTCAAATGTAATATCTTTATTTTCTAATGTACTAAGATCTTTGAACTTTGCGGTCTTAATTTTAAACAATATCGGATACGGACTTTTAAGTTGAAATAAGGAATCTCTAAGAAATCTTTCTAAACTATCATCCACATCCATTTTTCTTATAGAGATAACTTGATCACCAAATAATCGTGAAACAAATGTTGGAGATATAGAGCCTCCTGCTTTTTCCCAATTACACTTTATATGCAAGGTCCCATCAAAAACTGGCACTTCGAACACGACAGCTCTTTTGTGAACTACGTTATGAGTTTGATTAGCATTAGTTTCGTTTATTACAAGTACCTCATTTTCTTTGCATAGAATTCTTGGTCTTTTACATGGAGCACACAAGACTGGAATACCAGCTATGCCGTTACCATCGTAAGTAGTACGTTTTTGATTGTTAACTTCCCTAGTAGCTTTTTTTAATTCATCATTTTTTCTTTTAAGCCAATGTGTAAAATCTTGTTTTTTTTCAATAAAACTACTAAATAGATGTTCCATTTTATCAAAATAATTAGCAAAATTACACCCTGAAGAGTTATCTTTGATTCCAAAGCTAGAATATGTAAGAGAATCGGTTAAACCGCCTATTATGATAATTGGTTTTCTCAGATCTTTATTTTTTTTATATATATTGTTGATTATTCTGTGAACTTTCCAAGTGTGATAACCGCCTGCAAAACAGGAAGTAAACATACAACTTAATGTATCAATATTATTATGCATAAATCGCAACCAATTCTTGGTTTGACCAAATGTCATGTTTGCAAATCGAGTCCACGGATCTGTACAGTGCTTGTTTTTACGGGATAATTTTAAATCACTCTCTTTAAAATTTTTGCGAGAATAGTTTCCATGTCCACTAAAAAAGATGTTATGATATACAGTAAGCGCACCCTTTAGGTCTTTTCTTGAAACAAAAGCACTCTTAATTGCTTCGAGATCTACTTTTGGACAGAAACAATGAAGTTTGGTAAAGCAACCAAGGCCAGTCCAAAAGTATAAGGTATACAACTCCATTTTATTTTTTATACTTATTTTTTTCAATTCGAACTTAAGATCTTTTTGAGATCTTATCTGGTACCACTGGCAAACATTACCCAGTAAGATTATCGACAACAATTTTTGATCTTTAGTAAGTTTATCAAGTTTTTTCTTTATTTTTTTTATGTATTTTTTTGGGATAATTTTAAATAAATGAGTACTTTTGTGTTTGTAAATAACCCAATTTTCTAAAAGATTATCCAATTCCTTACCATACAAATACCCGCCAATAATCTTATAGCCTACAAGTCCCATCCGGTAAGATTTCTTTAAACTATTTTCTAGATTAAATTTTAATTCTTTTTTATTTTTTTCTTGAATATACTTTTCAAAGTTTTTAGCATAGCTAAACATTAGATCAAGAATCACACCACTTACGATCATAGGTGCAGCTTTTTGTTTTAAATTTTGCCATGCGTTAATTCCCAGGGCCCCACTATGACGTCCAAACTTGTTCTCGCCAAGCCCAAAATCTACAAGTACCATTGTTCTATGGATAATGTAGCGAGTTTTTTTCCTTGAAACTTGTGTTTTGGTAACAATATTCTCTTCTTTAATTTTTTCCATTGAAAAAATAGTACCTACTGGCAAAAATAACATTAAGAAAATAATTTCTGTTTTTTTGATATTAAGATTTTTCACCTTAAACCCCATTTTATTAACTAAAATTAAAAACATACTACAATATCAGTATATATTATATATTCAAATTGTCAATACATAAAGCGCGAGGTGGGCTGTGTTGTGCCTATAAGCGCATTCTGCAGGGGCCGTTGAGGCAATGTGGCCCCCAAAAGCCTGTTTTTGCAATGATTTATGTTCTGGTCCAGATACATGTGAGACAAAATATGGTAAAATAAAAGCCACCTAACTCATTAACAACTAATTAAAATGAAAGGCGGCTTTTATGCAGCAAAGAATGCTACACAGAAAATTTTACCATATTAGAGGAATAGATGAAACAGCTTATTCCAAAAAGGCTTATAGTAGAGAAAAAAAGCTAAGGCTTTATAAAAAACTTGTTTCTGAGGGATGCACCCAAAAAACCGCACTGGAAGCCATTGAAACCTCTAAGGCTTCTTATTATCGATGGAAAAAGAATTATCAAATATGCGGACTAGAAGGCCTTGAGAATGAAAGCCGACGCCCCAGGAATCTTCGCAAATCCGCATGGACAAAAAAAGACGAGCAACTGGTTTTGAAAGTGCGCAAAAGATTTAAATTATGGGGAAAATACAAGATAGCAGCTATATTAGTTCGCGAATATAGTGTAAATCTTTCTGCTTTAACAGTTGGGCGAATTATTTCAAAATTTATAAAAAAGGGCAAAATTAAGCCGGTTGGCTTCTATTTTGGTAGAGCTACTAAAAAGAGACGCGTATTTGATCATCACGCACAAAGATGGCAATATGGCATGAAAACCCAAGAGCCAGGAGAGCTAGTCCAGATGGATCATGCAACAATAAGGCTTAGTTGCGGGAAAATAGTCAAACATTTTAAAGCCATCTGCCCGCTTACAAAACTAACCGCAGAGAGGGGTTATACAAATGCGACAAGTGCTTTGGCAGAGCAATTTCTCGAATATGCGCAAGAGCAGCTCCCATTCAAAATAAAATCAATTCAAGTTGATGGAGGCAGCGAGTTTATGGGTGATTTTGAAAACGCATGTCAACGCAAAAATATTTCTCTATACGTGCTTCCTCCAAGATCACCCAAGTTTAATGCTCACGTGGAAAGAGGCAATAGCACAGTAAAATACGAGTTTTACTACCTTTATGACGGGCCATCGGCCTTAAATATCTTAAACTTGCGGCTACAAAAGTTTGTTGAGTTTTACAATACATATAGACCCCATCAATCTCTACGATACAAAACTCCTATGGAGTACTATGAGCTACTATTGAACAAAAAAAGAAAAATGGAGAGTAGGGTGAAGATCGCCCTGCTGGCGACAGAAGCAAATTTTGAGTCAAAAACACACATATCTTTATCTTAAAGGGTTTTTATGGAATACTATGATCAATTGGTGGCTTGAGTCTCATATGTATTGAACCAGCACAGTGGTTTGACTTTGGCTAGAAAAAGAGGTATCTTGTGCATACATGTGTTTTGAAGCTTGTTGCTGTTAGCCATGTAAATTATACAATTTTGGAGGATGTTTCTATGAAAAATGTGCAAAAGTTTAAGTTTGTTTACTTTTTTCTTTTATTGCCTATTTTTTTAAATGCTGTTTCTGGAAAAAATAGCTTGAAAAAGAAAACTAAAAGTGTAGTTCTAAATAGATCTAACCTAAAAAAAACAGTCAAAAAGTTTTACATGAAACTATATGTCAATTGCAAAAAGCTTGCGTTCAATCGTTTTAAAAAAGACGCATTAGTAAGAAGTTTTTTCAGAGGTGAAATTGATGGGGGGAGGGATTTACATAAGCATATAAAGAAAAATTATCCTGATGTTTTCAAAAGCAATAAAAAAACGTGTGATCTGCAAAAATCTTGTTTTGATTCGAGAAAGTATAATCAGTTTTGGGAACATGTAGTTGCAGAAAGATCTTGTGTTTCTACGAAGTTGGAAATGAACGAGCCAAACACTATTTCTCTTTTAAATGAGGCTACAGCAGGTCTTGATAGAAAATATCGCAGTTTAGTAAAATTCTTAATGACAAAGCCGTACGGATTTTACAAAAAATATCCTAAGTTTATATGGGTATATCATGAGGCGTTTATAGAGTTGATAGAAGAGCGGTGTTATAAACCGTTACTAGCTGCAGAAAAGTATTTTGATAAATCTGTGCTTAATAAGTTTGAAGAATTTTTATTTTCTTCGAGAGATTCTGAAATACTAAGGAAATATCTAAAGCATGATAAGCTTGTAAACGTGCCAGAAAAGCTAAAAGAATTAATGTTTGAGGATCTTTTCAAATGGACAAGTGAGTATCGGTCCCTTGTAAAAATTCTTGATAAAAAGAAGCGACTGATTTTTGGTAGGGTAGAGTTTTTTCTAAATCAGGCGGCTGAGATTAGGGCAAAGATATTTAATTTGCAAAGCAATAAAAAAGGACTTAAAAAATTTATATATGAATTTAGAGGTTTCAAGTTCTCTTGTAGTGAGCCTAAAGATAAAGTGAATAAACAAATATTCAGATATGAAAAGAAAAAAAGAGTTAAAAAACAAATTAAAAAGAGTACAAAAAAAACAAAAAAGAATAGAAGCAAAAAGCCTATCAAGAAGGGTAGGGTAGTTGCGTAAGTATTAGAGACTATCCTTTTTAATCTCATGCAATGTTCGTTCGGTAAGTGCAGATTTTGTTTGTGTATTTACCGGGTTTTTTCTTGAGCTGGCATATTCATCTTTCATTTTTATCAAAAGCCACTGGCCTTTACGCTTCATGCGAATAAGTGCATAGCCGCCTTTTAGCTTTTTCCCCTCAAGCCATATTTCTATCTGTCCGTTTTGCAAGCATTGTTCCATTGGGATTTTTTTTCCGTCTTTTGTTTTTATGTTTTTGTATTTACCTATGTCCCATACCATGACTGTTCCTGCGCCATAATTCCCCTCTGGAATGATGCCTTCAAATTTTGAATAACTGATGGGATGGTCATCTGTGCGCACGGCGAGTCTTTTTTCTTTTGGGTTTACAGATGGACCTTTTGGGACAGCCCAAGAGACAAGCACGCCCTCAATCTCTATTCTGAAGTCATAATGCAGGCGTGAGGCGTCATGCTTTTGTATTACAAATATTTTTTCACGGGAAGATTTTATTTTTTCTCCAGTAGGCTCTGGAGATTTGGTGAAATTTCTTCTTTTTTTATATGTTTCTAGAGAGTTTTTCTTAATCACAGTTACATACCCCGCAATTAAAGCGATAATAATAAAAAATAAAATTAATATATAGAAAAATAGTTTCTTGCTCATATAGTGTATTTTAAGAAAATAATCGCATTAAATCAATACTGTAAAAAAGAAGTCTCTCTCTTGATAATAAGCAAAATCTTTGGTTCACTTAAGAGAAAATTAGATTTTTTGCTTGAAAGGCAATAAGCATGTATGAAAATAAAATAAAAGAGATAGACGAATTACAAAAAGAGATAAACCTACTTAGGCCTCTGGGTGAGTTTGAATTAAAAGAACTAAAAGAGTATTATCGCATAGGTCTTACCTATACCAGTAACGCGTTAGAAGGTAATTCGCTGACAGAAACAGAAACAAAAATTGTCTTAGAAGATGGGCTTACCATTGGAGGAAAAACTTTACGTGAGCACTTTGAGGCAGTGGGGCATAGTTATGGGTATGATTACCTTCTTGAGGTTTCGGGGAAAAAACAGATTAAAGAACAGGATATTTTAAATTTTCACAAACTTTTCTATTATCATATTGATCCAAGTGAGGCAGGCAAATACAGGAAAGTACAAGTGTTTATTTCAGGAACAACATTTGTGCCGCCTTCGTCAAAAGAGGTCCCAGAGCTTATGAAAAAGCTTGTTGCAAACATGCAAGAAATAGAAAAAGAGATGCATCCAGTAGAATATGCGGCTCTTTTGCATAAAAATTTTGTTGAGATTCACCCATTTATTGACGGCAATGGTCGAACTGCAAGATTGCTTATGAACTTAGCTCTATTGCAACACGGCTATGTAATCACAATAATCCCCCCAATTTTAAGAAATGACTATATTAGTGCTATTAAGCAAACACAGGTTGAGCCAATAAATGACGCGCCATTTATTAATTTCATTTCACGTATGGTTTATGAAAGCCAGAAAGATTATTTGCGCCTACTAAGAGCTTTGCGGGAGGGGTGAAGATTTTGTTGAAACCAGGCCCTTTACTAAGGGCCTGGTAAATAAGTTACTTTTTCTTGTTATTTTTAATAGATCCTTTTTTTTCAAGGTCTTCCATTTCAAATTTTCTTATGCCATTGTTGACATACTCTCTTAGTTTTCTTACGCCTTTTTGATCATATTTATCAATTAAATTGTTCATGTACTTCATTAAAGGTTTATTTTTCTTCATTTTTTCGTCTAGCATTTTATATGCTATTTTTTTCTTGGCTTCTTTTTTTAAGTCATCTATAACAACTATTGTAGTCCTCGATTTTATAGCCTTGTTTTCAATCTCGCTATTTCCGCAAAGCACAAAACAAAAGTGGCTTATATCCACATCTGATCTTAAATATGGGCTATAAAAGTTTTTTGTTTCAGGTTCTAAAAATGGCAAGAAAAACTGTAAAGAATAGTTTTTTTTGTTTAGAACATGGTCAACTTCGTCAATGAGAATTATAGAGTTTTTTGTAGTGCCAGACTTGCAAATTGAATTTAGCAGGCTTCCAGGTTCATTGTTTGTTCCAACAATATCTTTAATATCATCTGTTGCTTTCAACTTAATTAGTGGTGCTTCCATAATATTTGCAAATTCTTCAGTTAAAAATGTTTTTCCAACGCCTGGGGGACCTTGCAAATATAAAACTGTTTTTGGTGTATCTAAAGGTGCAATTTTTTTTGAGAATCTAGCATAGTGGTTGAAGAATTTAATTATTATTTTTTCGGAAATATTTTTATCATAGCCATTCAAAAGCTTCGAAACTTTGGGATTTGACATTAAAGCAGGCTTTAATTTCTTGCTTTTTAACGGAATATTTAGCACTATTTGACAAAAGGTTTCAGCGTTATTGTAAAATTGCTCCCCGCTTATAGCCTTAAATTTGCGCTCTATAGAGTCTTGTAAAGATTCTGGAAAAAAACGCTTGTTTTTTGCATAGATAACCTCATATTTACCGCAGCCTTTCTTTAATGGAGCTATGTAAAGGTCATAGAGAGGTATAATGATATCTTTAACGTGGCTGATTAATCTATTTGCCAAAAGAAAGCCAGATACCCCAGATATCACTTTTTGATTAATTTTTTTGAAGCCTAATCCATATATTGTGGTTTCGACTGCCATAAAAAACAATGACTTTTTAAGCTCATACTTCCGGCAAGAAAATTTTTTAGTTTTATAATCGGATACTAAGGCTTTGTCTAATTCCTCAGATGTTTTTAAGGTTTTGCAATCAAAATTCTTTTTTCTAGTTCTTCTGAAGCATCCGAAGCATAAAAAGTTTATAATATTGCGGAATTTAATATTGCTAATTTTTTGAAATACGCCTTTTTTAGAGTTTTCTATTTTTTGATCAAACTTAACAGGTTTGAGACCTTCTTTTTTCAGTAAATCAGGATATTTTGAAAGAATCTCTTTTTGATTAAATATTTTTTGATAATCCATCCCTTGAGTTGGAAATGCTGTTAAGAGAAATAACATAGAAAAACAAAAGCAAGCTATTGATTTGTTTTTTGAGTAAACCATTTTTCGACCTCCATTAAGTCTTTGCAATTATGATATATTAAATTAATTAAACTATGTAGATATTATATTATGCTTTAATTGTTTTGTCAATTAATTTATACAAAGGGCCAAAACTTGACTTAATGGCAATTTAATGGCATAATTTTTATGTGGGATATGCCGTTAAAATGCCGTTAAAGGGTTGTAAAATGTCAAAGAAATTTAAGCCAAAGTTTTCGATAACACCTGGTATAGCTAATTCTCTGATGAGAATAGAGGCTGCAAAGCAGTGTATAAAAGATTTGCCAATAGTGCCATTAATGCTAGAAAAGCTTAGGGAAACTGCTCGTTTGAGTTCTATTCACTACTCTACTCAGATTGAGGGCAATAGATTAACCAAAGAGCAGGTGCAAGAGGTCGTAGTACAACACAAAAATTTTGCAGGGCGTGAGCGTGATGAGCAGGAGGTAAGAGGGTATTACGCAGCGTTGGATTTTATGGAAAAACATGCAGTTAAAGGAATGGCTATAGCAGAAAAAGGGGTGCAAATTTTGCATGCGTTGGTAATGTCTGGAGGTAGAGAAAACGTGAAGCCATCGACATATCGTGATGGGCAAAATGTTATTCGTGAAGGAGCTTCTGGAAAAATAGTCTATATGCCTCCTGAGGCAAAAGATGTTCCCGAGTTGATGCAAGCATTAGTGGGTTGGATTAATAGAAGATCAGATTTGCCTTGTCCAATTATTGCGGGAATAGCGCATTATCAATTTGCAACAATACACCCGTATTATGACGGAAATGGAAGAACAGCTCGTCTTTTGGCGACTTTAATTTTGCACATAGGTGGATATGATTTAAAAGGGATATATTCACTTGAAGAATATTATGCACGTAATTTATCAGATTATTATGAGGCTCTTACGATTGGCCCCTCGCATAATTATTACGTGGGGAGAGCAGAGAGTGATATTACAAAGTGGGTTGCGTATTTTTGTGAGGGTATGGCCAATGCTGTTGAAAATATACAAAAAAGGGTTGTAAAAGAATCCAAAAAAGAATCCAAAGAGGGTGGCAGAGATAAAATAGGCCAATTAGGTAACTCAGATCAATCAGCACTGCTAAAAAAACTTGATGTCAAACAAAGAAAAGCGTTAGAGGTTTTTAGAAAAAACGAATATGTGACCTCAAAACAGATAGAACAGTTTTTTGGTTTTAAGCCTAGGACTGCGCGGCAGCTTTGTAAAAGATGGAGTGATCAGGGTTTTATTGTTGTCGTTGATCCATCAAAAAAAGGGCGCAAGTATACCCTTGCGCCACAGTTTAATTCTTTGCTGGATTAATTATGCCGTTAAATTTTTGTTTTGATTACTTGCCTTTTTTGTTATCTTCGATTAACTCTATTATTTCGGTATGCCCTTGTTCAAACGCATGATCTAGTGCATTTTTGCCGTCACTATCTGGAATATTTGGATCTGCTAAGTAATCAAGCAGGAGCTTGACTAATTCTATATTTCCGGTCATAGCGGCTAAAGTAAGAGCACTATTACCGTGAATATTTTGTATATTTGGATCAGCGCCGTTTTGCAGTAGTATCTCTACCATTTTTGGGTTCTTGGTAAATAAGAGTGCAGTGTTGCCATCATCTCTTTGCATATTTTCATTAGCGCCATGTTTTAGCAAATATTGGGCTATGTCGATATTATTTTGGCTTACAGCAGCCATAAGAGCCGTTTCTTTATCTTTACTTTGTATATTTGGATCAGCGCCATTTTTAATAAGTAGCTCTAAAGTATCAATCATATCTTTGTGTGCAGCAGCAAAAAGGGCTGTTAACCCTTCGTTATTTGCCATATTTATGGTTGCACCATGTTTTAACAAAAGCTTGGTTGTTCTTAATTCTTCTGCACCTATTAGTGGGAAGTTACCATTATCTTCTTTTAAGTTGGGGTCAGCACCATACTCTAACAAGACTTTAGCAGCGTCATTGTTTTCCTCTTCAACTGCGTACATAAGAGGCGTCATGTTGTTTTTTGCAAATCGGATATTGGGGTTCGCGCCATATTCTAAAAGAGTTTTTATAACGGTGATATCATGTTGATTTATTGCTACACATAAAGGTACTATGGTGTTATCTGTTGATTTAAAATTAGGATCAGCGCCAGCTTCGAGCAATAACCTTACTATCTCACTTTGATTATTAACGATAGCGTATATGATTGAAGGGTATCCTTGGCTATCTTGTAAGTTTGGATCAGCATTGTATTTCAATAGTAGTTTTGCAAGTCTTATGTCGCTTTCAATGGCAGCAAGTTTAAGAAGAAAGTCCCCATCTTCATCTTGGGCATCTGGGTTTAACTCGTCATTTTCCAGTGCCTCTCTCAAGCCCTCTATATCGATCTCTAGATCTTCTGTATCTTTCAGATGTTTTTCCTCTTCGACTTTTGAATTATCTTCATCTTCTGAATCCTCATCCCGAGTTTTGCCTGCCCTGAGCTCTGAGTTTAGTTCATCTTGAGTTTGTTTAAGGGAAGGGTCCAAGGGCTCGGAATCAGCTTGAGTGAGTTCTTGCTTGGCTCTTGTGTAAGCTATATACGCGTAAAATATTATTCCGGTAATTACTAACGATAAAATTATTATGGTAATGGTACTCAAAAAAAACTCCTAAAAAAACCCCAAGTGAAAAACCTTTTGTGGGTTACTTCACTACAAAATTAATTAATCTATTTTTTACAAAAATTATTTTTACTATTTCTTTATTCACAAGCCATTTTGCAGTAGCTTTTCTAGCTTCTTGTTCAACAACTTCTTGTACAGTGTTTTTTTGTGCTTTAATATTTGCCCTGACTTTTCCGTTTATCTGTACAACGATGGTCACCTGCATCTCTTGTAATAGTGTTTTATCAACTATTGGCCATGCACACTGATCAAGTTGTTTATTGTACAGTTTCTCTAGAAACTCACTTGCGATATGGGGTGCCAATATTGATACAGAACAAAGTACGCTTTCTAAACTTGATTTGCCAAGTTTTAATTTTTTGGCATTAAGATCATTAACCAGCTCCATGATAGAAGATATAGCAGTATTAGGCTTAAAGTGTTCTAATCTATCTTGGTAGTCACGCAAGAACATATTCACTCGTTTTTTTGCTTCCGGTGATTCTTGATCATTTTCTACAATATTTTCACTGTTGCTTATAAAATTATAAAACTTATTTAAAAATCTTTTTATCCCATCAAGGCCAGCGTCCTGCCATTCACAATCCTGCTCAGGTGGACCCATAAACATGATGTACATACGCAGCACATCAGCGCCATATTTCTCTATCATATCATCAGGGTTGACCACATTACCTTTAGATTTGGACATTTTTTCAATAAGGCCAGATTTTTCTGAAAATTTAAGGACCATGCCCTGATTAAATAATTTTGTAAACGGCTCATTAAATGGTAAATACCCAAGATCATGGAGTACTTTTGTATAAAACCGTGCGTATAAAAGATGCAATATTGCATGTTCTATGCCACCAACATAGAGATCTACTGGCAACCAATAATTAATATCTTTTTCATCAAATGGTTTGTCTTTCAAGTTGGGATTAGGATATCTCAAAAAATACCAGCATGACCCAGCCCATTGTGGCATGGTATTAGTTTCTCTTTTTGCTGGCCCACCACATTTTGGGCATGTTGTGTTTACCCAACTTTCGATGCTAGCTAATGGTGACTCACCTGTTCCAGTTGGTTCATATTTTTCAACTTCGGGAAGTTCTACTGGCAAATCTTTTTCATCAACCGGGACTATGCCACAAGCGTCACAATGCACTAATGGGATTGGCTCGCCCCAGTATCTTTGACGAGAAAATATCCAGTCTCTTAGTTTATAATTTATTTTTCTTGTACCCCATTTTTCTTTTTCAATAAGATCTATTGATTTCTCAAATGCATCCGGCATCGCCTGAAGGCCGTTTAGTTCACCGCTGTTAATCATAGTGCCAGACTCGCCATACGCTTCTAACAAGTTGCCGTCTTTATCTTTTTTTACTCCTTGGGCATCAATAACCTGCACGATAGGTAAACCAAATTTTGTAGCAAAATCAAAATCTCTTGGGTCATGACCAGGGACAGCCATCACGATGCCAGTTCCATAATCTTTGAGTACGTAACTTGCAAGATAGATTGGCATTTTCTCTTTTGTCGCAGGATTAATCGCATATGCTCCTGAGAACACACCGGTTTTGTCTTTCTGTTCAGCCATACGCTCTATCGATGACATATGACTTACTTTTTCCTGATATGCTTTAACTTCTTTCTCATGCTTTTTTGTGACAATTTTTTCTACCAAGTCGTGATCTGGTGCCATCACTATAAATGTTGCACCAAAAATAGTATCAGGTCTTGTGGTGTAGACTGGCAAACCTAACTCTTTCCCATCTATATCTTTTGTCTTGAAAATAATTTCTGCACCCTCACTTCTGCCGATCCAGTTGCGTTGCATCTGTTTTATTTTCTCAGGCCAGTCAAGTGCGTCTAAATCATCAATAAATTGTTGTGCGTACTTAGTAATTTTCAAAATCCATTGGCTTATAGTTTTTTTAGTAACAAGTGCCCCACATCGCTCACAGCCACCGTTTACTACCTCTTCGTTAGCAAGACCGGTAAGGCAAGATGGGCACCAGTTAATTGGCGTTTTTGCCTGATAAGCCAGCCCGGCATTGAACATCTGTATAAAAATCCACTGAGTCCATTTATAATAATCCGGATCAGTGGTGTTTACCTCTTTATCCCAGTCATAAATACAGGCGATCTGTTTTAACTGTCGTTTGAAGTTTGCAACATTCTCAGCAGTACTTATTTTTGGATGAACACCCATTTTAATTGCATAATTTTCAGCTGGTAGCCCAAACGCATCCCAACCCATAGGATGCAGAACATTGTAGCCCTTAAGCCATTTTATACGGGCGTATATGTCAGCCAGCACATATGCGCGCCAGTGGCCCATGTGTATACCCGAGCCAGAAGGATAGGGAAACATAGCTAGGCAATAATATTTTTTTTGGCCATTTGGCTTGCCATTTGGGTTTTTGGCCTTTGCTGGAGGGCAATCCTCCCATGTTTTTTGCCACTTTTCTTCTATCTCTTTAAAGTTATAACTCATTTTTTTATCCCTACCTATGCCCATTAATTGGCCGCAAAATACAATATTCTACTTAACATAATACAAAAATATAAGGATTTTTGCAATAGTCTCGTAGGGCGAGGGTGTTTGAAATAAGCTTGAAAATTAGATGTTTTGAAACTAGACTCTCTTATGAGATAGCTAAAAACGTATGCTCTTTTGGAGCAAATAAGGGCGATAAAGGCGAGTTATGAAAAATTTAGAAAATCAAAATTTAGAAAATTTTGATAGACAAGTATTTGAGATCATACAAAAAGAGCAAAATAGACAAGAGCGTGAGATAAACTTAATTGCTTCAGAGAATTATGCGAGTTGGGCAGTGTTGCAGGCAAGTGCCTCAGTGTTGACCAACAAGTATGCAGAAGGGACGCCAGGAAAAAGATATTATGCTGGCTGCAGGTTTATTGACGAGGTAGAGAAGGTCGCAATTGAACGATGCAAAAATTTATTTGATTTTAAAGATGGGCATGCTAATGTGCAACCGCACGCAGGATCACAGGCAAATATGGCGGTTTATTTTTCTATGCTAAATCCTGGTGACACCATTATGGGAATGGGTTTAGCAGAAGGTGGGCATTTAACCCATGGGCACAAAGTTAACTTCTCAGGTCAGGTTTACAAATCAGTCCAATATTTGGTAGACAAAGAGACTGATCTTATTAATTTTGACATGGTTGAGGAAATGGCCTATGCGCACAAACCCAAAATAATAATTGCTGGTGCTACTGCGTATTCAAGAGAGATAGATTTCAAAAAGTTTAGTGAAATTGCAAAATCAGTTGGCGCCTATTTGCTAGCTGACATTGCCCATATTGCAGGCCTGGTTGCTACTCAGTTGCACCAAAGTCCTGTTGGTTGTGCAGATTTTATTACTAGCACTACGCATAAAACATTACGAGGGCCCCGAGGTGCATTTATTTTGTCAAAAGAGGAATATGCAAAACAGATGGATGCTGGTGTGATGCCGGGCATTCAAGGTGGCCCGTTAATGCATGTTATTGCGGCAAAAGCAGTTGCGTTCAAAGAAGCTGGTGAGCAGAGCTTTATAGCATACCAAACACAGGTGATAAAAAATGCGAAGCATTTTGCCAAAACACTTGAGTCTCTTGGTTATTCAATTGTAACCGGCGGGACAGATAACCATATGTTCGTCGTTGACCTGAGATCTAAAAACGTCACTGGCCGTCAGACTGAAGTTGCGCTTGAGAAAGCAGGAATTACCACAAGCAGAAGCTGTATCCCATACGATCCGCAAAAGCCGTGGATAACATCTGGCGTCAGAATTGGTACTCCTGCTATTACCACCCGTGGGATGAAAGAGCCAGAAGTTGAGATTATTGCGCAGTTGTTTGACGAAGTGGTGCAAAAGTGTGAAAGCGAACCTTGCCTGTTGAAAATCAAAGACAAAGCCCACTCTTTATGCGCAAAATTTCCGATTTATTGAGAACTTTATTGAAAAGCCCCAAGACTATTTTTTCTTACGCTTTTGCAAATGATCTCTTATGAGTTTTTTAATTTCTTCTGTTTTTGCTACATCCAGTGCCGTTTTAAAATACTTGTCGTTAATAGTTGCGTCTATTTTTGGATGTTTAAGAAGAAGCTCGACGATTTCTTTATGACCATTTGAAGATGCGATGTGTAGAGGATTCCCTTTATTAACATCAATATTTTTGTGCTTTAATAGAAGTTTAACTATTTCTGTATGGCCGTATGTAGTTGCTTTGACTAGTGCTGTTTGGATATTCCTATATATATCAAAAAACATCTTATTCACATCAATATCTTTATGCCTTAGGAGAAGCTTAACAATTTCTGGATATCCGTATTTGGATGCGTTTGCTAGAGGTGTCATATCTTTATTATCTGTCTTATTTACATCAATATCTTTACGATCTAAAAGAAGCTTAACGATTTTTATATGACCTTTTTCAGATGCTATGGCTAGAGGGTTTCCTTTATTTACATCGATATCTTTGCGATCAAGAAGAAGCTTAACGATTTCTATGTTGCCTTTTTTTTTAAGTGCTGTTGATGCTAGAGGTGTAATACCAAGAAAACCATGCCTGTTTATGTCAATATCTTTGTGTTTTAAAAGAAGCTCAACGATTTTTTTATAGCCTTTTGCAGCTGTCATTATTAGAGGTGTAACACCACCCCCAATAGACACCTTATTTACGTCAATATCTTTGTGTTTTAAAAGAAGCTCAACGATTTTTTTATGGCCTATCTTAGATGCTGAGTATAAAGGTGAGTTTTTGTTTACATCTATTTTTGGGTGCTTCAGAAGAAGTTTAACGATTTCTGTATGTCCTCCAGAAGATGCATTGGCTAGAGGTCCTCCTTTATTGACATCAATATCTTCGCGCTCTAGGAGAAGTTTAACGATTTTTGTACGGCCTCTTTTAGATGCCATGGCTAGAGGTTCTTTTTTCTTTACGTCAATATCTTTGTGTTTTAAAAGAAGCTCAACGATTTTTTTATGGCCTTTTAAAGCTGCTATTATTAGAGGTGTAACACCACCCTTAATAGGCACCTTATTTACGTCAATATCTTTGTGTTTTAAAAGAAGCTCAACGATTTTTTTATGGCCTTTTAAAGCTGCTATTATTAGAGGTGTAACACCACCCTTAATAGGCACCTTATTTACGTCAATATCTTTGTGTTTTAAAAGAAGCTCAACGATTTTTTTA
>JBHPCA010000012.1:0-31249 GCA_042576225.1 Candidatus Babelota bacterium
CTACAACACCTCCCGTTACTAACGTAGCCCATAATCGAGTGTGCCACCGTTCTTTGTTATTCAGATCATCATATGGATTTGAGTAACGATCATCATTATGATTTGGCTGTAGATTAACTAAATCAACTGGATCAATCGGCTTGCCAATCTGTTCTATCACATTATGCCTAGCAAGAATATCTCGTACCAGTTTTCGTGCCCCAGGTCTTCGACTAAGAATTTGTATATGACGATCTCCATGAGGATCAATTAGGTACACATTATTGTTACCATTAGACCGTAAGCCATGGTACAATGCGAGAGCCCCACGGTGTGACAATTGCATGTCTCCTCGTGAATGAATGATTATGACCGGAATATCGTTAGGAAAATTCTCAAGTGTCTTTATAACCTGTTTACCACCTGGCCAATAGAATGGGAACATAAATTTGGCACAATAAGGAAGCCAGTAATAAGAAAGTGGCAGTTTTGCAACCCCTTTTAACGGTCCCATTAAGCCACTTTTTATCGTATGTTTTATCGCATCGTTTCCACTTATCAAAACCGATTCTAAGATTAGAGCTTTTACTCTTCTTCTTGCCCTACGATTTGTCGAAAGATAGTTTAATACTGTGGCTGTTCCTTGCGATGTAGCGTGAATAATAACATCATCCTCGTTTTTTTCGGATGAAAGAGCTTCGCGTAGACATTTCATGCAATTGTTCTGACCAAAATCTATGCGTAACTTAGGAGTTCCTACCCTGGTTACATCGATCTTATTATTACCAAGGCATCTCTTAACATAGTCAATCTCACTGCCAAGGCCATTTTGACCGGGAACAGCAAGAACCTTAAGATCTCCCACTCCGTACATTGTAGGAGCAAATAAAACAAAACATAGTGATAAATACTTTAATATACATCTTTTTTTCATAGCAATCCCTTGTATTGTTCTGTAAGTTATTTTGCCTAGGTCCTAGGAAGCACCCACTAGAAATAACCATCCAAAAACGTTATTTTTCGATACTATTATTGTATACGATTTAAAGCCTCCATGCAAAAGGCCCTTAAAGAGGGGTCCTTCGACTATTTTTCTGGATATTTATTCACTGTTTTTTGTATCAACAATTGATTTTTTAAAATGCTCAACTTTCTTTCTTAGCTCTTCTTCTTGACCCTTGGTCCCTATGACACGATCTCTCATAATAATTTTGCCGTTAATAATTACCGTTTGCACATCTGGGGCTTTGGACGCATAGACAAGTTGTGAAGCAACATGGTACACAGGGATTTGGTGAATCTGGTCAATTGCAACAACAATGATATCAGCCTTTTTCCCGGGTTCTAAACTTCCAATTTTATTACCCATATGGATCGCTCGCGCACTACCAATTGTTGCAAGCTCAAGTGTCTGATATGCGTTCAGGGCAGTAGGTTTGCCTGTTGCAACTTTTTGCAGCAATGCTGCAGTTTTCATCTCTCCAAACATATCAAGTGAATTATTACTTGCAGCACCATCGGTTCCTAAACCAACTAAAACGCCTGTTTTAAGCATCTTATAAACCGTAGCAATTCCTGAACTGAGCTTCATGTTACTTACTGGGCAATGGGCAACACCGACCTTTTTTTGTGCAAGTAATGCGATTTCATTATCAGTAAGATGCACACAATGCGCTGCGATAAGTCTTTTGTTTAGCAAGCCAATAGAATCTAAAAACTTAACCGGGCGCATCTTATGTTTTGATATTACTTGGTTTATTCCACTTTTTGTTTCACACACATGGGTTATAACTGGAACATCATACTTCTCTGCAAAACTTTTTATTGCGAGCAACATTTCTTTTGAACTGGTGTATGGAGCATGGGGTGCAATAGCGGGGGTAATTAATGGGTTATTTTTCCATTTTTCAACCAATTTTTTGGTCTGTTCAAGTGCTTGTTTATAGTTTTTGCTGTCAGGCGTCGGGAACTCAATTATTGTTTCTCCAACTATTGCACGCATACCCATCTCATAGGCAGCCTGCGCAACCGAGTCCTCAAAAAAATACATATCAACAAACGTTGTTGTCCCACCTTTAATCATCTCATAACAGGCAAGCTTTGTTCCCCAATAGACAAACTCTGGTGTAACATGTTTTTTCTCTGCAGGAAAAATATATTTCTGCAGCCACTCCATTAGAGGCATATCATCCGCAAAACCTCGAAATAGTGTCATCGCCGTATGTGTATGAGCATTAATGAGGCCGGGCATAATAACGCCACCAGAGGCATTAATTATTTTTTTTGCTTTATACGCTTGCTCAAGTGCTTTGGTAAGCCCAACAGCAATGATCTTCCCGTCACGCACGGCAACTGCACCGTTTGGGATTATCTTTTTTTGCGAGTTCATTGTCAATACAGTCCCGTTACTTACAAGCAAATCTACTGTAGTTTTGCCAAACACCGGGATTTTTATTTGCAATAATAAAAAACTAAGTAATAGTATTGCCCCAACTATACCAACTAAAATTATTAATTTTATTTGTTTGGCCCGCTTGACCATAAACTGCCCTTTATATTATTTTTTTAATTAACAAATTAGCGAATTGATGTATATCCTCCTGTAACCCCATGCTTTGATAAAACTATTTGCCAAAGCTGGTTTACTCTCGATCTAAAGGCGCCTGCACATGAAAGCAAATAGAATCTCCACATGCGATGAAACGTTTCATCATATTGCCCTGCAAGCGTATGCCAGCTATTTTCAAAATTTTCATTCCAAGCCATAAGTGTTTTATCGTAATCAGTACTGAAATTGTGTACATCTTCTATAACAAAAAGACCCTCTTTGGCTTTAGCAATTTCACTCATAGCCGGTAATATTGCATTTGGAAATATGTACCTGTTTATCCATGGATCCATTTTACCCGGCTCTTTGCGACCAATCGTATGCAATAAAAACAAACCATCATCTTTTAAACACCTGTTAGCCATTTTCATATAGGTTCTATAATTTTTAGAACCTACATGCTCTAGCATTCCCAAAGAAACAATATGATCAAATTTCTCATTTACGTCACGATAATCTTGAAGTCGAATCTCAACAGGAAGCCCTTTGCATGATTTTTGACCAAGCTCAACCTGTTCTTTCGAAACTGTTATACCAACAACATGCGCGCCATGCCTCTCAGCTGCATATTTTGCAAAACTACCCCATCCACAACCAATATCAAGAATCTTGCTGCCAGGTTTAATTCCTATTTTTTGACAGGTAAGCTCCAGTTTATTCTCTTGAGCCTCATCCAAATTTGTAGCATTTTTCCAAAAAGCGCAAGTGTAAACCATACGCTTATCAAGCATGTTTTTATAAAGCTCGTTACCAATATCATAATGTTTTTCACCAATTTCAAAAGCTTTGCTTCGCGATTGCATATTAAAAAGAACGTGCTTTAAAAATTTAACTTTTGATAAAAAACTACCTGAGACTTTCTCATCAAGACGTGCTCGAAATATACGAGAGATCATCTCATCAACCTGATTGCAATCCCACCACCCTTGCATATAAGATTCCCCAAGCCCCATTGAAGGACTGCGCAAAACTCTGGCAAAAAAGTTTTTGTCATACACTCGTATATCCCAAGGACGATCACCATTGAGAGCCACATCAGCATGAGCAAGTAAATCTGCAAAAAATTGGTTATCCACCGTTTGGTTTTGTACCATATTAAAACCCCAACTAAAACCCCATTTAAAACCCCAAACAACTTAGCCCTTTTTAATTACCCTCACTTGCTTTTAGCTTTTCAGCCTCCAACTCATGAAATATTTTCTCAAACTCTTTTATTAATTTCGTATAAGCTTCTATCTCTGCAGGCGTTTTGGCGTTAACTAATCTTTTATCAAGCAGCCCAAGACTCGCAGCTATTGTTTCAATATCCTTGTTTATTTCAGAAATATCACGTAATTCTTTGCTACCCATTTTTTGTCCCTTTTTTATATCCCATTTTTGGATTTACCATATACTCTTATATATTTTTTATTCTATTGTGATGAGAAAAAGCAATAAAAATCATATATTCAAAAAATAAACACAAGTTTTGGTACCACTTGCAACCCTGTAAATAGTCGTCTACAATACTACAGGTACTCGCGAGATTGAATAAATCATAACTATTATACGAAGGGAAACACTATGAACAAAACTATAAGCTACACATACAAAAAAATATTTGGTGCATTATTTGCGTTACTCTTCTTGACAACAAGCGGGCAAACGTTCACACGAAGCAAAGAGTTAATCGACAAATATCTCAATGAGATTGAAATTGGCAAACCTATCGAATATAAAAATATGAAACTATTTCCCATACAGGTAAACCAGGAACTAAGCTCGAAAAATTATGTAACTCTCGATGAGGCATCAAAAAAAGATTGGCTCACCATAAAAGAGCTTTCTTCTGCAACTGTAAATACTGTTGAAGTAAAAAACAACGGAAAAAAACCGATATTGCTCATGACTGGCGAGATAATCAAAGGCGCAAAACAGGACAGGATGATCAAGAAAGATATTTTGCTGCCGCCAAATAAAACATGGGTTCAAGTCCCTGTTTTTTGTGTTGAGCACGGAAGATGGAACCACGTGTCACCTGAGTTCAAATCAGCAAACACATGCGTTACTGGAAGCGTAAGAAAACAGGCTACACTCAGTGAGTGTCATAATGCACAAGGTGCGGTATGGAACGAAATATCAAAAAGCCAAAATAAAATAGGCGTTTCATCATCAACCGGAACAATGATGGCCAATTATCAAGATGAAAATATACAAGAAAAAATTACTGATTACACAAAAAATCTCAAAAATTTCCCTGGTATATCAGAAAATACTATCGGCGTAGTGGTAACAACCGGCAACAAAATAATCTGCTTTGATATGTTTGCTAACAATAAACTTCTTCAAAAATATTGGAATAAGCTGCTTAAATCATACTCCATGGACTGCATACAAAGCAAAAAATCAACAATAAACCAAGAGAACATCGAAAACTTTATTAATCAAATCGTTGTATCAGAGAAAAAATCTGCACAAACAAACGGTCTGGGACAAGTATACAAACTAGAATCAAACTTAGGCAAAGGATCGGCATTAGTCGATAGATCATCAGTAGTCCATATGGATTTTTTTCTTGGGAAAAGCAATACCAGCAATAGCTCGCCTTTAAATTTTGAGGCTCGAAGATCAAATAGATTGCAAGATTAATAAAAAAGTAAATAAATTAAAAAAACTTTTATTCTTGTGTTAATTTGATAAAATAATAATATATAAAAATACTCTCAATCCGTTCGTCCTGAGCCTGTCGAAGGATGTAAAAAACATATAAAGAGAAAGTTATGCAACCTTTTTTTGTTTATATTCTTAGATGCGCAGATGGGTCTTATTATACAGGACATACGGATAATATTGAAGCAAGAATCGGCACTCACAAATTGGGGATTATAAAGCAGTGTTACACTTATAAATTGAGACCTGTAGAGCTTGTGTATGTGGAACAATTTGGAACAAGATGCGAAGCACTTAGTGCCGAAAGGCAAATAAAGGGTTGGAGCAGAAGAAAAAAAATGGCTCTCATTAATGGGGAATATGAATTATTAAAATATCTATCTAAATGTAAAACAAAATAATAGTTTTTAAGAATTTTACATCCTTCGACAAGCTCAGGACGAACGGATCGAGAATATTTACACTTGAAAATCAACTTATTTTCTCAGGCTAAATTAACATTAAATTGTGTTATTAACAACAAAATTGAGCCTAACTAATAATTCCCCTTTTGGATCAAAAAACAATAATTAATATCTTTTATATCAAAAAGAGGCTTAATTTTTATGGTATGATACAAATCGCCACTTTGCACATCTGTTATTTTTCCTAGCGCAAAACCTTGAGGAAACACAAGCCCATATCCGCTAGATAAAACCATGTCGTCAGGCAATACATTTTCAAAATGGCTTACTCGGGTAAGCAATGTATCTGTTTGTGAGTTTGCCCCCCTGTGTATACCATGTGCTTTTGTTTTGGCACAATAAGCAGCAACTTTACATGATTTGTCTGTGATTAATAAAACTTTGCTATAAAATGGAAAAACTTGAATAACTTTTCCCAAGAGAAAATTTTTATACACGACGACCATGTCTTTGCAGACGCCCCGTAAGGTGCCTTTATTAATAAAAATAAAGTGGGAATTTTTATCAATATGCTTAAACAGTATATGGCATAATTGGAAATTTGAGCAACTATCACTGTTATCACTGTTATCACTAATATCGCTATTATTACTATTATAACTCGTATAACGTTTTTTAAAATCTAGCACTTCTTTTGTTTGATTATGAAAAGATAGGGTTGCTCGCAAATGAATATTTTCTGAAACAAGATTTTCTCTTTCTTTGTGAAGCTTAAATACAAGGTTTTGTAGCTCTTGCAGGTTTTTTCTCTTTTCAAAAAACTTTTTAACTGGGGTTATTATGTATTTTTGGGACAATAATACCGGGTATGTAATAGTTGCATACGTGTACGAATAAATATCTGAAAAAGATACTACAAACTTGTGCAGTACAAATAATGTAATTATGAAAAGTAGCGTATAAAGAAATGTTCCCCTTTTTCTACGTCTAAACACTCTCATATCCCGTTACAAAAATGGGCTTACCCATATAACTACGTATACTGTTCAAAGAACTGGGTAAACCCAGCTTTTATTTTTTCTACCGACGTAGTAGAGAATACCAAATTTTTTAGATTACAGGAAGACTCCATCCCTTTGAGATAAAACGGCACATGCTTTCTGAACGCATACACCCCATCTGGACCATAATAGTTCACAATATTGTCCAAATGTGACAACGCACAGGCAAGTATAATAGTTTTGTCTAGCGTAAATTCGTTACCAAGTGAATGTTCTCGAAGCTCTTTGAGCTTCCACGGCTTTGACCACATACCACGGCCTATCAAAAAACCGTCAACTCCAGTTTGTTCATATACCATTTTGGCTGTTTTAAAATCTATTATCCCACCAGAGATTATCACCGGAATCGTTAATTCTTTTTTTAATTTTTGGGCTAAACTATAATCTGGAACACCCTGAAATTTTTGTGTTTGCAATCTTGGATGTATCGCAATGGCATCTGCGCCACAGTCTTGGGCCAGCTTTGCGACTTCTAATGCATTCTCTTTTTTAAAACCAGCTCTTATTTTTACCGTAAATGGCATGTCTTTTAATTTTTCTCTAAAGCAGTTTAATATCTCTTTTAATCGTGGTACATCTTGCATAAGCGCAGAACCAGAACCAGATGATATAAGATTCCTTGCAGGACAACCTACATTTAGATCAATACTATCTACTCCTTTTTGCAAAACAAGATCACACGCTCTTTCTATATATTCTACTTTGTTAGCAGCAAACTGATAATTAAGAGGACGTTCCAATTGCTCAAACTTAATCGACTTTTGCTCACCTTTTTCATTTGCAACACAAGCAACGTGACGCATCTCGGTATAAAGCAACTCTTGGGTAGAAAACTGACGAACTAGTTTTCTAAACGGCGAATCGGTTACCCCATCCAACGGGGCTCCCAAAAATCTGGGGAACTCTAAATGTTTTATTTTAAGTTTTTCTTTCCAATAACTCATCTGGCAACTCATCTGGAAAAACCTCCAATTTTATACTTTAAAAACCTTCTGGGTGCATATTATGCCAAGGTGTACTTTGCTCGTATGCATGCGCTGTTTGAAATATTAACTCTTCTGATAAATGGGACCCTATAATCTGGAACCCTATAGGTAAATTTTCTTTTTTTGTAAACCCGCATGGAATCGAAATAGCAGGTATACCAGCCAAGTTCATAGGACAGGTAAAGTAATCTTGCAGATCCATTTGTAACTTATCAGTATCAAACGCCCCAAGCTTGAATGCAGGCATCGGATGCGTTGGCATTATCAAAAGATCAACATCATTAAATACCGTCTTAAACTCTCTTCGGATTAATCTTTGCACTTTTTTAGCATTCTCATAAAACTGCCCGGCGTGACCGGCTGAAAGCACATAGTTTCCAACCATCATACGAGTTTTTACCTCTTGGCCAAATCCATCATGTCTTGTGTTTAAATACATGTCACGAAGAGTATCTGAATCTTTTGCTCTCATACCATATCTAACGCCGTCAAATCTTGCTAAATTAGAAGCAGCTTCCGCACGGCTAATAACAAAATATGCAGCAGCACTATAATCAAGTGTCTTCATAGAAACTCTTTTTACCTTAGCGCCAAGATCTTCTAAAACTTTTACTGCCTGCTCAACCGATGAAGAAATCTCCTGATCCATGCCCTCAGCAGTAAGCGCATCCTCAATAACGCCAATTCTCAAACCTTCTTTTAATTTTCCTGTTAAATTTGCCGTATAATCTTTTTTGTTAACAAAAAGACTGGAAGAATCTTTCATATCATGACCAGCAATCGTAGAAAAAACTAACGCATTATCATACACAGTTCGAGAAAGCACCCCTATCTGATCTAAGGAAGATCCATATGCAACAAGCCCATAACGAGACACCAAACCATACGTTGGTTTTATACCAACTATACCGCAACATGCTGCCGGTTGACGAACTGAAGCCCCAGTATCAGAGCCTAATGACCATGGCACAAACCCCGCAGCAACTGCTGCCGCTGAGCCACCACTAGAGCCCCCAGGAACACGAGAAAAATCCCAAGGATTTTTTGTTTTTTTATACGCTGAAGTCTCAGTCGAACTTCCCATAGCAAATTCATCACAATTTAACCGACCCAAAATCAAAGCCCCTGCTTTTTTAAGTCGCCTCGTTGTAGTCGCATCATAGGTAGATCTAAAATTTTCTAAAATTTTTGACGCGCAAGACACAATTCTACCTTCCTGGCAAATATTGTCTTTAAAAGCTCCTGGTATACCAGCCAGTGGCCCTTCAGGACTATACGCCTCAAAAGACTCTAAAATAGACTTTTTATTAAAAATTTCTAACGCAGAATCTATTTTTTCATCATGCGTGGCAAATCTCTTTAAAAAGAAATCTAAAAGCTCCTGAGGAGAAACCTCTTTGTTTTCCAATTTTTTTTTAAGTTCTTTAATTGTTGCAAAGGCTAACTTGCTCATACCTAAAAATCCTTCTACTTATTCTCAATGATAACAGGAACGACAAAATAATTCTCTTCTCTCTCTGGCGCCTGAGCAAGAATTTTCTCACTATCTGTCTTTACAACAACATCTTCTCTAAAAACATTCACGTTTTTGTTGGATGGCTCTTCTATGTCAGCTGCTATCTCCTCAACTCGTTCAGCATAAGACAAAACACCCTCCAAATGTTTTATCATAGGCTCTATTTCGTTATCATGTAAAGAAACACGAGTCATAGCTGCTATTTTTAGCACTTCTTCTTTAGAAATTTTTATCATATTTTACCTCTTTAGGTCGCTTTAATCTTATTTAACCCCAGTTTATTTCTCCAAAACCTTCCAGTTTTGACCCCTGAACCTATTTATATAGACCAAACTCATTATCCCACTGCCTAAATAAAATGAACCATAGATTAAAACAAATTTCAAAACCATGCTTTCAAAGTGAATCTTCGAAATCATATAAGAACATGGAACAAAAAACAAACCGCATACTAAAATACGCGTTATCATAACCGTTTTAACATTTGAGGCGCCTCTCATGGCCCCCGACAATATTAATTGTAACAAATCAAAGAAGACAAGTACACTCAAAAATGGAATTGCCCTGGCCGCCACATGCGTAAATTCCCCCTTTTTATCGAACAACTGTACAAAAAACTCCGGCCAGAGGGTTAGAACTATCAAAAGCAAAAAAACCATCATAGAAGCCAAAAATAGTATCTTTTTGATATTACACTTAATTCCAACCCAATTTCGCTTCCCATAATCATTACTCACCAAAAACGTAACAACCTGAGCAAACGCTACTGCAGGCAATAATGCCATTCTTTCCAGATCTTTTACCACTGCAAAAGCAGCTATGCCTATTTCCCCCATAGACATAATCATTCCCCCCATCCATATATAGGCCAAAGCTATCGCAGATTTGTCCATAACGACAGGGAGACTCAACTTAACAAGCTGTACAACTCTTGTGAAACTCCTAAATGGCTTAAAAAGGTTAATTGCGTATATTTTATTCTTTTTTCGCAAAAAAACAGCCATCATCGACAACACAAGCATAACTCCGTACTGGATAACAGAGGCTGTTGCAGAGCCCTGCAAGCCCATCTTGGAAAAACCAAGCTTTCCATAAATAAGCACGTAATCAAAAAATATAAATACTACTGCACCAGCTGCAAATATTTTCATCGGCGTTTTTGGGTTTTTCACACTCCTCATAAAGCCTATAAAGGCAAAATACAAAAACATAAAGAAAATACCTATCGCCCTTGTACGCAAAAAAGGCACACCTAAATGGATCATATTCTCAGG
Organism: Candidatus Babelota bacterium; assembly: GCA_042576225.1. Lineage (GTDB taxonomy): Bacteria > Babelota > Babeliae > Babelales > Vermiphilaceae > GWF2-30-66. Next base: position 10,478 of record JBHPCA010000012.1, read on the forward strand.
CACCCCGTAAAAATAATAGATCCAATACGCACCAAAATATAAAAAACTGGATATTGCAAAACCAGTCAAAAACTCCATCCAAAAGGCATCTGTCAATGTTTTACCTACCTCTTTAAACTTCCTGGCCCCGTTAAATCTTCCCCCCAAAACAACCGCTCCTATTGAGATACCTTCAGATAACTTCACAAGAAAGTGTATCATTGTATTTGTAATGCCCAACGTTGCATAAGTCGACGTAGACTTCAGATCGGCTATAAAATATGCATCCAACAGATACAAAAGAGAATATAAGACAAATGCTGTGATAAGCTCCGGGAAAAAATATCTTAAAATTTTGCCATACTTTTCACCATTTTGAAAATCCGTTATCCCATCCCAGTAGCTGGCAAATAATCCCTTTTTCATAGTAATTCTCCTATCGTCCCCCTACTAAAGGGGCTATCGAGGGCTTTGCGTTATATTTCTGCAAATAAAATACTTTTACCAGGAAAAGCAACATATGTAAATCAATTACTGAAAAAATCAAGCCTTCGCACCTAAAAAGCCCCCAAAACCCATAAATCACTTGCCTAAAGCCTAAAAGCATGCTATATTGAAATTGTTGTGCAAATAGAAAATAAAATCTATATACTATAATTTATGGGGGTAATTATGCTAAAAATAAAATATCTAATATCACTGTCTCTAACTTTTTCTCTACTTGGTATAACTCACAATTCTCTTGCTATGCAAAAAAGAAAAAGAGAACACAAAAAAAACCAAGGCTCTATCCCGAATGAGCAAGATAAACAAAACAAAGAAAATACTCATAAAAAGAAAAAACGAAAAATTGCGCCATCTATAACTTACAAAGCAAATGACCTGCATGAAGCAATAAAAGAAAATGATTATGAAAAAGTAAACAATATACTTTGCGCGAATCCCAAACTTGTTAATAAGAAAACACTATCCGATCATCCTTACTCACTTGCTTATCCATATATAGTTATAGCATCACGGACAGGTGAAAAACATCCCGAAGAATCTCCTATTGAGCGTGCAATTTATCTTTATGTAAAAAGTGGTACAAAGGCAAAAGAAAAGAAAACACTGCTCGAAATAATCAAGCTTTTGTTGGATAGAAAAGCAGATCCAAATATAAAACGTGGAAGACGTACTCTCTTGGATATAGTTATCCATGGGGGCACAAAAAGAAACGTATCGGTGTATCCTCTTGTAGAGTTGCTTATATCACAACAAGGTATCCAATACAACCAAGATAGAGCAATTGCACAAGCTTTTGATGGGAAAAAATTCAAGCTTTTTAAGTTGTTTATAGAAAAAACACAAGCAGATATAAGCAATATAGTGCAAGAGGGTAGAAACTTTTTACATCGCCTTGCAACAGAACATGCTAGATCCAAATTAGCAACATTAGTCCTTAAAAAATTTGGCAAAAAATTATTCTCGGATAACAAACTAAAAAACATGCAAGACTTCGATGGGAATACTCCCCTTCACTGCATGTTAATGCAAAAACACGAAATAATAATACCTGAAAACATTAAAAGTAAAAAAAGCTATGCTTACCTAAAATATCGTATACTAAATTTTCCAGAATCTTTAATTACTAAAGAAAGCGTAAACAAAAAAAATAATAAGGGCAAAACTCCCCTTATTTTAGCATTCGAAAATCAAAAAAATTTTAAAATTATAAGGCTCTTATTTAAACATGGCGCCCGCAATGATAATCTTGCTGATTATAAAACCCAATACGGGGACAAATTACTTCACGTCGCAGTAATGCAAAACAACTTAGACAAAGTAAATTATCTTATAAAAGTAGGCTGCAACGTCAACGAAAAAAACAAAATGAACGAAACTCCTCTACTATGCCTCCGCAGTAATCATGGCATCATCCAAAACAAAATAAAAATATGCGAACTCCTTATACTCAATGGCGCACAAATAAATCAAAAAATAGGAAACTTTCCTCTTATGCATTATGCAATAGGACAGAATAACTCTGCCTTAACAAAAAAACTTATCGAACTTGGAGCAGATATAAATTACGATGATTTAAACTACATAACTAATAGAGCCAGTGAATTAAAAAACTTATTTGTAAATAATAATAAGAAGTGCACATCTTTTAATATAGAAGCGATACATAAAGAAATAACAACCATATGTGAAAAGATAAAAAAAGAAAAACGAAAAGCAACCAAAAAAGAAATTCTTACTCTAAATAACTTGCGAAAAAACCATATGCACCTGAGCAAACTACAAACAGAGATTCTTTCAGACTCTTTAAGAAAAAATTTATACATAAACTCAATGAAGGCAAAAAAACTAAGACAAGAACTTGAGAATTTTTTTGAAAAAGAAAAAAGGAACAACCAAGCAAATTCCTTCGACCTCATTAAATCCAAACTTGAACAAGCTTATAAACTCATACAGAACAAAGATCTTTCAACGTATGATAAATCACATTTACTTAATTTTGTAGCGTGGCTACAAGTAGCAGGCTTTATAAAACATATAAACAAAAAGTATTGTAAAAACATACTCATACCCTGGAATAACCTTTTGAACAAAATACCATTTGATTATAATCTATTTTATAATGGATCATTTTGTTATTTACGTTTCATATTAAATTTATATCGCACAAGGACAAAGGACATGCACAATAAAACCTATTTCGAGTCTGTCTGCAATTACAAATGGGCCATGCCCGTGGTAATGGAAAGCAAATATGGCCTATTCTTTTCTCAAGAAATCAATAAAATTGGAAAACGAGAGCAGATTAAACCTCTTTTGAGAAAGTTGCTTACAGGTAAACTAAGCAATCAAGACAAAGAACATTATCCATTTTTAAAAACTATATCCAAAAGAATATTGCCTCTCAATGTAAAAAATAATAAATCATATAAGCATAACCAATACCACAAAAACTTTATGTGCTTTTGCGCAATGTTTACGCTCGCACAATATTATTTTGGTGCAGATGTTGCGTCCAATATAATAAAATACGTAGATTGCGAAAAAACATTTGATTACCAGAATAATAAATCTTATGTTCTAAGCAGCAAATTTAAATAATTGTATATTGTTTTTATAGACTCAAAAAAACAAACTTTCTTTTTTTGTTGCCAACTTTGTATTTCTCTTGATTTTTTACAAAAGGCGCAACATTTTCAGATGGCTCCCAACCTGCTGCAGCCCAATAGAAAAGTCGCGCATCTTTATATATGCATGAAGGTTTGAATAAACGAACAAGCTCTTCGGGCTGTAAAGACGCACGGGCACAAAAAAGATCCACATGGTATTCTGTTTTTCTCAAAAAGGTCCGCCAATCTGAGCTATATACCTGTGCGCTATCCAGCTGTAATGCATGTATAACTTTTTGTAAAAACCTGATTTTTTTGTTTACAACTTCTATTAAAATAAGATTAAGATGGGGGAACAAAATTTTTAATGGGATACCAGGAAACCCTCCTCCTGTGCCAACGTCGCAAATGCACCTTATATCTTTAAAATTTATATATTTTGATATTTCGAGCGAATCTGCAAAATGGTACTGTATAATCCCTTCTATAGACGTAATAGTCGTCAAGTTTATCTTTTCATTCTCTTTTAAAAGCACAAAAAGATATTGCTTTAGCTTATCCTGCTGCTCTTGAGATAAGCTAAATCTATCTACAAAATTTTTCCAAATTTCTTCTTCGTTTTTATTAAAATTTAACGCACTCATTAGTCCAAAACCATTAAACTATAGATTTTCAAAAAAACAATATGTTACTTTACATTATGAGAATATATATTTAATTATAAAAAAATATGGTGGGAATATGAAGCATAAAAAAATAATAGTTATCACAGCTATACTTACAACAAGCATACACACCCGTATAGGCTGCGATCAAATAATAACATTCTTTTTAAAACCTTACCCAATTGTAAACCAAAAGGCTGTTGCGCTTAAAAGGGCAAAAAAGATTGGAAAATTAGGGAAAATGCCAAAATACTCACTGCGAGCATTAAATAAATACTTCACATCTGGGATATTCAGCACTTATGAGGGTTATTTAGCAATTTCTGATCTAAACGGTCAAGTAATATTTCCAAGAAAACTCGCAATGAAAGACAAAGATCCAAAATTACATATAATCGTTACAAGACACATTGCCCCAATCTTAATGCTTGAAAATACGGTTCACCACTGGGAAGTTTCAAACAGAGCATTTGCAAAAATATACTCAATAGAACGAAAAAAAGATGCAGCCACTCGTACATATTTTTGGGATGTTAAAGAGGCAGAGATCCCTGAAGATAATATACTATCTAGAGATACAATCGTTATTATTGCTAAACCAAAATATGTCTATATTCCGACCGGCATAACAATAACAACCAAAAATCCCCAACTTATATTGCCAGATATATTCGTAAAAAGAGGGATAGAAAAACTCAAAAGTTCACTATACGTTTTTGGCCTTAAAAACTTCCTAGCAGTTACTGACAGTGTTTATAAAAAAGGCAAAAAACGTTATTCGCAACAACTTAAAGAATAAGTTAGTAAAAAATATTAAAAATTAAAATAACAAGGGAAACTATGAAACTACAAATTTCTTTTGATATGCCTGATCTTGAAAAGGCTATACAAATAGCACAATCTATAAAAGATTATTGTGATATCTTTGAAGTTGGGACCATTTTAATTCACAAATATGGCATCAAAGCAGTCGAAGAATTTACTAAAGCATTTCCGGACAAAGACATAATGGCTGACACAAAAATAATTGACCGAGGAAAAGATATAACAAATTTATACTCCCATACCAATATTACATGGCTCACAGTCATGGCTGGAACAAGCAACAATGTAATTCATAGGGTATGCTCAGAAGCACAAGATCACCGTATAAACGTTATGCTTGATATGGTTGACTCAGAAGCTCCTGGGCAATCTGCTCTGGAGGCAAAAAACCTTGGCGTAGATGCAATTTTATTTCACCAAGCTTATGATACCAAAGAATCACTCGTTTTCTTGGAGAACCTAGACATGGTCCAAGGAAACACTGACCTACCAATATTTATTTCAGCAAAAATTAATCGCAATAATATAGATAAAATTATGGAAACAAAGCCATATGGCATTGTAGTTGGCAAAAGCATCACCGAAGCAGAAGAACCCCTTGAAGAAGCCAAGTTTTACTATAATTTATGCAAAAACAAATAACAAAAAACACACCCACAAAACCTCCCAAAAAAGCTTGACAACCTCTCATTATCACATATACTTTCCTGCAAAAACAAAACAACAACTATAAACCATCTAAATCTTGGGAGCAGGAAGTGAAACATCAAATAGATACAAAAAACAAAAATAAAAAAAGCAACACACAAACAAGCACATCATTTACAAAAATATGCGCACTAACAACCGTTTGGTTGCTCTTGGCAAGTAATATGCATACTATCTGCATGAAAAAGAAACAAAAAATAAACAATAATCTAGAAAGATATGTGTATTATCCACCTATGTCATCAAATCCAGAAAAAAAAGAATCCGATATAACTCCTTTTGGTGATTGCAAGCCCAACGCACCTGAACAAGAGCAGAAGATAATTCATTCGTACAGCTGCAAACAACCAAACGCGCCAGAACTTGAACCGAAAAAGAAAAAACTCACAAAATCCCTAAAAAAGCTAGAAACAAAAACATATACATTAAGCAACTCTAAAATAAAATCTTTTACCGAAAAAATCAAACCCAAATATACATCTGCAAAGGGCTTTAAGGCACGCTTTCAAGATATGCGTTACCAGTTACCTAGGGTCAGTAAGCCCAATCAAAAAATCTCTGAAAAATCCAAAGATAAAATATTGATTTTTGCACAGTTGCAACAATATCTAACAAGAATATCTTTCATCTTTGAAAAAGATTTTGTAAATGATTCATTTGCAAAATACCTCAGAAAAAATATACTTGTGGGGCTATCTTTTATGGTTAAAGCCTACAAAAAATATAACGTAATTAAATCAGTAAAAAGAAAACTCTCATATAAAATTTCTAAAAATAAAAATCTTTTTGAAAAAGAAAAAGAGAATATAAATAGGTGGACACAATATTTTGTCGCATTTATGGTAAATGCCCAGAAAAAAATAAAAAAAATAGAGAGCAAAACGAAAAAACAAAAAACAGTCCTAATAACCACGAAACCCATATTCCCCACAAAAAATGCCTTTAACCAAATGATGTTAAAAATCTATAAACTATCGATGATTCTTGATAAACTGATAAGCAATGCATATCAAATACAAAAGGTCTACTCGAAAAAAAAGTTAACTGTAGAAAAACGCAAACTTATTCTTTCCAGTTATGATAATCCAACTAAAAAACAACTGCGAAACCTACTTTTTTCACATAAATTTGGCAAAATTCAAACAAGTTTGGAACGTGAAAAAATGTTTTATCTCTATGGCCTCAAAAAAATTATTGCTTTCTTTGAAGACGACCTTGCAAGTTTTTTTGAAAATCAAAAAAACTTTAAAAAACATATCAAAAAACTAACACAATATCTTATCAATACTAATGATTACTTGAATAGCGAACACTGGCCATCTATTCAAAAAGATACGTTTCTAACACTGAAATATCAAGAGGATAATCCCCAATTAATCATTTTAATGGCCATAGTTCATGATTTGCACATTCTTATCAAAACGGATTATAGACCAAAAATAAGAAGATTCATACTTTATGGGTTAGGATTTTTGAAACTCTTTCTCTATCAATCAAAATTTTTTGAAAAACCAAATGAAACAATCAACCTAGACTATCTAAATCATGCCATGAACTGTATATTAGCAATAAAAAACTCTGTTAAATGGAAGGAGTTGCTTAATTCTGAAAAAAAAATAGTTGAAAGTCTTCTTGAAAATATGTTTTTTATCAAAAGTCTGTATTGGTACGGAGAAGTAGATAAGAAAATACTCAAAAAGTGTGTACAAGACTTTAATAATCTTATGAAAAGTGAGCACTAGTATATTTTTAACCCCTGAAAACCTTGACACCCCCGAGCTGACACATATATACTTTATTTGCTAAAAAAGATTTTATAAATCTTCAAAACATAAGGGGCAAACTATGAAAAGCCAAACAAGAACATATAAATTCTTTTGTTTTTTGACGCTATTTTTAATAATTACAAGTAGCTTCCAGATCAACACTATGAACAAAAAACATAAAAATCTTAACGAGCAAGATGATATCTACTACCCATCATTTGCGCCACAACAAAAAATACAAAAAAAGAATGCTGCACCTTTTGGGAATTGCGAGCCCAATGCCCCGGAATTCGAAACTCAAAAAAAAACAAAATCTAAGTCAAAAAGAAAATCAAAAAAAACATATTCTCTAAGCAAATCAGAAATAAGTTCTATGCTAAAAGTATATGGGTTCAACAAATATTCTGATGAGAGTGAAATCAAAAAAAGCCTTACGTCTGCACGCGACTTCAAATTAAACCTAAAAAACATACGAAATTATTTAAATGGAGACTTAAAACTACCAAAACTAACCAAATTATCCAAACCATCAAAAAACAAAATAGAAAAAGAGCCTAATGAACCCAAAATCTCTAAAAAATCTAAAGATAAAAAAATAGTTTTCGCAAAATTCCAACAAGACTTGAAAGCAATATCATTTATTCTAGCAAATGAATTTTCAACAGATCTATGCGCTAAACGTCTTAGAAAAAACTTACTACATGCATTAGGCTTTTTTGTACTCGCAAACAATGAATATAAGCTAATTAAATCAAAGAAGAAAAATATTTCGTATACTTTGAGTATATCCAAGAAATATAAAAAAAACTTCATTAAAAAAGAGAAAAAAAACTTAGAAAAATACATATGCTTTTTTGTTAAATATATGTTAGATGTAAAAAATATCCGCAAAGCATTTATTGAAATGAGTAAAAAGGATAAATCTGTAATAACAACCCGCCTGGTATTCCCAACTACCGATGCGTTTAACCAAATGCGCTTGAAAATCAAGCAGTTTCAGATTCTCATTAAAGAACTGCATAAAGACATGCATCACATCAAAAATGCATACAGGAAAAAAAAATTGACCAAAGAAATTCGTGATAATCTAGCAATAGATTATCAAAAAAATAAAAACAAAAATGAAAAAACTCTTCGAGATATATTTTTCAAACATAATTTTGGCAAAAAACCAACCAAATCAGAAAAAGAAGAAGTCTTGCTTTTCTATGGTCTCCACACCTATGACACAAACAGTGCTATTCAATCATGGCTTAGAAATCCTATTAATTTTAATTCGTGTATAAAAAAAATAAAAAGAATCATATGCAAACACAAAAAAATATCATTAACAAAACTTAAAAAAAACAGCTCCTACAAGACAATTCTTTTGCTAAAACTTCTACTAAATCTCTCTATGTTTTCTGACGCAAAAAATGTGGATCAAGATCATCGAGAAGCCATATTGTATGCATTAGGATTTATGACAAAATTTTTAGAAAAATCGAAATTTTTTGCCCAATCACATAAAAAAAACAATATTGATCCTCTTAATCACGCAATAAACTATTTACTAAACCAAAATTTGCATAAAATAAACTGCTACTCTAATAAAAACTTAACCCAAATAACATCAAGCCTTGTCCAAGATATGTATTATTTAAAACTAGTTTTCCTAGGTCATAACCTTACGAAAACTGCTAAATATTATCTAATTCATAATTACAACAATCTTCTTTGGCAATACAACGCACTCAAGAAGAAAAAAATAAATGAAATAAAGAAAAAAATAGATGAAAAAATTTTTGAGCCTTCTTCGGATGATGATGAGTGAACTTTTAGATAAATTGGTCTTCGTATAATCTTTTGATCTCTACAACTGTAGTCGCCTCAGTTGGGCTTTTGTCTGGCCTGTAACCCATAAAACGTGGGAAACGCAATGCAAACCCTAACTCATGAGAAGTTCTGCCTGCAGCATGCAGTGGCGACCGGCTTATATCATCTGCCCGAATCAAACATACAATCTCTGGTGACACCCAAACATCAGGAGCTAATTCTTTGGGACACTGGACATTTTTGGGTCTGTCTTTGACAGCTATTTTATCGCATCTGTTTTTGAGTTCTACCCATTCAAGATCTTTAACTCCAGTACCAACTTTTGCAATAGTTTGGAATATGTCCTCTTTTTTGTTGTAAACGCCGACTAAGAACGCGCCAATACCAAAGTGTGCTCGCTTGCCTTTACCTGCGTAATAACCCAAAATAACGCAATCTATGGTATCTTCCAGGCCACCAATGTCTTCTTGTCTCTTGAGCTTTATCCAATTGAAATTTCTTTTTCCCGGCTGGTAATGTGAATCAGGTTTTTTCACCACAAGACCTTCTAGACCAGAGGCAATATTTTCAGCAAAATAATGCTCAAGCTCTTTTGCCGTCTCTATTTTTTTCTCTTGAATTACTTCTATTCGATCGCCTTTATAATTTTTTAATAAATCTATTAACGCTTTTCGCCTGTTTCTATGTGTTTTATTTAAAAATTCTTGCCCGTTCAAATACAAAAGATCGAATAGAAATACTTTAAGTGGCAGCTCTGAGGCCATCTGTTCTATGCCATGCTTGCGCTTGCGTTTTACCGTTTCTTGAAACGGCAAAAAGTTGCCTGTATTAGGGTCTTGTACTATAGCCTCACCTTCACAAATAAGCTCTTGCACATCTAGCTCTTTCACAGCTTGCGCAATATCGGGAAACATATAAGACATATCTATTAAATTTCTGGAAAAAAATCTTACAATTGGCTCAGGACCCGTTTTATCAAGATGTATTTGCAACCTAAACCCATCTAATTTTGGCTGTGCTATACAATCGCCAATTTTTTCTACAATTGCTTTGGCTGTTGGCATACGCTCAGCAGCAGATGGACGTATCGGCACACCAACTTTTATATGCATATCTTCTATGGCCTCAATCCCACCCTCTTTGAGCGTATAAGCAATAAGGCCAATATCAGCGCAAATATTGTAAGCATTTTCTATTTTTTTTCTTAAAGATTTATCCCCAACTTCCATCCATGAAAGTGCATCGATAACAGTCATGTCAGAAAAACCTAAGCGTAACTTGCCTATCACAATACGAGCAATATATTTTGCAGAAATTGGATCCAATTTTTTCAGCAGCTCATAAAGTGCATTTATTTTTCCCTCTTGCGCCCCAATTCCAGAAATATTCTCGATTATCTCTAGTTCTTTATAAACCTGGCTCACGGTCAAATCTTCTTTTGTTCGCCATCTGCCATGCTCAAGCACAGAACCAACATCGCCATATTCTTTGGCAAGTTTTTTAACTTCAGGTTCATCCATATTCAATAAATGGGCTACAACTTTTACAAAATTTTTCTCAGCTATCTGAAACTGTGTCCCAATATACGGCGGCTTTAATTTTCCCAAAGATAAGTAACAGATTATTTTTGCCTCTTTAGGCGTCGCTTTCTTGAGCAAACCAGCTAATAATTTTGTAATTTCTAAACGCCCTGAGATTTTCTCGATTTCATCAAACACTTGTGATAGATAACTAAATTTCACTGTCTTAAGCCCCAAAAAATAATATTTTCTTATTTTAATTTTTAAAATAATAACAGAAATAGTGTACTATTAATTTTTATTTTTGGGTATAAAAAAAGGCCCCATGTAAAGGGCCAAAATTTTTCTCTATAAACCCAGAGCGACTTGTCCTCCGAAGCTTTAGCGTAGGAGGAAGACTGGTAGCGGCGCAGGGACTTGAACCCCGGACCTACGGATTATGATTCCGTCGCTCTAACCACCTGAGCTACGCCGCCGCCTAAAATTTCACTTTATATTATAATTATATACTTAATTTCTTCACTTTAAAAGCACTTAGTGTGAAATTAAACATAGAACGCAAGAATATTAAACCGGTAATCAATGTTGCTATGATACCTAACATCATGGTGACTGCAAAACCTCTGAGTGGGCCTGTACCAAATTGATATAACACTATACCCACAATAAATGTCGTTATGTTCGCATCCATAATAACAATCATAGCTTTTGCAAACCCTGAGTTAACTGCCTTTTTAACAGAAACACCTGCAGCCAAAGCATCTTTTATCCGCTCAAATATCAAAATAGAAGCATCAACAGCCATTCCTATGGTCAACACCATACCTGCAATACCTGGTAATGTTAAAGTTGCCTTTATTGAATGCAAGCCAAACAATACAAGCACCAAGTTAAACAGTAATGCCAAGAAGGCCAAAAAGCCTGAAAATTTGTAATAAGCAACACTAAACAAGAATAGTAGAGCTAAGCCAACCAAACATGAAAACAGCCCTTTTCTGATCGATTCTGCACCCAATGTTGCACCAATCTGTCTATCTTCTTCAATAGTAACTGGCGCTACCAAAGAACCAGATTTCAAAAGCATTGCCAACTCTTTTGTTGCCTCCGAGGTAAAGTCACCACCTTCTATGTATCCACTGGCTCTGATGGGCTCATTAATTCCTGGAGCACTAATCACTTGCCCATCAAGAATAATTGCCAACTGTCTTCCTGGGTTTTTGCTTGTCAGATCATAAAATCTATCGCCACCCTCTGAATTAAACTCAAACGTAACAATCGGCCTAACACCTAATTTTCCACCTATTGTTGCCCGTGCATTTCTTAACATATTTCCAGTAACATCTGCATATTTAGAAACCAGACAATAAGACTCTGGCTTGCCGTCAGACCTCTCTTTACTTGGTATAATCTCTTTCCCATCAGGCATTACCCCGTCATATTCATACAGAATATCAGCCTCAGTCTTACCTGTTTTTTCAACCAACTTAAACTCTAAAACAGCCGGTTTTCCTATCATGGCTCTTGCCATTTGAGGATCAGCAACATCTGGAAGTTCAATGATAATTTGGTTTTCGCCTTTTCTTGAAATATTTACTTCTTCAACACTGAGCTTGTTAAGCCTGTTTCTGAATATCTCTGTATTTGTCTCCACTGCCTCGTTTTTTATTTTATTAACACGACCTTTTTTGAAGTGAAACGTTATAACTTTATCTTTTATACTTGCTACCAAGTTTGTATAGTTATCTTTCAGGTATGTAAACGCTTTATTGCACGCATTAACATCATCAAATGTGAGTACTGCTTTTTCATTTTTCACATCTTTTTTTGCAGGAAGTTTTATGTTCGCCTTTTTTAATCTTTCTGGCAACACCTGCACAATACTTTTCAACTGTGACTCAACAGCTTTGTCAGTCTGCACTTGTAACGTCAAAAATGTACCGCCTACTAAGTCTATTCCAAACTTAAGATTATCCCTCAAAGGCCAAAGCCTCCAAACAATAAGCCCCGATACTACAATCCAAAAAGTCATCCAAGAAAAAAATAATTTACGCATAAAAATCCCTTTTTTCGCTCAATTTGGCTCTTTTATTTAACTCTATCTGATTAACTGGCCGTACGATCAACCTCTCCCCCCGCTCATCCTGAGCCTGTCGAAGGAAGGATGGTGCCGAGGAGGGGACTCGAACCCCTACAGGATTTCTCCCACAGCCCCCTTAAAGCTGCGTGTCTACCAATTTCACCACCTCGGCGTCTCAACAAAAATGTCACAATTAAACAAAACAATATATCTACAATATACCAGTATATCGTCATTAACACAAAATATTTTTTAAATTTTACTCTAGCTCCACCCTAGCTCAATAGAGAGCTTATTGCTCCCCAAACCTTTCTGAATGGCCACGTTATAATGTTCCATATGGTCCCAATCCAGCCCACATCCGTAGATTCTTCGAGATCCTCCTGGTCAAGCTTTTCTTTAGAAACCTCTTGCTCTTTGTCAACTTGCACAGGTATTGCAACCTCTGGAGCCTCAACCCGATCGTCCTGAGCCTGACGAAGGGGATTCACAAGCTCTTGATACTGCTTCTTCAGATCAATGCCCTTGTCTTTAAACTCTTTTGCTATCTTTTTTATTCGATCAACATTAGTTTTTGCATCCTCGATTATAGAATCAAAATGCCTGGAAAATGCTCCCTTTATGTAATTGTCTATACCTTTTACATTTTTCCAAAGCGCATCCATTTTATAATAAAGCTCTCTTGCCTTTTTGTGGCTTAACTCTTTTGCTATTGCTTTAAACAACTGCCAAGCATTATCTTCATATCTTCTGCTTCTATTAATCTGTTGGCTCAATTTATCTATATCTTGATCTATAGAACTATCTAAATCCAAGATTCCTTTCATATCAGCATCTAACTGTTTTAAATTATTTTCTTCAAGCTTGAGAGTATCCGCAAACTCTTTTTCTTTGTCCCCTGAAGGAATAACACCCTCTTGCTGTGCTTTATTCAGAACATCCAAAAGGGTTTGAATTGTATCAATAAGTGCGCCTTCTTTGAGCCCTATTTCTGAGTAAAATGGATTCAAAACATTTTTCTCAAGATCGTTACGCTTATCAAAAAAGGCCATTCGAGACTCAAGAATTTTTGATACAAATGTCTTTATTTTTTCATATTTTTTTTGAGCTTTCTCCCACCAAATTCTCTTAAGAAGCCAATTACCCTCAGGCTCTCTCACGCTAACCGTATCAAGCCCTTTTATAGCCACCTCTTTTTCGACCTCACTAGTTTCTTTTACGTCTTTAGCAACCTTTTTTTTATCCTGCTTAGGCTTCTTCTCCCGATCATCCTGAGCTTGTCGAGAGATCTCAGGCTTTTTATCTTTAGCGTTTTTGTTAGTTGAAGGCAAAGCCTTTGGGGCTGGTGAAGGCGAAGCCTTTTTACCGACTGAAGACGAAGCCTTTGAAACCGGTGAAGGCGAAGTCTTTTTACCAACTGAAGACGAAACCTTTGGGCCATATTCAGTTGGTGTCGAAGATGCCGTTGTGGATTTGGTTGAAGGCGCAGTTGGGGGCTCGCCAAATAAACCTGGCTGTAAAGCAATACCCATCGAAAATAAAAACAAAAAACTCAATCTACTAATACGCATACCAAAACTCCTCTTTCACAACTATAAAGTCTCTGATAATTCTTTTAACTCGTTTAACAATGCAATAGATAGTTCTTCAGCTTCCCAAGACGTATAACTCCATGTTACCCCAGATTCTACTTTAGTCAAAACAGATCTGTCACTTTTGATGTCAATAATATCGACCCTAACAACATTCATCAATGGGTGAATAGCTGAAGGAGCCCTTACTACCCCTGCTCTGCCTAAAACGCTATATGCGATATTACCCTCATCCATAAAACAAAGCATAACTTTTTTTTGCCACACCATATTATGATAGCCAGTGTGATCTTTATGAATAGATAATAAAATGCTTTCTAAGCCCTTAGGATATAGACATTGAATTGGGGTTGTATGCGGCAATCCTTTTTCCGAAAATGTTGCCAAAACAGCCACTGTTTTTCCAGATTTGAGCACATTAATTAAATCGTTAGGCAATTTCACACCAACATGTTTAGCCATAAGTCTCCTACATCATTTAAAAATTTTTAATAATTTTTTATGTAACCAATAACTCCAAGACTATCTCATTTTCTAACGTTCGCGCATTAGGGCTTATTACAAACCTCTCATCCCTTTCATATATAAATTTTTTACTTTTAAGATATAAAATTTTACTTTCAAGTCGCTCCTTTTGATTTTTAGACAAACCCTCAAACATTTGTTCCCTCGTCACCCCTTGATCAGTTCTCAGACCCAACATGAGTTTTTCTAGCCGAATCTGATCATCTGTCAGTTTTTCGCAAAACTCAAAAAATTTTGATCTTGTTTCACAATTTTCAACACACTCTATATATCTCAAAAGATCTTTATGGTTTTTAAACCTACTCACCCCATCAAAAGAGCAAGCCGCCAAACCAAATCCCCTATAAGGTTTTCTATTCCAATAAACCTTATTATGCCTGCACTCATAACCTTTTTTTGCAAAATTAGAAATTTCGTATCTATCAAACCCATGTTCCTCAAGAAAATTAACTGACCAATTATACAGCTCTACAAGATCATCATCTTGCACCATATCAACCTCTCCAGATTCGATTCTATAATAAATTGGGGTTTTTTCATAAATCGTCAAAAAATATATTGAAATATGATGTATTGGCCACCCAACCACTATTTTTAACAAATCCTTCCACTCACAATCAGAAACACCTGGCAATCCCAAAATAAGATCAATTGATGTATTATCAAAATAATCCTTCGCACTATGCAATAAGTTATGGACATCCTGAGCTTTTTGATGCCTATTTAAATTTTTTAAAACGGAGTCATTTAAACTCTGCACACCAACACTCAGCCGGTTTATTCCGACATTTCTCCAAATTTCAAGCTGCTCCACTCTGACGGTCCCCGGATTAACCTCTATGGTAACTTCCGCAGATTTTGACAAAGGGAGTATATTATATAGTTTATCAAACGTGTCAAGTATTTGCGCGTCTGGCCAGGTGCTTGGAGTGCCCCCACCTATGAAAAGAGTTTCTATATCGGCCTTTTGAACGCTACTTTTGGAAAATAGCTCTATTTCTTTATTAAGAGTATTATTATATTGGGCCATAAACTTCTCATGCCCCGCAAATGAAACAAATGGACAAAAATGACACTTATAAGCACAAAAAGGCCAATGGATATATATCGAGCTCACTTGAGCATCAGGACGATACGTCAATTTAATTCCCCCTATACTACAATTTTTATATATTCACAGCTCCAAAACCATCAGACTCTTGAAACCCTATCTAATTATTTGGATGATTGTGGCACCGTTTTTTTCACCAGATCAAAAGATCTTTGCAAATCTTTCTTGATCATTTCTTTCGCAGCTGATTTGGCAGCAAATTTAACAACTTGCATAGACTCGAACATATGCGCAATATTTTCAAGCAGGTTTTTATTAAATTTCTTATCTTCTAGAAATTTAATAACTTCCCAGTCAGTATACCCAAATAAATCATACCCAAATCTGTTAAATAAATACTTTTTTATGATCTCAGTTAAAGACAAATAAAAGCCTTGAGAGCTTATTTTCTCTTCTGCAAATATTTTTTGTAAGTTTTCAAGTTCGAATAACGCCTTTTGCCAAGATGTTTTTTGCGCTTTTCTTTTCTTGTATCTTCTTATAAACAACCATAACAAGATGCATACTATGCACACAAAAACAAAACCCAGCAACCCATAAAACAGTGTTGTCTGCCAAAACGGTTTATGCCACAACCCATAAATCGGAGAAAGATCTTTTTTACTTAACATATACTCACCAAAACAGCAATATAACTAGTACATCATACGTCTTCTAAAAAATAAAATTATATCACTTATAAATGATTCACTTGGATAAACATCCACATAATCTACACCAAACCTTTTAAACATATATTCCTGCCCGTGTAATCTATCAAACAAAAACTTATTTATTTTTTTTGAGCCTCTTCCTCGCGTATCCAACAACACATGCTCACCAGATTCGATATCTTCTATATTTATAAACCCAACATTAGGCAAGCGCCTTTCATTCTTATCTAAACATCGTATTGCAACCAAATCATACATTTTAGAAACAACGTATAACTTTTTTTCTGACAAACTATCAACGAAATCTGATAACAAAAACACAATCGAATCTTTTCTTCTTAGCTTAGCAAGCCTATCTAAAGCACAATTAATATCTGTTTTTTTACCTTTTGGTTTAAAACTAAACAACTGCTCCATAATTTTGTGAATATGCTTTCTGCCTCTTGCCGGCGGTATAAAAACTTCAACCTTATCGGTAAAAAGCAAAAGCGAAGCCAAGTCTTTTCCATAGTCTGCTACCAAAGCCAACACTGCCGCTATTTCTGACAACACATCAAATTTTAATTTTTGTGACGACGTGTAAAAAATTGAAGCAGAAAAATCTACCACTAAAATAACTGCCCTATTTCGCTCTTCTATATACTGTTTTACCAGAAGCTTATTTGACCTAGCAGAAGCCTTCCAATCTATAAAGCGCACATCATCACCCATCTGATAATCTCTTATCTGATCAAACTCAAATCCCGTGCCCTTTTTTGCAGAACTATAATCACCCACATATGACCCACTTAAGAGCCTTTTTGTTGTAATCTCAATGTGACGAATTTTTTTTATAACTTCTTTAGAAAGCATATCTAAACTCAACTAAATTTTTATTAAATAAAAAATCAATTAAAAACTAACTAAATAACGCCTCTTTCTTTAAAAACTCTGGAATTGCTATTGAACCATCTTCCTGTTGATATGTTTCCATAATAGCAACCAATAATCTAGGCAAAGCCAAAGATGAACCATTTAACGTATACAACAAACTTGGCTTGCTATCTGGAGATTTTCGGTATCGAATTAAGCCTCTTCTTGCCTGAAAATCGGTGCAATTACTACAAGAAGAAACCTCATAATACTCTTTTCTTGCAGGCATCCACACCTCTATGTCATAAGTTTTTGCTGAAGGGAAAGAACAGTCTTGTGCCGCCAATAAACTAACCCTATAGTGAAGCCCCAATTTTTGCAAAATAGCTTCAGCACTTGCAATCATTCTATCAAGCTCATCTTGTGAATGTTCAGGTTCAGACAGGGCGAACAACTCTACTTTTTCAAACTGGTGGATTCGGATCAATCCCCTTTCTGCCGCCCCATATGCACCTGCCTCACTCCTGAAACAACTCGTCCAAGCCGTCATTCTAAGAGGTAGCTGCTCAGCAGACAAAATCTTATCTCTATAAACACTTGCCAAATCAACCTCTGCTGTCGGTGTCAAAAATAACCCCTGGTCTTTTACCTCATACACTTGATCTCTGAATTTAGGAAAATTACCAGAAACCAAAAGAGATTTTTCATTAACCAAATAAGGAGGTAACACAATATCATACCCATTGGCCATATTGTTTTTCAACATGTACATGGTCAACGCATATTGCAATTTTACCGCATCGCCTTTGTAAAAGGCAAAGTTACTCCCTGCAATTTTTGCAGCCACTTCAAAGTCCAACCAACCTAAACGTTCACCAAGCTCTATATGATCCTGTATAGCAAAAGAGAACGTCGGCTTTTTGCCAAACTCTTTTACAACTTTATTTTCAGCTTTACCCCCTGAGGGAACATCTTCTTGTGGTATATTCGGACACCTGAGATACAAGTCTTTAAATTTCACTTCTAATTCTTGCAATTGGACCTCTTTTTCTTTAAGATCTTTTCCCAATTGCTTGGACTGCTGCCGAAGCTCATCAGTAATCCCTTGCCGGCCCTTCTTTGCAAGCTCATTCTTTTTATGTCTTAAATCTTCAACCTCTATTTTTACAGACTTAACCTTCTTATCTAAATCAAAAAGAAGCTGTGCATCATAGCCAGGATCCTTCTTTTTCAATAACTCAATCACATGCGCAGGGTTATCCCTGAGTAAAGACAAATCTATCATAGGCCATCCAATTTTTTATACAAAAACTTTTATAGAAACACTTCTAGATCTAGAATACACGAAATTTGGGCAAGTGAAAAGCAAAAAAGGCCGCAACGCGCGACCTTTAAAAGAGTAAAAGCTTTTTACGATTAAAACTTTATTAAATTTTAACCGACCTTACTGTCTCTCTTAAATTCTTACCAGGTTTGAACTTAGGAACACATATCTCTGGAAGATCAATACGTTCCTTTGTAGCTGGATTTATTCCTTTTCTTGCTGGACGACGTGAAATTGTGAAGCTTCCGAATCCTGTAATAGCAACCTTGCCACCACCTTTTAAGGTACGCTCAACAATTCTTGTAAATGACTCCAACACTCTTGCAACGTCTCTTTTGCTAAATGTTGTCTCTTCACTGAGTGAACTTATTAATTCACTTTTGTTCATAGGGTTCTCCTTGTGATAAGGTTATTAGTAATGGTTACACACTGCTGCTCCAAAACTACAGCACTATTTTTTAATTACTTAATCAACCTAATTTACCTATTAATTAAGACTATCTCAAACTTTTCTTATATTTATAGTAGTTTTATTTACAACTTTGTCAAACAAGAAATTAAATTTTTTGTGAATTAATAAAGATTTTTTAAAAATAACAAGATATAATAACTTAAAAAACTGTTAATTTTGGAGCAAAAATGCTTGAAAAAAATAAAATAATTCTTGTAGACACCCATTGCCATATAAACATAATGGTAAAAGAAAAATTTGACGCCCCTATAAACAGTGAAAACTTTGAGCTGGCTAAAAAAATATCGCTGCAAGCCGCTCATGAAGGCGTAGATTACATCCTAAATGCAGGAACCAGCGTTATTGAGTGTATAAACTGCATAAAACTCGCACAACAAAACAAAAATATGTTCTCAGCTGTCGGCATACACCCTTGTGATATCACAGCACACTGGAATAAAGACCTCAAGCAAGTTATACAATTTTTGCAAAACAAAAAAGAAAACAAAATTGTAGCAATTGGCGAATGCGGGCTTGACTTATACCACCAAACCCACACCCTTACCCAACAAAAAGAATTGCTTAAAGCTCAAATTGAACTTTCATTTGAGCATAATCTTCCACTCACCATACACATGCGCCAAGCAACAGACGAAATGGTCTCATGCCTCCAAGCGTTTGAACAAGAATTCAAAAAAAGGGCTGGTACTGATATGGGCAACTTTAACGGTGTTATGCACTGCTTTTCTGAAAGCACCCAATTTGCTGAATATGTCATAAGCTTAGGCTTTGCAATTGGCATTGGCGGCCCTATAACCTATCCAAAAAATAATAGTTTGCGAGAGACTATTTCACAGATTGATTTGAGCAAGATAGTACTTGAGACAGATGCGCCATTTTTACCACCACAGATCATCAGGGGTAAACGAAATCATCCTAAATATATAAAAAATATAGCTGAAAATCTGGCAAAAATAAAAAATACAAGCCTAAATACTATAGCTCAAGAAACAACAAAAAACGCATTTAAGCTATTTAAATTCGAAACCAAATAAGCTTGTTTTAAAACAAGTTAACGTTATTAAAACACCCCGGCTATAAATTTCTGTAAAGCTCTTTTAGTTTATTCACAGAAAAAGCGCCTTCTCGAATTATGGTAAATGGGAACTCTTTTGCGCAATCAGGCCCAGACATATCAACCGACAGATCAACAATAGTAGAAGCCGCAACACGTTCTTGATCTTCATCATCAAGAACAATATAAGAAACTTTCTCTAAAATATTTTGGGATATATCTGTAAATTTTTGAGGCGCTGGCTCCATACTTTTATTTGCGCTTGTTGAAAAAAGACCATCAAAATATCTCAAAATCTCTTGCAAGCCTTTGTGCTCAGGACAACGAATTGCAACAGTTCCTTTATCAGAAGATAAAAATGCAGGCGCATCTTTTTTTGCCTTAAAAATAAAAGTCACCGGCCCCGGCCAACATGCATCAATAAATTGTAAAGTTTTCTCTGGCAAAACAGCAAGATCGACAAAATTTGCAAGCTTGTCTATTTTATTCTCCTGAGATACCAATATTAAAAAAGGCCTCTTTTGCGCTACCTCTTTTATATTGCAAATAGTTTCCCAAGCCTGCCGGGTAACATTTGCCAAAAAACCATAAATCGTATCTGTAGAAGAAATTACAACATTATTATTTTCTTTGACTAGCTCTTTAAGAACTTCTATATCTTCTGGATTTTTCCAATATAATTTTTTTGCCATAATATTTTCAAATTCTCTCTATATTTCAC
>JBHPCA010000013.1:0-30900 GCA_042576225.1 Candidatus Babelota bacterium
CGAGCATTTTAAAGCGTTTGTGGGTTTCTTTGGTTTTTTGTCCGATCCAGACGTCTAAATCACTTCCATCGCCCCCTTGAACGCCTTTGAGATACCCATAATCGACCGGGTATATAATTTTTGGGTATTGTGGGTGACCGGAGCCCTTGGGGCGATCGATAATAATTTCATGATTTTGCAATAAATCGTCTAATCTTTGCCAGAATGTTTTGTTCACTTGAGACCCTTTCTTTTATAGTTTTTTGATAATAGTACCAATATGGAGAGTTTTTTAAAGCTAGAATGTATAAAGTTTTAATGTGCTTGAGGTTATTGACATGTGAGCGTATACTGGTTTTTTTGGGTCGGTGGTAATTTTTTTTGGTGAATAGCGTGCAAAAAGCGCGTATTTTTGGTATACTATTTGTAGCAAGCAGTGTTTTTAGTGTTTTTTTTAATATTTTTTTGTAAAGGTTCCATATGGCATATTCTGGTAGTAGAAATAAGAGCAAAAGTGAGGGGTTTTGGGCAAATGTGCGTGAGATAGGAATTCTTCTCTTGATTGTACTTTTAATAAGAACATTTGGGTTTGGGTTATACCAGGTCCCAACCGGTTCCATGGAGACAACCATGTTGGTTGGAGAGCGGTTTTTTGCAGATAAGTTTACGATTATGTTCTCAAACATAAAACGGGGCGATATTATCGCATTTAATGATCCGTTATTTGATTACTCAGACAATAAGGTTAATCGTTTGTTTCAAGAGTATTTATGGGGTCCTTCTAACTGGACAAAACGGGTGATAGGTACTCCTGGGGATGAAGTTAAAGGTGTAGTTGAGAATGGCAAGCCGGTTGTGTATATCAATGGAAAAAAACTTAACGAGCCGTATATTAATAAATATCCATTGATACAGGTTTGGAAGATGGATGTGAAAGAGGTCCAGAAAATTGCAAGAAATCGGGGGCAAAGGGTAAACTTAGGGCAATTTTTATCTCCTAAATCATATGACCCTAATAAGCCTTTTGATAATCAGCCGTTTTATGATATAAAACCGAGTAGGATTTTGACTGATAATGAAACAGGAGAGCCAATAGTTATTTTGCCAGGTACGCCTTTAGAAAAAGGAAGAAAAGTAACAAAGGGTAAAAACTATTGGAATAATGGGGATGAATTTTATGTCAAACTTGGAAAAGATCAGTATTGGGTTATGGGCGATAACAGATTGGGAAGCCATGATTCAAGAGTGTTTGGACCGATAAGAAGAAGACTTATACATGGTAAAATTTTGTTTAGAATCTGGTCTTTAGATAGCGATGAGAACTGGTGGATTTGGGATTTGATAAAAAATCCAATAAGCTTTTTCAAGCGAGTGAGATGGAATAGGTTTTTCCAGGTTGTGAGGTAAGTCCTGTGTTATTTTATAGTATCGTATTTTTGTGGTACTGTATTTTAGTGTGGTTGTGTAGTTTTGTGACGTTATAATTATTTTGCAAGAGAGGCTTATGGTTTTTAAAAGAAGTTTTGTGTTTGTGTGCATTGGTGCTTTGCTTGTTGTTTTAAGCTCATGTTGGAAAGACAAAGAGGTAAAAACTGTTGGAAAAATGAAGGGCTTAGTAGTCGTAAATGTGTTAAATAAAAGTGTGTTTGATGATTGTCATATAAAAGGTTCTATACACATTCCGTTTACGAAAGTAAAAGAAGATGCACCTAAAATGATTGATAAAGATGCAGAAGTTGTTCTCTACTGCTCAAATTATATGTGTAGTGCTAGTGGGGCTGCGAGAAAGCAGTTGATTGGCTTGGGATACAAAAACGTATTTGTGTACGAGGGCGGAACAGCTCAGTGGTTGCAAAAAGGCTATCCTGTTAATGGCTCTTGTAAGAAGACTTATTTGAAGGTAAAGATACCAAAGCCGCCACATGCACAACAGGATTATATGCTCACAGCAGATCAACTTAAGAAAAAACTAGAACAAAGTAAAAAAATATAGTAAAACTATAAGTATATGGCGGCATAGCCAAGTGGTAAGGCATAGGTCTGCAAAACCTTGATCCCCGGTTCGAATCCGGGTGCCGCCTCCATAAATTTTGAAAATTCTACAAATTAATGATAAATGCCGGGGTGGCGGAATTGGTAGACGCAAAGGACTTAAAATCCTTCGGGTAATTTTACCTGTGCCGGTTCGAGTCCGGCCCTCGGCACCAACCTTCGCTAAAGCTACGGTTGGCAAGCCAACCAATTAATGTTTTTTTTATTTAAAAAATATCTAAAAATGGCTTCTGGCAAAGCTTTTGCAAAAAAAAGATTAATTTAAAATAAGGTATTGAGGTTTTCGCTTGTCCGTCTCCTCGATAAACTCAGGGTAAACTGCGCTTTGGCGAAGACGGAAGTACGCCCCCTTAATGTTTTTTTGTATTAAAATAAATTTTTTGAATTAGGGGCTTAAAGGGTCGTGTATTACGTTTATATTATTCAATCAATAAACTATCCTGAGAAAAGGTATGTTGGGATAACGCAAAATATGCGGCAACGTTTAGCGAATCATAATATTGGGACTACGCTTTATAGCAGAAAATACAAACCATGGGTGTTTATGATGTGTTTGTGTTTTAAAAACAAAGATAAAGCAGTAGAATTTGAAAAATATCTAAAAACAGCTTCTGGCAAAGCTTTTGCAAAAAAAAGATTAATTTAAAATAAGGTATTGAGGTTTTCGCTTGTCCGTCGTAGCTTTAGCGAAGACGGAAGTCCGGCCCTCGGCACCAGCCTACGCTCCTTCGCTCGCTCATCCTGAGCAGCTGCGAAGCGGCGTGACGAAGGGCGGATGGCAAGCCATCTACGATCCTTCCGCTCATCCTGCCATGCGCGCCATAGCTTTAGCGACGGCGGGAGCTTGACGAAGGGCGCTCATCCTGAGCCCAGTTTATCCTGAGCTTAGTCGAAGGGAAGGACGGCTGGCAAGCTGGCCTAAATAAAAAAATAATCTAAAAATAATCTAAATTAATTTATTTTAAAAATTAACTTGACAAAAAATGCTATAGAGTTAATTTTACTCTTAGTACTAGTTTTGTTTGTTTACTCAGGGTTAGGATTACATCTTAAAGGAATGTTACTATGAATAAAGCAGATTTGGTAGAGGTAATGGCGAAGCACACAAAGCTTCCTAAATCTACCTGTAAAGATTGCCTAGAAGCATTCATCACATCGGTTACCCAGGCTTTGAAACAAAACAAATCAGTTGTCTTGACAGGGTTTGGAACATTTACCGTGATGAAACGTAAAAAAAGAACAGGTGTAAACCCAGCAACAGGCAAAAAGATGGAAATTCCTGCAAAAAAAGTTCCAAAATTCAAAGCTGGAAAAACACTCAAGAGTGTTATCAAGTAAGCTTGATTTATTAGCAGGAATAATAGGCGGAGATGCTTTTAAGGCGTCTCCGCCATTTTTTTTGCGCAATTTGTTATAAATTTACTTGCTTATCTAGACAGTAAATCTATATAATTAAAATAAGATTATGGTTTTGTATGTTTTTAAGATAATGTGTAAGTAAAATTATGTGAAAGGAGACGTATGACAAATACAACAACGCCAGCTACAACACCAGTTGATAAGGGTTGGTTTGAAACTATAAAAGAAAAGCTTAACTTAGATACGCTTACAAAGAAATTTGATCTTTCTAAAGATAAAATTATAACGCTTGTATTTTATTTGGGTGCAGGATTTCTTGCTGGTTTTCTCATAAAGAGATTCTTTAAATATGTGCTTGTTTTGGCAGCAATTGTTGTGGCCATCTATTTTCTTGAAAAATCAGGGGTGGTGCATGTAATGGTTGACTGGACCAGAATGAATGAAGTGTTTGGCATTAAATCTATCCCACAAGTTGATGGAAACCTTTTTTGGGTATATTGGCAATGGATAAAGGCTAACTTAGCTGTTTCAATAAGCTTTTTGATTGGCTTTATAGTTGGATGGAAAGTAAGCTAAGCAAAAATTAAAACAGTATACTAAAAGAGAAAAAACAGTGGAGAATGGTTATGGCGTTTGTACAAGATTTATCTGAAATTTTAGAGATGAACAAGGTTTTTTCTCGCGATGAATCAAAAGCTATGCAAAAAGCTTTTGAGGCGAGCGAAAAAGAGCAGTTTGATGATTTTCTTCTTGAGGAGGGGTTAGTTGAGGAAGGAGATTTACTAAAAGCGTTGAGCCAATATTATCAAGTCCCATCGTTTGACGTTCTTGGTTATTTTTTTGATCATAATTTAATCACAAAGTTTCCAAGAGATTTTTTGTTACGAGAGGCTATTATACCGCTTGAAGTTGATGAAAATATTCTCTCTGTAGTTGTAAGTGAGCCTGATAAAGACGGACTTGAGAGTATGATAAGAGAATACGTTTCTTATGATATTGTTCTTATGGTTGGTTTGCGCAGAGATATTTGTGATGCAGTTAAAGAATTTTATGACAGTCCACCTTCACAAATAGAAGAATATGAAGATATAAAAGAAGAAAAGCAGATTGAAGTAGAGGTAGAGGAAATAGAAGACAGTGGCCAACCGGTTATAAAAGAAGAATTAGAATAAAAGAAGAAGAGTAAGTATGCCCCAGTTAGGAAATTTAGGTAATATGGGTGACGGAGCAAATTTAGAAAACGTGGGACATAATAAATCAGTGATACATCAAGTTGATGCAATTATAAAGTCTGCAATAGAAAAATCTGCCTCTGATATTCACATTGAGTCAACCTCTGATGGAGCCAGATTGCGTTATAGAATCGATGGTGTTTTGTATGATCAGTCACCGGTACAAGAACAAAGAAAATCCCAGGTAATTTCTCGAATAAAAGTTTTGTCGAAAATAAATCTGGCAGAAAAACGTATTCCACAAGATGGAAAGTTTAGAATTTCTCATAATGCGTTAGAGGGCTCTTTGGGGAGCTTCCTAATTGATCTTAGGGTCTCAACATTCCCATCTATTTATGGTGAAAAAGTTGTCATAAGAATATTGGATCGCTCAAGAACCATGATCACGCTAAACGCACTTGGCTTTGAAAAAAACATGCGTGCGATATTTACAGATCTTGTTGAGCGCCCAACTGGTTTTGTGTTGGTAACCGGTCCCACCGGATCGGGAAAAACAACAACACTTTATGCCGCACTTTCTCATCTTAACAGCCCAGAGAAGAACATAATCACATTGGAAGATCCGGTAGAATATAACTTGAATGGCATAACTCAAGGGCAGATACATCCTGATGCCGGGTTTACGTTTGCAAAAGGGATACGTTCTGTATTGCGCCAAGATCCGGATATTGCCATGGTTGGAGAGATACGTGACAAAGAGACGGCACAGATTGCCATAGAGGCTTCGCTTACTGGTCACCAAGTCTTTAGCACATTACACACTAATGATGCACCCGGTGCGATCATGCGCCTCATGGATATGGGCGTAGAACCATTTTTGATAAACGCTGCCCTGACTGGCGTGTTGGCACAAAGACTAGCAAGAACCATATGCCCTGATTGCAAAACTTCAAAATCCCCAACTTTACAAGAGAAAAAAATAATGGACAAGCTGGGTCTCGATCTAGACAAACTTTACACGGGCACAGGATGCGATACCTGTTTTGGTTTGGGCTATAAGGGCCGAACAGGGATTTTTGAGCTGTTGGTTATGTCCAGCGAGCTCAGAGTGCTCATAGTCGAGCATCCAAAGTTTGATGCGATCAAGTCAAGAGCTATGTCTGATGGCATGCAACCCATGCTCAAAGATGGCATAGCAAAAGTAAAATCCGGTACAATCTCTCTTGAAGAGCTTATTCGCGTCGTTTGGTAGGGCAAAAGCTCGGTGTTTGAGTTTAAAAATAGAAAGCACAAAAAAATTGATGCTTTTTGCGTTTCTGATATATTGTTTTCTGTAATTGGTTATTAGTTATTTCTCAATTGTTTAATGCGTTTGAGTAGGGGGTTGCGATGACCTGTATATTAAGTAAAAAGTATCTTTTATTTTTTATTGTTTTGGCGTCTATGGCTAAATTTTCTTTTGCCATGAAATTAAAAGGGTTCGAGCCGGTAAAGTCTTGGGATTTGGGTTGCAAAGGTATTGTTGCGATATCAGAAAGCTCACGATATATTGCCTGTGCAAATGGTTTAGATTTAGTAGTGTTTGATAGAAAGAATAAGAACAAGAAAATTTTTTCTCGCAAAAATCAAGACAAGAAATTAGGAAATATTTTATGTGTTGCGATAGATGAGACATTTGTTGGTTTTGGGACAAAAAATGGATATGTTAAAGTTTTTAATTTTAAGGATAAAAATACTAAGAAACAAGGGGTTTTTACTTACAAGTTATGTGTAGAGTATTATGAAGGGATAATCAATTTAGACATTATAAATGGTGCAGTTGCATTTTGCGACAGTTATAATTTATTCGTATACAATATCAAAACAGGCAAAACAATTAAAGATTTTTCGTGGCATGTCTTGCAAAGTCGTATGCCTGATTGTGATATGTGTTCTTTTTATTTGTTGCTCTTTAGTCGTTGTGGCAAAAAACTGTTTGTATCCGCGCCCTTTGAAGGCGTTTTTTTGCTTGATATAGCAAGTGGGGAGGTTAAGCAGCTAAAGATGAATTTTTATGATTTTTTGGCCTTTAGCAATATATATAAGGATCTTTTTATTTTTGTAAAAAGATCTTTTATTTCTGATAGCGTTTTGCAACTTGTATTTTTTGATTGTAAAGATATGAGCCAAGAGTCCTTTGATGTAACCGGTAGTTGTTCAAGCAGTGCTTTAGTTTTTGACGAAAAAAGAGAAGAGATGATTTTTGTTTGCGGTGTTCTTCCGAATTCAAGGCGTAATTGTAAAGTAGTTACGTATACATATAACAAAAAAATTCGTAAATTAATACGTAAGTTTAAAAAACGAGATTTGCATAGCTTGAAGAAAAAACTTTTAAAAAAAGCAAGATCTAAAATCTTAACTGACGTTAAAATAAAGACTTTTTTTGCGTAAGCGGTTGCAAAAGATCTTATTTTTAGCCAAAATTAATAGTAGTTAGTAGGGTTTTCTTGTTTTTTATCAATAGGGGAGGGTTTTTGTGAAGAAAATTGTGCATAAAAAAACTGTTTTTGTAGTAATGTTATTTTTTTCGGTAAGTAGTTTTGCATGGTTTGGCAGCAGGGATAAGGAGCTTGATGAGATTTCACGCTCCGATATGCCAGAAATACATATTCCTGGGGCCAAGAAGGGCAAAGTAAGATTTACAAAGATAGGGAAAGAGGTTTTTAAAGAGTTTTTGAAAGTGACCGGTCACAATATGGCACACGTAAGGCAGATGCTCAATAGGCATTCTGGGTCGAAGTTTTACCATCTTTATAGTGCATATTGTTATGGGTTCTATAGGTGGAAGCAGTCGAGCAATCCGTATGAGAAAGAAAAAATAAAACGGGCAGTATGGAATATTGCGATGGAGTTTTCCAAGCAGGGCGCACCACGATGGCAAACCTATTTTATGCAGTTGGCGCCTTCACTCGTGTGGACCGGTATAGCAATTGTGACATTGCTTTGGGGATCTTATTTGAGAAAAAATCACAAACGGTTTTTTGAAAAATATAGCGACAAAATTTTTGATTGGGCTAAGAAATTAGTTTTTAAAAAAATTAAAATTTAAAAAATTAAAATTTTAACTATTTGGGTAACAGTTTGGGTAAGGGTGGAACTACTAAAATTACATGATTTTTCTGTTTTGATAGATAATTCAACAGATAATTCGACAGATAATTCGATAGATAAAAAGAATGTTATAAAGCGTGTAAATCTTTCTATTAATGCAGGAGATGTGCATGCCATCATGGGGCCGAATGGCTCGGGCAAAAGCAGCTTGGCCTACGCTATAATGGGGCACCCCAGTTATAACGTGACTGGTGGTAATTTGGCGTTTTTGGGTAAAATTTTAGATGGAGTAGGGGTAAATAAAGTACCGGTTGATGAGCGTGCGCGTATGGGTATGTTTTTAGCATTTCAATATCCGTATGCAATTAGTGGTGCTACTGTGTTTACGGTGCTCAAAGAGCTGTACGTTCAACGCATAAAAAAGCTTGTGTCTGTAACAAAGTTTTCTGAAATTTTATTTGGCTATATGGATATGCTTTCGATAGATCAGGGCTTTGCATCCAGAAATTTGAACGAAGGTTTTTCAGGAGGCGAGAAAAAGAAGTTTGAGATTTTGCAGATGCTTATTTTAAAACCCAAACTTGTTATCTTGGATGAGATAGATTCAGGTCTTGATATTGATGCACTGCAGGTTGTTTCTGATGGGATAAATCATGCTAAGAAAAAGAACCCAGACATGGGAATTTTGTTAATTACCCATTATCAAAGAATTTTACGATATATCAAGCCAGATTTTGTACATGTGATGCATAATGGTGAGATTAAAAAATCTGGAGATTTTACTTTGGTTAAGCAGTTGGAACTTCAGGGTTATAAAGGGCTATAAATAATTTGGGGTATAGGGATTATATGTTTAAATCAAAAAAAGGGCTCAGCAAACAGGTTGTGTGCCAGATATCTGAGCAGAAAAACGAACCTGGTTGGATGACAGACTTCAGATTAAACTCTCTTGAGCTATTTCAAAAAATGCCTATGCCTAAATGGGGCCCAGATTTGTCAAGTTTAGATCCTGATAATATCTGTTTTTATCTTAAGCCGACCGATTCTCAAAAAAACAGATGGGAAGATGTGCCTGAAAAAATAAAACAGACGTTTGATGCGATTGGGGTTCCGCAGGCTGAAAAGTCATTTTTAGCAGGTGTGGGCGCGCAATATGAATCTGAGATGATCTACAAAAGCCTGAGAGAAAAATGGAAAGAAAAAGGCGTTGTTTTTGTAGATACAAGCCAGGGGTTAAAAGATCATAAAAAAATATTTAAAAAATATTTCGGTTCAGTTGTCTCCCCAGATGACAATAAATTTGCTGCGCTTAACTCAGCTGTATGGAGTGGGGGAAGTTTTATTATTGTTCCCAAAGGGGTGCATATAGATATGCCTCTGCAGGCATATTTTAGAATAGATTCTTCCCAATTTGGGCAATTTGAACGGACGTTAATAATTGCTGAGCAGGGGAGTTCTTTGCACTATGTTGAGGGTTGTAGTGCACCGGTGTACAAGTCTAACTCACTGCACAGTGCGGTAGTTGAAATAGTTGCATTAAAAGGCTCAAAAATTCGCTACACAACTATTCAAAACTGGTCAGAAAATATTTATAATTTAGTGACAAAACGGGCAGTGGCGCATGAAAATGCAGTGGTTCAGTGGGTTGATGGAAACTTTGGCAGTCATGTGACCATGAAATACCCGGCAATTATTTTAAAAGAAAAAGGTGCAAGAGGGCAGGTCATCTCAATTGCCGTTGCCAATAAAAATCAGGTTATAGACTCAGGAGCAAAAGTGATACACTTAGCGCCTGAAACAACCTCTCATATACTCTCAAAATCTGTTTCAAAAGATGGGGGCAGATCAAGTTTCAGGGGCTTGATACAGGTTGGCAAAAGTGCAAGTAATGTGACGTCTCACATGCAATGTGACGCACTACTGTTAGATGGTAAGTCACGATCAGATACGTATCCCAAAGTAGTGGTCAAAAATACAGATGCAACTGTTGGGCATGAGGCCTCAGTAAGCAATATAGATAGTGATAAACTTTTTTATTTAATGAGTAGGGGGTTTGGCCAGCAGAAAGCCAGATCGATGATTGTAAACGGTTTTATTGACGTTTTTGTCAAAGAATTACCAATGGAGTATGCCGTAGAAATAAACAGGCTGATTAATTTTGATATGGGAGACAAAATTGGGTAAAAAATTGGGCAAAATGGGAAGGCTTGCAAGTGGTGCTTTTTTGTACGAGGCGCAAGATTTTATTGCAAAATACCCACAGTATATTCCGGATTTGCAAAAAGCGGGGATATACTCTGGCTCCTTTGTCAATAAGACTCACAATGGGGGTTTTGAGAATTTGGGGCATGTGCTTTTGATACCCTCTGGCAAAAAATTGTCCGGGTATATGCATCAAGAACTCCCAAAAAAGCTTGTTATTATCGCAGAAAAATATTCATATGCAAAAATTTATGGTAAACTAATAGTGAATGGAGATGTAAACTGCTTTGTCAAAGAGGGAGCAAATCTCGAATTTTTACATGATATTTTTCATCACATAGATTTACGTGTAGATTTATGCGTCCAGTTTTACTTGCAGGCATCAAGCAAGCTGCATTGTATTTTGTGCATGACTGGCGAGCGAGATGTAAAAACTGATGTGCGAGTATCTCTTTTGGGTGAGAATGCAGAAGTACAAGTAAAGGGCTTTTATGTGGCAGGTGACAAGCATACTGTAGATTTGAAAACGTTTCAAGAGCATAGAGCTGCGCATACCAAAAGTAGTGTTGTTATTCACGGTGTACTCTCTGGCCAGGCGCAAATGAATTATGAGAGTATTATTTTTGTTGATAAAAATGCAAATGGGTCACAGGTTTTGCAGAAATGCAAAAATATTATGTGTGACAAAAGTAGTGACGAAACAGGCAAGACAAGACAACAGATAAACCGGGCAGCCGTACAGTTTATGCCACAAATGGAGATATGCAACGACGAAGTTACTTGCTGGCATGGATGTGCGACTGGCCAGTTGGATGAGGCGCAGATTTTTTATTTGCAATCGAGAGGTTTGTGCAGAGCTGAGGCGAGAAAATTGTTGATAGAAGGATTTTTTGATTTTTTGCTTAATTCGTTGGATAATCAAACTATAAAAGAGAGTTTAGTAAAAAAAATAAAAATACAAATGAGGCGATTGGTATAAATATGGATATAAAAAAGTTACGAGAAGATTTCCCAATTTTAAAAGAAACTATTAACGACTGTCCGTTGGTCTATCTGGATAATGCGGCAACAACACAGCGCCCAAAACAGGTGCTTAATACGTTAATGGATTTTTACACAAAGTATAATTCAAATATTCATCGCAGTGTGCATGCATTTGGTGAAAAGGCAACGGTGTTGTTTGAAGGGGCGCGAGAAAAAATAGCTAATTTTATCAATGCTGCACCAGAAGAAGTTATTTTTACCAGTGGCACCACTGAAGGAATAAATTTTGCTGCCTCCACTTGGGGTATGACCCATATTGCGCCGGGTGATCATATAGTTATTTCCGAGGTTGAACATCATTCAAATATGATTCCTTGGCAGCAAGTTGCGCTCAAAAAAGGCGCAACAATAAAATTTATTTCAGTCGGGCAAGATGGCAACTTAGATTCAAGCAACTTAGATGAAATAATCACCCCGAAAACAAAATTGGTTGCTGTAACTCATGCGTCAAACGTATTAGGCTCACATATAGATGTTAAAAAGATTATAAAACGGGCCAAAGAGGTTGGGGCAAAAACTTTAATAGATGCTGCGCAATCTGCGCCACATCAAAAAATAGATGTAAAAGATTTAGACTGTGATTTTCTTGCATTTTCAGGTCATAAAATGCTTGCGCCAACTGGTATTGGAGCGCTATTTATAAAGCGTGAGATTCAAGAAGAAGTTCCTCCGTATCAATTTGGGGGTGGCATGGTATTTGAAGTTGATTATGATAAAGCATCATGGTGTCATACCCAAAGAAGATTTGAGGCAGGAACGCAGCCGATTGCCCAGGCAATAGGATTTGGAGCAGCAATAGATTATTTGACCCAAAATATTAATTTTGAACAACTGGAAAAGTATGAGGCGAAACTATGCAAAAAAACCATAGAAGGGCTACAATCAATTGGTGGCATTCGCATACTTGGCCCTGTGAACAAACTTAAAGAAGATGGGCATCTGGTTAGTTTTGTGATGGATGATGTGCATTCACATGATGTGTCTGCATATCTGGCAAGTTTTGGTATTGCTACCCGTGCAGGGCACAATTGTGCACAGCCTTTGGCAAAAAAAATAGGCATAGAAGCTGCTGTTCGCGCAAGTTTCTATTTTTACAATACTGAACAAGAAGTTGATTATTTCTTAAATAAGATGGAAGATATTAGAAAAAGCTTCTAGATGGCACAATAGATCGCACAATTGTTTTCAGTTTAGAACATCAAAATCACGCTTTAAGCCCTCCTGGCTTTTTGTTTCAACTGGAATTAAAAAACTTTGCGGCTCTTGTAGTATAAGGCTTTTTTTGCTATGATATAAGTATTGTTTACTTTTTATTTTTTGTTTCAAAACTTTTGGAGGATTACCGGTGAAAAGAATTCTTAGTGTAATTATTTTATGTTGCGTATCTATTTTTAGTTCCCAGCTTTTTGCGATGGAAAAGCGGTTTAGAGCTAAAAAAAGTATTGTTAAAAAGCAAGGTTTAAAGCAAAGTTTAAAGAAGCGTTTTTTTGAAATTGTTAAATCAGGGAATATTAAAAAAGTTAAAAAGTTACTTGTGCAAAATGGTTCATTGATTTTTGCAAAGGATAAAAATGGCTTGGGAGTGATTGATTATGCGGATAAAAGATGCCACTTTAAGTTGGTTCAATATTTAATTGAGGTAAGGTTTAAAGAGTGTAAAGATTGGGCGTCCCAGTTTAAGCCCAAAATGATTCATTTAGTAGCTGCATATGGAGCTATAAATTACTTAAAATATTTGATTGAAAGTAATATTGTGGATATTAATGAAAAAGATAGTTGTGGTGGAACAGCTATTTTTTGGGCTGTTTCGATGGGTAAATTAGGGGTTGTTAAATATTTTATCGAAGAAAAAGGAGTAGATATAAATATACAAGACGGTCTTAGTAGGCTTTTGATTGATGAGGCAGCGGCATTGGGAAAACTAAGCATTGTTAAGTATTTAGTAGAAAAAAAGGTGAATTTAAATTTTGAAAATAACTATGGGTTTAGTCCAATTCATTTTGCTTTTAGTAACGGGCAATTTGGTGTTTTAAAGTATTTAATTAAAAAGGGTGTAAGCTTTGATTTAAATAAAATCGAAAATGACAATTCTAACCCGGGCGAGATTAAGTGCAAAAATTTTTTGAAAATCGTTTCGAATTTTGATAATTCCAAAAATAAGTTTGATTTTGTATTAAAGAATCTTGCAAAAAGACCTAAAAATGTAGATGTTGAAGATATAATTGTATGGGCGTTGAAAAGAAGAGATTATATAAAAGATGTTAAAGTTATTAAAAGGCCTATTATTAAAGATGGTGGAACACAAACCAGTAGTACATTTTTTGAGAAGCTTTTTTCTAATATTCTTAAATGTATTACGGGTGGGACTTGTTATCCTGGGAAGAATAAAGTCTTGGGTGTAAAAGGAATGGAAAAAATTATAAAATGCTTTGGGACTAAACGATATTGTGCGCTATGTACTGAATTATTTGATTTAGGAAAAAGAATATATGATATTAAAAAGGCGATTTTAAAATGCTTAAGTTTGAAAGAAAAAGATTATAATGACAAGTTTTATGCTTTCTTGATGAAGGACATTGGAAAAGATAAATCTATTTTGCCTGAAGTACAGAACTTGATGATAAATAGATTTGGAGGCTGTCAAATTCAAAAAAATATTGGTAGGCAAATTAAGAAAAATACTAAAAGAGTAAAGCCTGATATTGTTGTTAGTTGTAGTTTATGATTATAGTGGGGGATAGGTTCAAGAGACGGGAGTTTTTGTTGTGCAAAATTTGGTACATTTAGAGAAGCCGGGAAATTTTTTGCCCAAGATGGAAGTGGTCTCTTGCTATTGCCAGTTTGGTGATACGTTTTTGTTTTTGAAACGAAATGAGTGCAAGCCATATGGAAATACGTGGGGCCTGCCGGCTGGTAAATTGGATAGTGGTGAGACCAAAGAGCAGGCAGTCTTAAGAGAGCTTTTTGAGGAAACAGGAATTGTGCTATGCGAAAAAGATATTTGTCTGTTCAAAACAGTTTTTGTAAAATACCCAGACATAGACTTTTTGTTTCATATTTTTAAAGCAACGTTTCTAAAAAAACCTGAGAAGATTAAAATAAGTAAAGCTGAGCATAGTCAGGCCAGATGGGTAACGGTAAATGAGGCTTTGCAGCTTGATCTGATTCCTGGTGCCGATGAATGCATAAAGCTAGCCAGTGGGTATTGTAAGTAAGGGCTTGGAGGCCGGTAATGTGAAGCTTGCAAAAAAGAAGAGCTTAAAAAACATAATAATTTTATTTTTTTGTGTGTTTTTATTCTCTTTATTTTGTTTTTTTTGGGTAAAAAAAATTTGGTGTAGCACAGGTAGCCAGCAAGGCACTATTTTGCTACTAGACGGGCCTTCATGTTCAGGAAAAACAAGTATAGCAAAAGAATTGATCAAATTATTTGGCCCAGGGTATGAGATAGTCTCTCTAGATGATTTTGTTGCAGATTTGTTTCTAGAAAATATAAAGAAAAAACTTCCCAAGAAAGAATTTCTAAAAAAAATTTGTCATAAAAGAGACTTGATGTATAAAAAAATAGTGTCTCTCGTGTGTAATGGGAAAAACGTTTTGGTCGATACTGTTTTGAGTGGGCTAGAGGGTAAGAAAGATGTGCGCCGTTGCTTTGAAACCCTACAAGATATTGATGTATATCTGGTTCTTGTTTATTGCCCACTTTATAAAGTTGTCGATAGATTGAAAGAAAGAAATAGAATGGCTTTTTTCCAGCAAAAACCAAAAGAGATGCGGTCAATTTTTGCGACTTTGCAGTTTAGTAATTGTTACAAAAAAACTGGTGCTTCACTAAAAAACTTTTTGCAAGAAGATGTTTTTCAAAAGGGGTTGGGTTCACTTTCACGCAAAGATATTGAGATTTCTTATTTTGCCCATCAGAATTTACCAGATAAACTAAAAGCGCAATACAATATGGTTAAGCAAAAACTGTTATTGCATTTTGGTTTGGAATATAGTAATTGTGTGAAAATTATTTCTCAATTGAACTATGATTGTATTGTTGATACAAACAAAAAAAGCCCATTAGAATGCGCCAAAGAGGTTTATACCTTTTTGGCTGTTCGTAATTTAGCCAATGGGCAAGCCAATAAGCAATTTTATAGACGGGCTTTTGCAATAAATCTGCAAAAAATGGGTATTAAAAAATAGTGTTACTTTTTACCTAATTTTTGCATCATTTCTTCGACTTCTTGATATCCTTCTTGGTAATACTTTTCTTCATCAGGATTAAGATGCTTTAAAAGTCTTAAGAACTCGCCTGCATGGACAATTTCCTCATTGGCGATGTCGATTAAGACTTCTTTGGAAAGTTCATCATCTATTGATTCAGCTAGTTGCATGTAAAGCTGCACTGCTTCATATTCTGCAGCGATTAAATAGCGTATTTCACGAATAAGTTCTTGTTTGGTAAGTTTTCTGTCATACTTGGTGCCCTTAAAAGGGCGCGCAAATTCTGGCATTTTTTTTCCTTATTAAATAATTTTTATATATATTTTTCACAAAAAAATAAATAAATTAACGCGAACTCGAAATAAAAACACAAGGAACAAATGCCCAATTTAACAAGGTGCTCTCCCCCCGTCCTCCCTGAGCTTGACGAAGGGTTTATATTAAAAGTTTGTTTTTTCTAAAAAGGGTTGCAAAAAAACTCTTAGTAGCTAATTTTTTTATATAATAAATACACTAAATAAAAACTAATATATACCCTTCGTCAAGCTCAGGGAGAACGGGGGGTGAGTTTTTTCATCTGCAAAGAAGCCCTTGTTTTTGCTGTTTTTTAAATATTTCAATTTTCGAGTTTGCGTAAATTAGTTATTTTAATTGTAGATCAAAAAACAAAAAAGTAAAAATGCTAGAGCCAATTTGGGTGCAATTGATTATTCGCCTACTTTATCTTGTATCTCCATTAAAAATGCTTCTCGTTCGAGCTTCATTTTTTCTATAATTTCTTGAACTTCTTTTTCACCTTCTTGGTAGTGCTTTTCTTCATCAGGGGCAAGATGCTTTAGAAGTTTCAAAAATTCTCCGGCATGGACAATTTCTTCGTTGGCAATATCGATTAATACTTTTTTTGCGAGTTTGTTGTCAGTTGATTCTGCCAGCTGGGTGTACAGTTGTACGGCCTCGTATTCTGCAGCGACCATTAACCTTATTGCTCTTATAAGTTCTGGTTTGGTTAGTTTTCTTTTTGCTTTCATTACGCTAAATGGGTTTCCAAAGTGTACGGCATGCGACATATGCAAAGTTGCTGCTAGCCCGATTAGGACTAGCAATGACAATATTCCAATTATTCTTTTTTTCATGCTATCCATATTTTCTCCAATTTTGTTATTTTTGTTGTAAGAGTGTAGGTGTTTCTACTATGTTAGGGTCTTTTTTATTCTTACTTTTAGGGTAAACTATTTTCTAAATAAAAATCAACAATTTGTAAATGTTTTTTTCAAGAACACACAAAAAGAGCTTTAAAGGGGTTTCTTAGGGGTTAATAAGGGGATTTTTTTGGTAATGTCTTGTGTTTTCTCTGGTTTGCCTATATATTGTTACATTGTCCTCTTGCGCAAGGGCTGGAGATCTCTTTAAATTTTAGTGTCTTGAAACACGTTTCTTAAAGGCATGTAGGGTACAGTATAATTTTTTGTAGAGGGTAATGCCTCAGACGCGCTATAATCATGGTTGTGGACAAGAATGTGAAGTAGTGTATGTCAAACTTATAAGGAGTTTTTCCATGCTTGCGACAATAAAACAATTTTTAAAGAAGATTACCCAATCACTTTGGGGGAAATTTGAAAGTAGGGCGGAGGTAAGAAAGTTTTTATCTTTAGCTGTCACGTTCTTTTTCATGATTTTTGTATATTGGATAATGCATCCGGTGAAAGACAGCATTTTTGCCGCAACTGTAGGTGTTACAAATACGCCTTGGGCAAAAATATTCTCAGCAATTTTTCTGCTTCCTGTAGTTATGATTTACACAAAGCTTATAGACACTTTCAAGCGGGATAAAGTTTTTTACATAATGATGATAGCATATGCTGTTTTGGCTATTGCATTTGCAGCTTTCTTTATGTATTCGGAATATGGCCTTGCTGACAAAGTTGTTTCATCGAGTAGAATAATGGGCTGGCTTTGGTATTTCTATGTAGAAAGTTTTGGCTCTGTAATAGTTGCACTATTTTGGGTCATTGTGACCGATATTACATTGCCAGAGTCGGCAAAAAGGGGTTTTCCTTTAATTTATTTATTTGGGCAGATAGGTAATCTTGTGGGGCCCTATTTTATTACAGCAAAAAATCTAGGATTTAAAACAAGCGCACCGATAATTGGAATTTGTGGTTTATTGATGTTTTTAATTGGTTTTTTGTTATGGCTTTTTATGCGTTTTACTCCAAAAGATCAGTTGGTGAGTTATGAGGGACAGGCTAAGCAAGCCCTTCGACAGGCTCAGGATGAGCGGGCTAAAACGGAGGAGAAGGTCGGGTTTTTAGAGGGGATAAAAATTATCATGCAACATGGTTACTTGATGGGTATACTTTTTGTGATTATGACGTATGAGATTATTGTGACCATATTTGATTACCAATTTAAGGTCATGGCAAAGGCAGCGTTTCCACTGGAGGCTGCAAATGCTGCATATTTGGCAAAATATGGCTATACGACAGGAATTGTTGCGACATTATGCGTCTTGTTTGGTATAAACAGTATTCAACGTAAGCTTGGTATGTTTACCTCTTTGTTAATGACGCCGATTTTAGTTGCAGTTGCGATATTTGTGTTTAAAACATATCCCGTGCTGGGTGTTGCATTTTGGATAATGGTATTTGCAAAAGCTATTAACTATGCGTTAAACCAACCAACATTAAAAAATCTTTATGTCCCTGTTACAAAAGTTACCAGATATAAATCGATGAGTTGGATAGAGATGTTCGGAGGTAGATCCTCAAAGTCTTTGGGCTCAGCCGTTAACTTGTTGAGAAAAGTGTTTACAAGTAAATATGGCCTTGCAGGTGTTCACATGTTTATAATGGTTAGTTCTTATATTTCATTTGGGCTTGTGATAGCCTGGTTGTTTGTCGCGTTCTACCTGGCAAAAAAACACAAAAAAGCTATTGCGCACAACGAAGTTGTTTGCTAAGCCTGATAAAAGCAAATTTTCAAAAGCAAGAGCCCAGTTTGTTGCAACAAGTTGGGTTCTTGCTTTTATTGCGTGTTTTGATACTCTAATAGATGTATAATAGAGAGTATGTTCAAATAATTTAAATAATATTTTTTAAAGGGTTTTTCATGGAAAAGCAGCATAAAATATCCATTTGGACCGCCATTTTGATTAATATCAATATAATGATTGGTACGGGAATTTTTTTCGGACCTTCTATGATGGCGCAAAAAGCCGGATACGCCTCCTATTTAAGTTGGCCCATTGTTGCTTTGATATTTTTGCCGGTGGTTTTGAGTATTGCCATGATTGCTCGAATTTTTCCGGGTGCAGGAAGTTTTTATGTCTATGCAAAAAATCTGATTAACCCGACTATGGGGTTTGTTAATGGGTGGTTGTATTTTCTTGGTTATATTGGAGTGAGTGCGTTGCAAACAGTGTTGTTGCGCAATATTATACTTAATATTGTGTCCAAGGGATTGGGGATATCTATTGCCCCTGTGTGGTTTAACGTAATATTTATAACTTTGGTGACACTTGCCTCTTTTTTAAGTATAAAAATTGTCGGACGTATTCAAAATATTGGTACAATTTTAAAGCTTATGCCGTTATTGTTTGTTTTGGCTGTTTTTCTTTTTTATTTAAATCCGTCATTAACGCTTGTTTCCTCTGAGATATCACAGTTGCCTTCAGTGTTGCCAGTTGCCCTTTTTGGGTTCTGGGGATTTGAGTGTTGTTGTGCAATAAGCCATTTGATTGAAGGGAAAAAGAGTAATGCGTCAAATGCAATATTGATTGCCTTTTTCATTATAACGGTTGTATACACGTTGTTTCATTTTGGCTTATTGAACATAATGGGGCCAGAGAATCTTGTGAAATATGGTTCACAGGGCGTGGTCAACTTTATGACTTTACCTGTCCAGATTAAAGCGATTATTTCATTCTTTTTTGAACTGGCTGTTGCGCTTGTGTTTGTGGTTTCTATATTTAGCATGTTTACCACGAACTCATCAACATTGTATGCGTTGGCATCGGAGAATTTATTGCCGTTTTCAAAACATATAAAAAAATTAAACAAAAATCATCGTCCATGGGTCGCTATTTTGATTCAAGGTGTAATTACTTTTTTAATAGTAAGCGTGACTGCAAGTAAATATGCACTGCTTTCAATGGTAAACTTAGGCATATTGGCAGCATTCTTTATTACTTTAGTGGCGTTATTTCTTTTACAAAAAAGCAAAAAACAGTATGCCCATATTTTGCTTACTCT
Organism: Candidatus Babelota bacterium; assembly: GCA_042576225.1. Taxonomy (GTDB): domain Bacteria; phylum Babelota; class Babeliae; order Babelales; family Vermiphilaceae; genus GWF2-30-66. Next base: position 19,361 of record JBHPCA010000013.1, read on the forward strand.
TTTGGCATTTGCTTCATGTGCGATTTTTGCATATTTTAGTTGGTTTGATATGGGAAAAACACATGCAACAAGATTCTTGGCAATGGTGCCGTTACTTGGTGCGTTTGTGGCAGGTTTGTGCATGTATTTTTATCAGAAGAGAAAAAATAAATTAATGGGGGTAAAATAAGATATGAATTATTTAAAAAAAGGTAATCCAGTTAATAATACCAATAGAGGCGGCTTTTTAAAAGACGTGAAAGAGATTGCAATATTATTGGTAATCGTGTTTTTAATACGAACCTTTGGGTTTGGGTTGTATCAGGTGCCAACCGGTTCTATGGAAACTACAATGCTTGTAGGCGAACGGTTTTTTGCCGATAAGTTTACGATTTTGTTTTCAGATATAAAACGGAGCGATATTATTGCGTTTAATGACCCACTATTTAATTACTCTAAGAATAAACTTACTCGATTATTTCAAGAGTATGCATGGGGGCCGGTAAACTGGACCAAGCGTACAATTGGCGTGCCGGGTGATGAGGTGAAAGGGGTTATAGAAAATGGCAAGCCGGAAATTTATATAAACGGCAAAAAGTTGTATGAACCGTATTTAAACAAATATCCATTAATACAGGTTTGGAAGAAAAGTCTGGTTGATATACGAAAAATGCTACAAAAAAACCCATCAATAAATCTTGGGCAGTTTTTGGCATTAAAGTCGTATGATCCCAATATACCCTTTGGAAAAACGCAACCGTTCCATAGAATACAAAAAAATTGTATTTTTAAGGGGCAAGATGGCGAGCCTATTATTTTTCGCCCAGGAACTCCAAGTAAAGATAAAGGGAAGAAAATTGTAAGAGGCAAAGATTATTGGAATAATGGCGATGAGTTTTATGTAAAACTGAGAGGCGATGAATATTGGTGCATGGGTGACAATAGGTTGGGAAGTAGTGATTCGCGAGTGTTTGGGCCAATCAAAAGAAGATTAATACATGCCAAGATTTTGTATAGAATCTGGTCAGTTGATAGTGATGAAAGTTGGTGGATTTGGGATTTGATAAAAAATCCGATAGATTTTTTTAAAAGAATTCGATTGAATAGATTTTTCCAAAGGGTAAAATAGAATAAAGTAAAGTAAAATAGGTGTGCTATGTGTAGAATTATATTGCTTGTATTTTTATTATTTTTGTTGCTGGGATTTATTAATAAAAAAGTTATGAGATATCTGGCAGTTATTGCTATTTTGTTTCTTATTACTAAAGAGGCTATTCGTCTTCATGATAGGGGTTGGCCTACAAAAGGCACCGGTTGCTTTATCTGTGATATTTTTAAAAAGACCAGTTATGGGGGTTCTGCTATTAATCAATCAGAACTTGTATTTTCAGAGGTGAAAAACTTTACTATGCAGGCATCACCTGAAGATTTATTACACTTGTCTTGTACCGCAGGAGACATAAAAATAGAAGCTTGGGATAAGGATACTATCTCGATAAAAGCAGAGAAAAAAGCAAGAACAAAAGAAGATCTCAAGCGTATACGTGTGACGGTGGGCAAGAAGGAATATAAAGATAAGAAAAACTGTATAGTTGTAGACGACAGAAATTCATTTGAGAAGCAGCAGTTACAGGGGAAAGAAATTTATGGCCAAGTGTATTATGAGATAAAGGTTCCTAGAGTGTTGGCTTCAATGGTAATAAAAATTTATGCAGGTGCTGTAAAAGCAGAAAAGTTTCAGGTGCAAAAACTGGAGATCCAGACGCACGCAGCAAACGTGAAGCTTGAGCATATAACAGGCGATATCGATATGAATAGTTTTTCAGGGGATCTTGAAGCAAAAGATATTGCTGGAAATTTAAAAGTTGACACAAAATCTGGCAGCATTGAAGCCAAAGATGTATCAGGGGATATTTTTGTAAGTTCTGCAAGTGGAAGCATTGAGATTGAAGACGCTAAAGGCAAGCGTGTCAATGTAGGTACTTTAAGTGGCGACATTGAAATGGAAAATGTAAAAGGGGCCATTGAGGTTGATTCAAAAAGTGGCGATATTGAATTGAAAAAAGTGCATGCCGGGGTGAAAGCAAAAACATTATCTGGTTCTATTGAGATAAAAAGAGCTTCAGGCGCAGCTGGGGAGATTAAAGCAAAATCGCTCTCCGGGTCTGTGGAAATAAAAGACTTTGAAGGTAATATTATATCACAAGGCCCTTCGTCAGGCTCAGGATAAACTAAGATAAGGGATGTCGGGGGGGAGAAGCGTTTTTTGTGTTATTTCTTACCAAGACTAAATAGAGGAGGAAAGTGTGATGCAAGTAGTGAAGTCTGCAAAAACAGGTTCTATTTTTGGTAATTTATTTTTATTATTACTTATTTTTTTAATCCCAAATTTTTTTGTCCAAATTTTTTTTGTTTCACGTGCGTATGGGATGCACAAAAACAACCATAAGAGTACCAATAATATTTTTGTTGATACAAGTGGTAAGCTTTGTCAAAAAGAAATAAAGTATATTAAAAAGCGAAAGCCAGTAGTGAAGAAATCTCAAGAGCAACTTACGGGGAAAAAATTATCAAAATGCCCAACAATAGGGATGCCATTCTCAGGTGGGGGATATCGGGCGTTTGTTGCCATGCTGGGGTTTATGCTTGGGGCAAAACAGATTGGTCTTCTTGGTAGCACGACATATATCTCTGGACTTTCAGGGTCAGCATGGGGTATTGGAACGTTGCTTGCAAGAAATGCGTTTTATAAAAAAAAGAAGGGTTTTCTTAAAAAGTTTAAGCAAGATATGCAAGATCGCATGTCTAAAAGTTTTTGGAATTTCAAACAGGTAAACTGGCAAGAAATTATAAAAAGACTGGCGAAAAAATATAAAAATTATGGAAAAATAGAGCCGGCTGATCTGTGGGGTGCGTTAGTGGTCGATAGACTCATGGGTGATCTCCCACAAAGTGGGCAAAATCTTTCGTTTAAAAATATACGGTCATTTTTGAAAAAAACGGATAAATATCCGTACCCATTATTTAGTCTTATAATGAAAGACACGTTTGATAAAACAGAGCATTATGAGCCGTTTGAAGTAACTCCCAACAGTTCTGGAAGCGATTATTTGCACGGTTTTGTGCCGACAAAATATTTTGGAAGCGAATTTAAAGATGGGAAACTTACCAAGAGACGAAGCCAGGAGTCGCTTGGTTTTAATTTTGGTCTTTTTGGAAGCCCGTATGATTTTAATGAGGGGGATCTTCTTTTGCAAATAGTTGATGCTATTCCTCAGACGTTTAAGTTTAAAACTGAAGTTGATAGTTTTGTGCGTTTTATTATAAAAAAATATAAGCTTTCCAAAAAAAACTTTTTACCGTCAAAAGTTAATAATCCAACGTATAACATGAAAACAAGCTCCTATAAAAAAGAGTTTTTAACGTTGGCTGATGCTGGCTTTGAGTTTAATTTGACTATTCCGCCGCTTTTGAGGAGAAAGCCGAATATTATTGTTTGTTGTGATGCTTCATCAGATGCTTGCGAAAAAGGTTTTCCTGAATTAGTTATAGCAAAAGAGTATGCAGACAAAAATGGGTTTGCGTTCCCATCACTGAAGTACTATAAAAAAATAAGCGCAAATCTTTTTATATTTAAATGGGATAAAAGTAAAAAAACAAACAAAAAAATCCCAGCCATTCTTTACTTTACAAACCCTATTTCTGAGTCGACATTTAAATTAGAGTATTCTAAGAAAGAATTTAATAAGTTGTGCGATTCTATGAAAAAAATGGTGATAAAGCATAAAGATACAATAGCAAAAGAAATTATTGAAAAAAGCTTGTAGTTTTAATGTGATATTTTGACGGTCTTCCTTGAAAATTCGAACCTGGACTTCGAGATTTCAAGGAAGATTGGATGTTTCAAAGTAGAGCCGTAATGGCTGAAAACAAGCATAAGATGGGGCAAAGTCAACAAAAATCTTGCTAAGAACGGTTTTTCCTTATGGTTTCTTGAAAAAATTTGAAAGTAATTTTCTCTGGGAATTTTCAAGCAACATCAAAAAACACTTGCATGATTTTATGTACATGTGGTAGAAAGAAAAAAGTGGTGTTGTGAAAAATGGATAATTAATGAGAGAAGGGAATTATAAAGAGGAGATATAATGACCAAAAAACAAGATATTTTTACGGCAATAGAGCTAGTGCTCTTGTATATTTTTATTTACCTGTTTTTGTATAGCGTAAAATACGATGTCAATATGCTCTTGATTTCATTTGTGTTGCTTGTGCTTGTGTATGTTGCTTGCAATCTTGATCCGTATATGAGAGAAACACATGCGTGGAAAAAACTTTTTTCACGAGAGAGGGAGTAAAGGGAGAAATGATGACAAAAAAAGAGTATGGTTTTGGTTTTTTGGAGGCTATCTTTTGGTTTTTGTTTATTTATGTGCTTATCTACAGCATTAAAAAAGATGTGAATCTTTTTGTTATGTCGTTTGTGCTGCTTGCGCTGATGTCTGCGGCTACTATGTTCTGCCCATTGATTAGAGAGACAGATGCATGGAAAAAGCTGTTTAAGAAATAGATTAAACATTAGTAGATCTAATTTTTAAAATAATAGTTGACGAGCCCCTATATTTTGGCATGCTATTGGTAAATGCTTTTTAATATAGGGGCAAAGTTATGATAATTAATATTCGATTGATAACACGTACATTTATGTACGCCCATTAAGGGCCCATATCTTTTTTGTGTTTTTTCTTTTTCAAATTATATTTATCTTTTAAAACTATTATGGAACATATTATGGAACATGTTTTGCTTAAAGTGCAAAATCTTAAAAAATTTTATCAGGTTAAAGACCAGAGGATCAAAGCGCTTGATGGAGTAAGTTTTGATATTCACAAAGGGGAGATAATTGGCCTGCTTGGGGTAAACGGTGCAGGAAAGACCACGCTATCTTCGATATTGGTGACGCTCCATCCGCCCACATCAGGAGATGTGTTGATTAACGGCGAGAGTATTTACAAAGATGTGAATGCGTATCGAAAATTGGTCGGTTTTTGTCCGCAAAACCCAAATATTATAAAAGATTTAACCGTTGAGCAGAATCTTTATTTTGCAGGCTTATATTATGGATTTTCAGCAAAAGAAGTTAAACAAAGAATGGATAATTTAATTGCAAGATATGGTCTGGGCAAATATCGCAAAATGAGGCCAGATGTTCTTTCCGGTGGCTACATGCGTAGATTGTTAATCGCACGATCTTTAATGAATAATCCCAAACTGCTTATTCTTGATGAGCCGACAGTTGGTTTGGACCCAAATATACGAAGAAAAATTTGGGATAATATTAGAGACTTGAAAAAAATGGGTGTTACTGTCATTTTGACAACCCATTATATTGACGAGGCTGAAATTTTATCAGATAGAATCATAGTGCTTGATGCTGGTAAAATAAAATTAATAGATACACCAAAGAATCTGATGAAAGATTATCAAAAAAGTAGGCTTGAAGATGTGTTTGTGCAATTAATTGAAGAAGAGGCTAAATAACATGGTTAATAAAATAGCAAGTAACGATACGATGTTAAGCCGGGCAAAGTCTTACTTATATTTGTTTTGGCTGTTGATAAGAACTGAGCTTGTTATATTGCGACAGGTTTTTCTGGGGCAGTTGGTAAATATCTTGTTCTGGAGTGGGTCAATAGTTGTTGTTTCAGCTTACATACTTCCAAAGCTTGGCATGACCGATAAATTTGGAGAGTTTATTGTTATAAGTTGCATAGCAGCCAATAGTTTTTGGGGAATATGGGACTCGTCATATAAAATAATTGAGGATATAGAAACCAAAAAGGTAATAGACTATAAACTTACGCTCCCTTTGCCGTCTTGGATGGTCATGTTGCATTATGCAGTGGGCCACTCAGTCGTGAAGTTTTTACCGTCGTTAATTGTTCTTCCTGTGTTTAAATTGGTATTGGGAAGCAGAATGGATCTGTCCCACTTTTCGTTTTTTAAGTTTGCTGCTATGTTTATGACGATATCACTGTTTACGGGGTTTTTCTTTTTGTTGGTATCAAGTTTTATAAGACACTCGTATAAAATAGAAAATGTGGGTATTAGATTGCTTTTCCCATTATGGTTTTTTGGGGCGACGCAATACTCATGGAGCGTCATGAATGCCGTAAATAGTACTGTTGCGCGTATAATTTTGCTCAACCCATTGGTATATGCAATGGAAGGCATTCACGCGGCAGTTTCAGGACAGCAAGGGTATTTGTCATTTTGGTTTTGCATGGGAGTATTGTGGGTTTGGATTATTGTGTGCGGCTTTATTGCAGTTAAAAGATTTAAAAAAAGATTAGATTTTGTGTGATTATATATTTATCTTGTATACGAGTTTGGATTAATAATCAAAATATGGGAGTGATTTATGAGAAAAATAGCGTGTAAAATAGTATTGGCACTTGTATTTGTAAGCGTTCATGCTTGTGCGATTATTTTTGAAAGTGATGATCTTAACGATATTCATAAATACATTGGCAAAAATAGCAAAAAAAACGCCGTGAAAAATATAATAGTTATTTTTGATATTGACAATACCGTATCAGAAAATTTTGCTGATCTTGATTCATGGATACCTCATAAAATAGATTATTTGCAAAACAAGGGGGTAAGTCAAAACGATGCAAAAAGTTTGGTGTTAAGCGCATATTTTACTATGCAAGATTTTACTGATATGACCCCAATTGGTAATTCACCAAAGATTATCAAGAATTTACAATGCAAAAAAATACCAGTTATGGCGCTTACCAATAGATCGATTCCAATTGCAGACAGAACCATTGTGCAGCTTAAAGATATTAATATAGATTTTGTAAAAACAAGCCCGTACAAAAAAGAGTTGCTTTTGCCACTCAAGTATAATGTTAGATTTTCCAATGGGGTGATATTTACTGCAAGTAATGATAAGGGCCAAGCGTTGATTGCGTTCTTGAAAAAAACGGGTTATAAGCCAAAAAAAGTTATTTTTATTGATGATAAACTTAAGCATGTCAAATCTGTCGAGAGGGCTCTTGATCAATATAATAGTGCACTTCAAAAAGATGCATTAGATGGCGAAATAGAATTTATTGGCATGCGATTTTCTTTGCAGGACAAAAAAAAGAAGCTGTTTGATTTTAATTATGTAGAGCAAAAATGGTATGATTTAAAGGTAAAATTGGGAATGGAGCCATTGCCAATGGAGCCACTGTCCAAAGTTTCTCAAAATGACGTTGTGTATGGTAATGCTATGCCTGCATGTGGGGAGACAGGGGAATAGGCTTGAAGAAATTTTTCGCTTTATATTTTATATTTTTTTTAACTTTTTTGTTGCCCAATGCTCTTAAGGCCATGGAGGCCATGAAGACTATGAAGATTATTAAAAAAGTGAATAGCCAAAGGGTTTTGAACAAGAGGTTGCTCAAGGCGTGCAAATCAGGAAATTTAGAGAAAATAAAAGAGCTTATAAAAGATGGGGCGAATATTAACGGTATGACACAAGACTTTATTGAAAATTTTACCCCACTTCATATTGCAGTGCATAAGGGCAATATAAAAATAGTGAAATATCTTGTTGAATCTGGGGCAAATATTAATTTGCCAGGAGGGCTTGAAGACAGGGTGCCTGCTTTTTATGCTGCCTTGAAGGGTTGCTATAAGATAGTGCAGTACTTAGTTGATCAGGGTTCAAAATCAGAAATTTATTCGCAAGTTATTTTAAGGTCCAGCGTGGGCAATAAGAATCTTGTAAGATATAGCTATCATGTGGATGAAAGGACAAAAAAAATAGTAGAGAAAAATAAGAAAAAAATGGACAAGTTGCGTTTGAGTTTAGATTTATTTAAGAAAAAAAGGTTTAATTCCAAGACAGCAAAAAAAGAAGCGCTTAATATTGTAAGAAGTTTTTTGGTTATAAAAAATAAAAGTACACCCCATATTGATAGAGTTGCGCTTGATGGGTTAGTCAAGATGCATCAAAAGCATAAAGATTTGTTTTTTAAAAATGAGATTTACAAGTTTTACAAGATTATTTCTTTTTCTAACTTGCAGTTTTTTAAGTACAAAAGTGCTTGTTTTTTTGCAGCATTTGCGGGTAAAAAAATAAAAGATAGTAATGGGGATACGATACAAGATGTGATATTAAAACATAAGAACTTGTTGCTATTGTTTCCAGCGTATACCCCCATTATGTTACTATCCCGTTGGGATATATTTAGCGAAACTGTGAATTTAAAAAGATTGCTTGCGCCGAAATATTTTGGAAAAAAGTGTAACCCTGATAATCACTGGGATGACCCAAAAGAGCTGAAATATCTATTTCAGGTGAGGGAGCTTGCTCTCAAGCAAAGAGCAAAAAAGTTTCTTGGTTATTTGGTGAGCGCAGTTACTTTTTTGCTGAGATTATACAAAAAGTTTCCAGCGGGCGTCGGCGCTAATATCTTTAAGTTTATGGGGGATGTAGGTGGCGTTGATTTGTTACAAGCTATAAAAAGGCGCAAAAAGAGTAAATTGTGCGTTATCTTGTGAAAATATATAGCATATGAAAATATTGTTGATAAGGGGTTGTTGAAAGGCTACTTTCCGTTATCCTTCCTGATATTCAAATATTTTGCTATATTGTTAGAGATAAGCTTGGTTTATAAAAAACAAGCTTTTAATATAAACCCTTCTCTTGGACAGGCTTACGCCGTCGCTTTAGAGCTATGGCGCACACGGCAGGATAAATTAAACTCAGGAATGACGGGGGGATTCTTTTGTTATATGCGAAAAATTTTGCCAAGCAGTATCATCTGAGGATCAGGCAAAAAAGTTGATAGATAAAATATAAGTGGAATACAAAAAGGGCGTTAGGGCTTTGACGAAGAAAAATTATGATTAAACTGGATAATATAAGTTTGTCTTTTGGCGAAAGGGTTTTGTTTGACCATATTTCCTGTAACATTGCGCCGCATCAGAAAGTTGGTTTTGTGGGCAGAAATGGGGCAGGAAAGACAACGCTGTTAAAAGTGATTGCAGGGCAGCAGCACATTGACGAGGGCAAGGTTCACATGCCAAAGTCTTTTGAATGTGCGTTTATGCCGCAGGATGTGGTTTTGACCTCTGAAAGAACGATTGTGAATGAGGCGCTTTGCACGTATACAGGCATGGAAAAACTTTTGGACGAGTTAGTTACAGTTGAGCAACGTTTGAAAACAGAAGGTGAGACCCCGGAGTTACTTGCCAGATATGCCCATTTGCATGCTGAGTTAAATGAACTCGAATATGAGAAAAAACGAGTGGAGGCAATAAAAATTCTTGAGGGTTTAGGTTTTTCACAAGACCAATTAAATGTGTTAGATGGGTTAAATGGACCTGTATCGTGCGTATCTCAGTTGAGTGTTGGGTGGAAGATGCGTCTTGTTCTTGCAAAATTATTGCTCAAAAAGGCAGATTTTTATCTGTTTGATGAGCCGACAAACCACCTTGATTTAATTGCAAAAGATTGGTTTTCTCAGTTTTTGAAAGATGCTGATTTTGGTTTTCTATTGGTTTCTCACGATAAATATTTTTTAGATACGGTGTGTGAGTATATTTGTGATATCTCGCTTGGTAATCTTAAGATGTATAATGGAAATTATAGCAAGTATATTATGCAAAAAGAGGCTGATAAAGCGCTGCTTGAAAAAAAATATGAAGAGCAGCAAAAATTTATCAAAAAGAAGATGGCCACTATTGATAAGTTCAGATACAAAGCGTCAAAAGCAAAAATGGCCCAAAGTATGCTTAGGTCTCTTGAGAAAATGGACAAAGTTGAGATTGAGCGTGAGCAGGGTACGCTTAGGTTTAGTTTAGCGCCCACAAAGCCGACGGGTAAAATAGTGCTGACGGTGAACAAGCTTGGTTTTTCTTTTCCGGGCAAAAGGATTTTCAAAAACGGGACGTTTCAGATCGGTCGTGGGCATAAAGTTGCGATTGTTGCGCCTAATGGAACAGGCAAGTCCACGTTGCTTGGTATTATTATGGGCAGCTATGAGCCACAAGAAGGCCGGTTTGAACTTGGGCACAATGTAAAGCCGGTGTTTTTTCAGCAGGATCAGAACAAATCGCTCAATAAGCTTAATACTGTGCTTGAAGAAGCAGAATCTGTGTGCAAAACTGATGCTGCTCGTGCGCGAGTTAGAAATCTTTTAGGCGCATTTTTGTTTAGTGGTGATGATGTTAATAAGAAAATTTCTGTATTAAGTGGTGGTGAGAAAAATAGGGTTGCAATGGTTAAAGTGCTATTGCAAGGGGCCAATTTTTTGATTCTTGATGAGCCGACAAACCATTTGGATATACAATCTAAAAATGTGCTACTGGATGTTCTGAGCTCATTTGATGGGACCATTTTATTTGTATCTCACGATAGAAGTTTTTTAAACAGTTTGGCAACAGATATTCTTGAGCTTACTGAAAACGGGACGTTTTCTTATAAAGGCAACTATGACGAATATTTATACCATAAAGATTATTTGCAAGATAGTCTTGGAGCCAAAGATGTTGGTGCGCGGAGTAAAAAGGTGCCTCAAAAAAATCTAGATGGAGAGTGCAAGGGTGACAGGAAGAATAAATACAGTCAACAAAAGCAGCTGAAAAAACTTGAGTCAAGTATTGCAAAACTAGAAAAAGAGATAAGAAGCTTAATGGGGGTGTTTGAAACTCTGGAGTATGGGACAGAAAAATATAGTGATGCGACAAAGAAGCTTGCTGCGTTACAAGACAAGCTGAAAGAGAAAAATAAGGCCTGGGAAGCGCTTATGTTGGAGTTGGGGGAGTGACGGAAGTTGCTATCTTTTTAAATTCTTGATAAGTGAACGTTTATTTGATAATCTGCTTGAACTTATATAGAAATCTAGTTGAATTTAATATGCAAACAGCTTAGAAAGGTTTGTCGTGATAAGAAAAGGAAACTTGTTATTATTTGTTTTTGCATCAGTGATGTTCTTTACGCATATGTCGATCTTTGCGGGTGGTGGCATTTTCGAGCTTATTGGTAAGGGGTCTGGCCCGGTTGATTTGCAGAAAGTTAAAAAAATTATTGAGGAAAAAAATATAGATGTTAATCAGGTCAATAGCCTTGGTGAAACAATTCTTTTTCTTGCGTGCAAACGTTTTTGTACTGATGAACTGAAATATAAACTGGTGGAGTATTTAATTAAAAAGGGAGCTGATAAATCTATTAACAACGTTACTAATAATGGAAGCACACCTCTTTTGGCTGTTTGTAGCAAGCTTGATTTTAAAACTATGAAACTCTTAATCGAAAATGGGGCTAAAAAATATATTAATAAAATTGATTCTTATGGGAGGACGCCACTTCACTATGCTTGTTATGGTCATAACTTAGATATGGTGAAGTACTTAATAAAAAATGGGGCTATAAAATCTATCAATAAATTTACTAGTTCTGGTAACACTCCGATTCTTATTTGTAGCTATTCTTACTGCGAGACAGAGATGTTTTTTTATTTGATTACCTGTGGCGCCAATCTTAATATTATTAATAATGATGA
>JBHPCA010000014.1:0-30327 GCA_042576225.1 Candidatus Babelota bacterium
TAATTAAAGATGTTATTGATAAAAAGAAGAGGAGAGTTTTTGACGTACTTTTAGAACATAGAATTAAAATTCCAAAAGAATTAAGAAAAAAAGCAGAGAGTTTGATTTTGGAAATACCTGGAAAAATAAAAGTACGTAAAGCTAGACTTTTGATGGAGTTGAAGGAGCTGAAAAAGTTTCCCAAAGAAAAAGAAGTATTCAAAGAATTTCCAAAAAGCAAGTATACCCAAACAGAAGCGCTTCTCAGGGCGTTCTATCCAAAAGATACTGATAAAATTTTTAATTTTTTACTAAAAGAATTTTTAAGTTCTTATTATAAGAAGCGTATAAAAGAACGGGATTTGGATGATTACATAAAAATAATCAAAGAGATGAAAGAGAAAGAGGAAGAGTATTCCAATTATTATTCGTTTTACCATGCTCATGACAATGCAGCTGGCTTATTATTCGATCTTCAAGCGGCCATAAGAGAATTGTTGGATCTAAAATTAGGTGAGAAAATTATCTTAAGATTTGGAAGTCCAACTAAGGAGAAAACAATTGAAAAATTTATTAAGTATTGGGGTTTATACTTTAAAAAAAATAGAATGAAAAACTGGGATGATCATGAAGAATCTTTAAGATCGCAGGTGCTATCTGTTAATTTTGCGCCATTTGGAAATACAGGGATCAAAGGGGAGGGGACTCTTAATTTCTTTATTTCTGGGGCAAGTGTCTATTTTCCAGAACTTCTGATTAAAAAGGTGATATTTGACAAGTTTGGTTTTGATAAAAAATATATTAATAAGTTAAGAAAAAGCTATAACAAATATATGGCATCAGGTAAAGGTGGTAACATGTTGCAGATACTTATCCCTAAGGAAAAGGTAGACCAATTTGTTTATCTTTCTCGTGCATTTGGAACACCCTTTGGCAATGTTTATGCGACGGTTAACAAAAAATTGGTTGGGCTTGATGGCACATCTGCATATTTGAATGCGTATACTAACTTAAATATCCCTTTCACACAGGAGTCGCAAGTAATTTTTGGATCTAAGTCTAAGTATGGTATTCTTAGCTTAATTAATACAGTTCAGGGAAGAATAGTCTTTTTACCGGGATTTCTTGATCCTAAAAATGGTATTAAAATATTTCAATATAACTTTGCAACTAAAGAAAATAGAGAGAAATATAAAAAAGAGTTCAGAAAAATAATAGATGAGATGATAAGCGAGTGGATAGAAACAGGGGGTTTTGAAAATGTTAAGAAAAGTAAGGAAAATATGCCTCTTATAAAATTGCTTAGGCAGATGAAAAAAGGAGAAAAATTTTTAAAGAAAAAGCGAAAAGGGAAATAATTTGGAGTGGGGCTTGATATTTGGGAGATAAGTCAAAAGCTGGGTATAGCTTGATTAGAAGGCGCATCTAGCTAAGAATTTTAAAGAGATTTTTCTGGGGAAAGCCTATTTTAATGGGGTTTTTGCTATTTGTGTTTATATTGCTTTCAAAAAAACTGGATTTGTGGTATGATATTTGTAACAAAATAGCTTATTATTCAGGTTTTTTTATAAAAAATTATTTTTTTATGTAGGTGTTATGGAAAAGGTTATCGTTAAAAAGAAAAAAAGCAAAAATAGTTCAAAAAATTCAAAACGCTTAAAAAGTCTTGAAAAATTGTCCAAATTAGCATCTAATCCTGCGTTTGATCAGGGTTGGATAAAAGTATACGGGGCAAAAGAGCATAATTTAAAGAATATCAATGTTGATATTCCAAAGGGGAAGCTGACGATTATAACAGGCCCCTCAGGTTCAGGAAAAAGCTCTTTAGCGCTTGATATTCTCTTTACGGAGGGGAAAAGACGTTATATGGAGTCGCTATCTTCGTATGCAAGGCAGTTCCTGGGAATAGCAAAAAAGCCGGATTTTGACAAAATTGATGGCCTATGCCCATCAATTGCGATTGAGCAAAAGACGGTAGGTTCAAATCCTCGCTCTACCGTTGGTACTATTACAGAAATTAGTGATTATTTACGTGTGCTTTATTCAAGAGTAGGGACAGTTTACTGTCCTGAATGTGGCCTGCGCATAAAGGCGGAGTCTCCTGAGGTGATTACCAATGGCTTATTGCATAATTTCTCAGGCCAGTTTATTACCGTCGCAGCGCCCATAGCGCGTGAGAAAAAGGGTGAATTTTCAAAAGAGCTTTTAGAGTTATTTACCTGCGGCTATTATAGGTTTATTATAGACGGGAAAAAGTATAAATTTGCGTCTGAAGAAGATATAAGTAAACTAAAGCTCAAAAAAACGTATAAGCATAATATAGATTTGTTAATAGACGCGATAGAGATTACAGATAGTGAGTGTTCAAGGCTGCAAGAATCTGTGGAGAAAGCATTTAAATTAACTGGGGGTAATTGCAAAATTATTGTTGGTGATAAAGCACATTTGTATTCATCAAGTAGAATGTGCGTCAAGTGTGTGAAATCTATTCCTGAGTTGGAGCCACGATGTTTCTCTTTTAACTCTCCGGTTGGTGCATGTGACGGATGTAGCGGTCTTGGTTTTGTGCATGAGTGGCCATGGGATGAGGATGATGATGAGTTTTGGAAAACCCAGTACCCAGATTTTTTTGGTCCAAAATATGCCAAAGAAAAGACCTGTCGAAAATGTTTTGGTAAAAGATTAAATCAGTATGCATTGGCTGTTACTATTAAATCTGGTAGATCCGGGAATTTAGGCAAACAAGATGGAGCAAATAGGGTAAGTGAGTCAAATGAGTGTGCGAAAAATATTTATGATCTTTGTAGCTTGTCCATAAAAGATTTAATTCTGTTTTTTAGTGAGATACAACTTGATCAAGCATCACAGGTTATAGCCCAAAACTTAATAAAAGAGATTATTAATAGATTAAATTTCTTGCATGAAGTTGGTCTCTCTTATTTGACACTAAATAGATCAGCGCGAACATTATCTGGTGGTGAGGGGCAGCGAATTAGGCTTGCGACCCAGATAGGCTCTGCGTTAAGTGGCGTGTTATATATTTTGGATGAGCCAAGTATTGGATTGCACCAAAGAGATAATGACAGACTCATAAAAACCCTAAAATATTTACGTGATCAGGGCAATACAGTAGTAGTTGTTGAACATGACATTGATACGATGTACCAGTCTGATTATATCATTGATATGGGGCCAGCGGCCGGAGTTTTGGGTGGTATGGTTACCGCTTTTGGTACGCCTGATCAGGTTGCAAATAATAAAAACTCTATAACCGGTGCGTATTTGAGTGGCAAAAAGAGTATCACAAGAAAGCACAAGATCAGAAAGCCAATTGGGTTCTTAGAGCTTGAGCATGCATGCAAAAATAATTTAAAAAATATTTCGGTTAATTTTCCTCTTGGGGTCTTATGTGGAATTTCAGGAGTGTCTGGTTCTGGAAAAAGTACATTAGTAATGCAGGAGTTGGCTCCAGCGGTTAAAATGGAGCTTTTTGGTAAAAGAAGAAGAGGCAGAAAAGTACTTGCAACTGCTGATTTGGTTGGCGCAGAGCAACTTGATAACATGGTGGTGATTGATCAAAGTCCAATTGGGCGAACTCCTCGGTCAAATCCGGCGACTTATTTAGGTGTGTTTGATGAGATTAGAAAATTGTTTGCAAGTTTGCCAGAAAGTAATGCTCGAGGGTATAAGGTAGGGCGTTTTAGTTTTAACGTCAAAGAGGGGCGGTGCTTTGAGTGCAGTGGTGACGGTATTATAAAAGTTGCTATGCACTTTTTACCAGAAGTTTCTATGCAGTGTAAATCATGTCATGGTAAACGATATAACTCAGAAACACTACAAATAAAATACAGAAACAAAAATATTGCTGATATTTTAGATATGACTGCGTATGAAGCAAAAGAGTTTTTCTTTGCGCATGCAAGAATTTTAAAAAGACTTGATCTTCTGTGTGAAGTTGGGCTTGATTATCTGAAACTTGGCCAGCCGTCTACGACGCTTTCTGGTGGCGAGGCACAACGTATAAAATTGGTAAATGAGCTTGCAAAACGGGGGAAAAATACGCTTTATATTCTGGATGAGCCAACCACAGGCTTGCACAATAGCGATATAGACAAGCTTTTAGACGTGCTAAATAAATTGATCGATAAAGGCAACTCAATGGTTGTGATAGAGCATAATCTGGATGTGCTCAAAACAGTAGATTACTTGATTGATTTGGGTCCTGAAGGTGGCGATGAAGGCGGCATGATTATTGCAAAAGGTACGCCTGAGCAGGTTGCAAAGTCAAAGAAGAGTCACACGGGGAAATATTTACGCAAGATTATAACGTGATTGTGATAATTGGTTATAGTGATACAAGTTTCTGGTCTTTTTTCAGCTTGTAATGCTCTAAAAACCCTGTTTTTTTTAATAATCTTTTTTTTACAATAATAGTTAAAATAAACTTATTTAGATAAATATTTTTTTAATTCTAAAATAAGGTTTTATTGTGGGAATACTGAAAAAAAGCATAACTATCTATTTATTTTTAATTTTTTTAATTATTTCGGCCAATTTAGGTGGGATGGAGAGGAAAGAACATAAAAAATTACAAGAAAGTATTAATAAAATTCTTAAAATTTTTCTTTTAGGCCCTTTTGTAAACTCAGGATATAAGATTAAAGAATCCAACTTAGATATACTAAAGAAAAGGCTTGAAAAGCTTTATAAAATCGCTAAAGCGAACAAAAAAGAGCCCTTTGAAAAGCCCTCGTCATTATTACTTCGTCAAGATGACAGGTTTTTTCGACGAACAGGCATGATTAATAAAACAGAAGAAACAAACTTGTATATATTTGAGAGAAAGCTTCAAGAGCTTTATAATATTGTTAACGCAAATAAAAAACAACCCTTTGTCTCTTCGGCCCTTCTCCTGAGCAGGGTGAAAAAAACAAAAAGAACAAGTTTAGATATATGGGATAAAAAGCTAAGAGAGCTTTATTTTATGTCCTATGGAAAATTGTATAAGGATCAAGAGATAGATGCTCATGTTAGATCAGAAGCAAAACAATTGTATGATGAATTTAAAGCTTTTGGTTTAGTTGAAAATCCTGATAGTGAGAATATGTTTCTTTTTAAGTTTAGTCAAAATGGAAATAAACTGGCTTTGATTTCTTTTGTTATTAAAGATGTAAAAGAATTTATTTCTTTAGCTGAGTCTGAAGGCTGGGGCTTAGTTTTTCTTTTAAATAGCTTTTATGAAAGAATTTTAAAAAACTTTATAAATTTGATTAATAAAGATAGTAGTCCTCAAATCTTTCTGCTTCAAACCGAAGAAGATGATGTGGAAGAATTATATGTTTTAGATAAATATTTTAAAGTTAATTTCAAACTTTTTGATGTTAAAACTGGAAATTTGGAATTGTATGTAAAAAATTGTTTTAATTTTATTTGGAGTCAAAACGAGAGATACTTTGCTATTAAAGATACGCTTTATGATTTGAAAACTAACAAAACACTGAAAATAATAGAAAAATTTGATGATTCAGGGAAGCTTGCTGCAAGGCCACTTTACTTTTATTATTTTAACAAAAGCAATAAATATCTCGCAGTGTCTAGCTATAATGAAAGAGAGCTTAAATTATTTGACTTAAAAACGTTTAAGCCAATGTTACATATTATGAAGCTGATAGAAGATTATAATATTTGTGAGTATACATTGAGTGATGATGGCAACTATTTGGCTTTGGGATTGGATAATGGAGAGTTGCATATAATTGATATTAAAGCTGGCAAAAAGTTAGAGTTTAGTTTGTCTAATGTAAATATTCCAAATTATGAGTTTTCGCGCCCAGATAGCACATACTTGGGGGTGCATTTTGATAATGAGGGCGAGTTTAAGGTGTTTGAGGTTAAGACGGGAAAAGAATTAATAAAACTTGATAAATGTACTGGTGGGTTTGAATTTAATAATGATAATAAACATGTTTGGGTTGAAATTAATAAAGTTGCTTGTTTATATAATATTAATAGTAACAAAAAGGTTTTTGAGGGAAAAGATATTTATTGTAATTTTAGCCCAGATAGCAAAAGTCTTATGGTTGAAGATAAAGATGATAGATTTTTAAAATTAATAAATCTTAAATCTGGAACATACAAGCCAAAACTAGAAATTTTTGGCAAAACTGGGGAAAATGAATGTACCCCTTGTGGCAAGTTTTTATTTTTTTATAATAGCGAAGGAAATGAATTTTATTTGCGCAAGTTGCTTGATATTACGACTCAGAAAACAAGTGTTTTGGGTTTTTATGCTAAGCATTTTGAATTGGATTCGCAAAAGCTTAATGTTATAGTGCAAGAGGAAAAAACAGGAAAATTATTGCCTAAATCTTACGCATTTCCCATCGGATACATAAAGACCTACCAAGATCTGATTTATAAAGCCCAAAAGAAGAAGAAATATTGTGATATTATTATAAAGCATAATAACTAAGTGTAGTTAAAAGATAAACTTGGGGCTCCGGACAAAGTAAAAAAAGAAAGTTTTTAAAATAACTAAATATCTTGGTATAATTATCCTCGGGTGTTCGCCCGGGGATTTTTTTGTAAAAATTTTTTAACCAGGATTTTTTTGAGGGTTTTATTATGGAAGATAGATTAACAACGGTTCAAGAATTAAGAGACTTTGTTAATGCATTTATTGATGCGCGTCAGTGGACCCAGTTTCATTCGCCTAAAAATATGAGTATCTCAATTGCTTTGGAGGCGGCTGAATTGATGGAAAAGTTTCAATGGTGTGATAATACAGCGTCGTATAAAGAAGCTGAAAAAAACAAAGAAAAAGTAGAGCAGGAGCTTGCCGATATTATAATTACAGCTATGTGCTTTGCAAGGGCTACAAATATTGATATTGCACAAGCGGTTGAGAAAAAGATGGCGCTCAATGCTAAAAATTATCCTGTGCATAAAGCAAAAGGTGTAAGTACAAAGTATAACGAGCTTTGAACTATTATTTTGGGGAGATTTTCTGTGAAAGCTTTGATTCAACGTGTAAGTTCAGCAAGTGTTAGTGTTGACAATAAAATTGTGTCTAAAATTGGTCATGGGTTTTTGGTGTTTTTGGGTATAAAAGCTGACGATACGCAAAAAGATAGAGATTATATCATAAAGAAAATAGTTAATTTGCGGGTTTTTCCAGAGGTTGGTGATGCAACCAAAAAAATGGCAAAAAAAATGGACAGAAGTATTGGCGATGTAGGCGGTGAAATATTATTAGTTTCGCAGTTTACGCTCTATGCTGACTGTCGCAAAGGCAATAGGCCGTCATTTATTAATGCTATGTCGCCTGAGCAGGCAAAAAGTTTCTATTGTGACTTTGCAGTTTGCCTGAGAAAAAACTATGACAAAGTAAAAGAGGGTGTTTTTGGTGCTTATATGCAGGTTGCATTAACAAATGATGGGCCTGTAACAATTTTGATTGATAGTACAAAGTAGTTTATACTGTTTGCAGAAATTATTTTTTTTATTTTTTAATACCAAAAATCGAAGGAAAAAACATGGCCAAATCTAAGGTAATTATCTCTTTTTTGTTAGCAAGCTCTTTTTTTTTACAAGCACAAGAATATTACAAAAGCTTTCCAAGCAAAGAGCATGTTAAAGTAAAAAAAGAAGCAATTATAAGAGATTATAATTTTGGTAAAAAGATTGATTACACAATTGGCGGTGTTGCATCTCTTTTGTGCGTTGGGTTGTTTTATAAGTTTGTGAAATTTATTTTGGGTAATAATGTAGATAAAAAGGTTAAGGCTTTGAGTAACAAGCAGCTCACTCAAAAATTATTGGTTTTAGAAGAGAAGTTTAGAAAAAATAAGGAGCCAAATATTTTTGGAAAAGGTTGGTTTAAGGGTATAGGAAAAAGTGTCTTTACCAGTTTTGTCTCTTCGAGCTTGGCTGCTATTGGCTTAAAGCGTTTTGATGTATTTTATAAGCGCTATCATTGTTTTGATAATATAACGCAGTTTATCAGTGTTAGATTTGAAGGTCTGAAAATGATTGATGAGTTACTTTATAATGCTCAGTTGGTTGAGCATTATAAAGCTGAGTATCCTGATAAACTCCAAGAGGTAAAAGATAGATTTTTAGTGTCTTTGAGAAACATGATCGGTGCCGCTGAAAATATTATTGCATTTATGGAGTACAAAATTGATAATTTTGAAGCAATAGTTCTTACTCAAGAAGATATATTGATGCCAAGTTATCTGTTTGAATGCTTAACTAGCTATGTTAAAAAGGCAGAGCTTATCTTAGAAAATAAATTTAAAGAGGGTTTGTTTTTAGTTTCGTCTGAATTTAAAAATGATGCGACAAGGATTATAGAAAGCTTTAAAGGGCTTGAGGCAAGAATTGCCTGGCTTAGCTAGATGGTTTACATATATTTGGGGTGCGAAAAAAGCGATAAAGACAAATATCTTTATCGCTTTGTAGGTTGTTTTTTGCGTTCATTCGCAATTATTTTTTAGTTTCTATTTCTTCTAGTCTTTTTGTCATAGGTTCTAAAAATATTTTTTCTACAAGGGTTTTAACTTCATTGGTTGCTTTTTGCAAGTTGTCTACTTTTTGTTGTAGGTTATCGGTTTCTTGTGAATTTTCAAGCTGCAAGGCTTTTTCACTGATAATCTTTGACCATTGCACCATAAATATCATGCTTGCAGCGGCGTATGCTTCATCTGTTTTTGTTACTGAGTTAAGATATTTTAGTAACTTTTTTGTTGTATTTTCCATAGATTTTGTGTTTGTTATATTTTCTTTGTTTGTAATGCAATTTTTAATGTAATCAGTTATTTCTTTTTTTATATTATTCTCAAGTGTTGCGAGTTTTTTTTGATCATAATCTTTAGTGATTGACTGATAAAGTTGCTCCATGAGAAGTATATTTTTTTCTGTTTCTTTTTGCATTTGTTCTTTTGCATTGGTTGCATTTTGTGTTGCAATGACACTGCAAGCCAATAAAGCAATAGAAAGTAGTGATATTTTTTTTACCATAATTTTCTCCTCAATTATGTTGTTAAGAATATGTTTATAAAATTTTTCACTTAGCTGAATCTAAATTTTTATTTGTGATCAGTCAAGCTTGTATTTTGTTTTAACACTGTATTTTTAAAGAAAATTGTTTAAAATTATATGATATAGCGTAGTTTTAACCTTTAAAATAACAAGCGATAGTTACAATAGTTACATATGGGTAAAAAAGAAATACAGAAGTTAACTCCTTTAATGCAGCAATATTTCAAAATCAGGGAAGAGTATCGAGGTGCGATACTGCTCTTTCAGGTGGGAGATTTTTACGAGATGTTTTTTGATGACGCAAAGAAGGCATCAGCTTTTTTGGGTATAGCGCTTACAAAGCGTGGTACTTTAAATGGTGAGCCAATACCACTTTGCGGTGTGCCACTACATGCGTTAGATCATCACCTTACAAAATTGGTAAAAGGCGGTTTTAAGGTTGCAATTTGTGATCAGCTTGAGGAGGCAACACCGGGCAAAGTTGTTGAGCGTGGTGTGACTAGAGTGCTTACCCCAGGAACGCTTACAGATTCTAACTTGCTGGATGACAAGTCTGCTTCTTACTTATTTTCTTTTTTTCCAACTGAGGACAGGTGGGGTTTGTTGTTCGGTGAACTTTTAACAGCGCAGCTGTTTGCAACTATCTTGCCAACAAGTTACAACAAATCATTAGAGACTGAGTTGGTTCGTTTTTTTCCTGATGAGATTCTTTTGCCACACACAAAGTTGGGTAAATCGTTCCAGTCAGTTTTTAAAAAGTTGGGTTATTTTACCTCTTTAGAGCATCTGGATATTGCCAACAAAGATTATACAAAGTCTATAGATTCGTGGATATTGGGCCAGTTTAGTAAAAATATAGTAGAAAACTTAAATGAGAATAATGCATTGTTATATGCATTATATAATTTTTATGCATATGTGAGCAAAAATCAGGCGGGCGCCCTTGAACATTTTAGGGCGTTACACTTTTATGAACCGGATGATTTTCTTGTGTTGGATCCATCAACCCGAAAGAATCTTGAGTTGGTAAAAAACAATCAAGATGGTAGTAGGCGAAATACGCTTTTTGCTTTAATGGACAAAGCTTCTACCTCTATGGGGTCTCGTATGGTTAAAAAATGGTTGTCCAGGCCGCTGGTGAAAAAAGAGGCTATAACGCAAAGGCTTGATGTTGTTGAAAGACTTGTGCAAGATATATCGTTTAACCAGAAGATTAGAGAGTTTTTAGTGCAAATTGGGGATATTGAGCGTATTATTGGGAGAATAGCTTTACGCAGGGGGTTACTGAATGATTATATTGTGCTTACAAGAGCTCTAGAGATAATTCCAGAATTAAAAGAAATATTAGTTGTATGTGAGGATACGGTCTTATTAAAAGTTATTTGTTCTTATATTGGTGATTTTAGTAAAATACATGGCTTATTGTCCAGTTCTATTAATAGTGATTCGTCGAAAGATTGGATAATAAAAGCTGGCTTTGATAATAAATTAGATGAGTTGAGAGAGCTGGTGTTTAATAGCAATAATAAAATAGTAGAGTTGGAACAGAAAGAACAAAAAGAAACGGGTATAAACTCGCTTAAAATTAGATACAACAAAGTACATGGGTATTTTGTAGAAGTAACAAAAGCAAATATGCATTTGGTGCCTGAGCGTTACAAAAGACAACAGACTTTGGCAAATAGGGAACGGTATACTTGTCGGGAGTTGCGAGATTTGCAAGATGAGATTGTGAGAGCAAAATCACAGATAGAACGGGTAGAAAAAGAGGTTTTCGAAACTATAAAAAATGAAGTGTATAGCACTGTTGTTGATTTAAGAAAGCTTGCTCACGCACTGGCGCATTTGGATGCCTTGCTTTCACTTGCCAACTGTGCATACGATTATGGGTACACAAGGCCGGTGTTTAATCAAAAAAGGGAAATTATAATTAACCAGGGGTGTCACCCGGTTGTACAGATGAATGAGTATATAAATTTTATCCCAAATGATACGGTTTTAAATGATAAACAGTCGCTTTGGATTGTAACGGGGCCCAACATGGGGGGCAAATCTACTTTTTTACGGCAAGTTGCGTTAATTTGCATAATGGCTCAATGTGGTTCTTTTGTGCCAGCAAAAGCTGTAAGTCTGAGTATTTTAGATAGAGTATTTACCAGAATAGGTTCTGGAGACAATTTAGCGGGAGGCAAAAGTACGTTTTTAGTGGAGATGGAAGAAACGGCTCTTATTTGCAAGCAGGCGACGGATAAAAGTTTGGTTATTTTGGATGAGGTTGGCCGGGGAACAAGTACCTATGATGGATTTGCTATAGCTAAAGCTGTTGTTGAGTATATACACACCAAAATTGGCGCAAAATGCCTGTTTGCGACCCATTACCATGAGCTCAATGCTCTAAAAGATATATACCCTGCAATTGAGAGTTATTATGCTTCGAGCAAGAAGCATAAAGATGGGATACTTTTTTTATATAAAATTGTGAAGGGCGTTGCCGATGGAAGTTTTGGTTTGGAGGTGGCAAAATTGGCAGATTTGCCAAAAAGTTTAATTATGCGTGCAAAAAACGTGCTTAAGGGGCTAGAGGAACATAAAGTGTTATCAAGTAGTTTTGATAGCCGTAAAAAGCT
The DNA here is from genome assembly GCA_042576225.1 of Candidatus Babelota bacterium. Classification (GTDB taxonomy): domain Bacteria; phylum Babelota; class Babeliae; order Babelales; family Vermiphilaceae; genus GWF2-30-66. The sequence continues at coordinate 11,649 of JBHPCA010000014.1, forward strand.
TATTGTCTCTAGTGATCCTTGTAAAGACAGTGAATCTTGTGGTGCGAGGCAGGATTATAGAGGGGCTATGGCTGATCTGGAGAGGCAAAAAGAGGTGGCGTTAAGTCAAAACGTTGATCTAGAAGAGCAAATAGAAGATTTGCAAAAGAGGCTACAGGCCCTGCGTGATATTGAGAAAATTGCAAAAAAGCTTGGAAACATAGATTATAACGAGCTTTCGCCCAAAAAAGCCTTTGATTTACTTTGGGAATTTAAAGAAAATTCATGATTAATAGGCCTTTTTCTAGACAAAATTGCTATTTTTGGTAGAATATAAGTATAATTAGATTTTTTGTTTTTTATAAATTATTTGTGAATTATTAGTTAGTAAATTTTTAATAATAAATTGGGAATCCAAATGGAAAAGAGCACCACAGAGGGTAAAAAGGAAAAAAAAGTAGAAAAAAATCAGGAAGCTGTTCAGGAAATTGCTGCGCAGGATGTTGCTACGCAAGATGTTGCATCGCAAGAGATTGCGACATTTGATAAGTATGCGATTTTTAAAACTGGCGGCAAACAGTATCAGGCAGTTAAAGGCAGAACTATTGCTATAGAAAAAATTGAAGGTGAGCCTGGTGAGAAACTTGAGTTTGACAAAGTTTTGTTAAGAAGGCTTGGCGGAGAAAAAATAGAAATAGGCCAGCCATACTTGGAAAGCAAAATAAAGGCTTCCATAGTCAAGCAAACAAAAGGACCAAAACTTATTGTTTTTAGGTTCAAGAGACGTAAAAAATATAGAGTTAAAAAAGGTCATCGTCAATCATTGACTGTTGTGAGAATAGAGTCTATATAAATTCTTATAAACAAGTTTTTTAACTAAAAATTAAAATTTAAAAAGCGCCTGTTTTTAGCGGGCGCTTTTTAAATAACGCGAATTCGATAATTAATTAATTTTAAGAAGTGTTCGAAAAAGAACATGAAAGAAGGCTCCCAGCCGTCGTTCCTGAGCTTGACGAAGGGTTCATGTTAAAAGTTTGTTTGTTTTTTTTAACGCGAATTCGATAATTCAAAAACGCTGAATCTTTCTATCTGAAGCAATAACCCACCTACCGCTCATCCTGATCCTGAGCCTGACGAAGGGTCGAAGGATCAATGTATTCCTTAAAAACAAAAAGTTTATCTTCTATTTCCATTAATATATTTTTCATATTTTTTCTAATTTTGGCAAAATCGCGTTTTCTTGTAGCAAAACTTTATTAAAGTTCTTGCAAAAATCATCTATATGACAGAAAATATTAACAATCATTAGTGCTCTTTACCTTTTAAGTTTTTTTGAAATTTTTAATTTCAAGTTTCTGTTTTTATAAGGAATACATTAGTCCTTCGACCCTTCGTCAGGCTCAGGATCAGGATGAGCGGAAGGAGAGAGCCCTCTAGGCTGGGTGCTTCAACAGTTTTGAATTATCGAATTCGCGTTTTTTTAAGTTGCAAAAAAAATTTGTTATCTAGATTTATTATAAAATAGATATGCTAAACTTTAATAAAAACCTGGTTTGGAATCCTTAAATAGTTTGCTATATTGCTAAAAATAAGCTTTTAATATGAACCCTTCGTCAAGCTCAGGGACGACGGCTGGGAGCCGTCTTTCATGTTCTTGCGTGGCCACTAATTGAATCTTCGAATTTAGGCTAGTTGTGTAAATTGTTAAACTTTTTGAATTATCGAATTCGCGTTAAATCTAGTTTTATAGTAGTTTTTTAATTTTTTCTTCTTTTATGTTTGTGAAAAGCTTGGAAAGGTCCATAAAAACTGTTTTCAATTGTTGCATTATATTTTTCACGAGCAATCTATTTTCTTTTTTGGTTTTTAAGATGCTAAAATAGGCACCTTTTTTTGTTGATTTTATTGTTTTGGTTATTTCTTTTATTTCTTTATCTATTATTTTTTCGCCTTTTTTCCAATTATCAAAGATTCTTTTGAGTGTTCTTTGCTTGAGAAGTCCAGTAATTTTAAATTGTGCTTTATGCTTATCTTCACTTATCAAGATTATCTCAAAGTATTTAAGAGTTCTAAGCAACATATTGAGTATTTTTAGCATTGGGGAAAATTTTTCATGTTTTATTTTAAATCTTTGTTTTGTTAATATAAAAACTTCTTCGAGCATTTTTTTGTTTATGTCGAGAAAATCTTTTCTGAAAAGTTTGAGAAGTTTAAATGTTGTTTCTTTATAAAACTGGTCTTGGATCATTCTTTTTAGAAATCCAATATTTTCGTTAATTTTTTTAAGTATCTTGGGGTTGATAAGTGGTAGGTTTTTCGTTTTTATTTTGGTTGTTTTGTCTATTTTTATCTCAGAGGGAAAATCAGTAATAATATCTTCGAACAAGCTTCTTTTTAAAAATAGATCAAATTTCTTTTCAGTGTCAAAAAAGGTTGTCTGCTTTAAAGCCTCTTTTGTTGGGGCAGTTTCTTTTGCAAATTCCAGGATGTAATTCGCGGCTACATCTTTTTGCATAGGAATAGGATTTTTTAAGAAATAATCGATATATTGAAAATATGTGCCATTTACTTTAAAAATAACATGATGTCCAAGCTTATTTGTTTTTGATTTATGCTTTGGGATAGTTTTTATCGCGACATTTTCAAATGTTATAGATTTAACTGGTTTTTTTATACCAAACATGGCAAGGTGTTCGTCTTTTGTGCGAAAGTTAATAACCAGCGTTTTTATGAAAAATAGTTTTTCAAAAAAGCCACCTTTATGGGAAAATTGCGAAAAAAAACTTCCTACGTCATATATATGATTTGCGTGTATTATAATCTTCTTGATGTAGTGGTGTGCATAGCCCGGAATCATTGATATAGTTGCGGGGTAAAATTCAAAAAATTTATGTTTTTGGTTAAGCGGTTTTATGATTTTTTTCTTAGCAGTGTTTATTTTTAGAGTGAAGTTTATTATTGCCGGATATAGCAGAACATTTTCGACCATGCTATCTATCACAAATGCAGGTTTCTCTACTATTTGATAACTTAATAGTTTTTTTTGTGTTATAACAACGGTCCAATTGTTTAGTGGTATTGCAAGTACAATGTTCTGTCCGGGGAGCTTTACAGTAGGTATATTTCTTGTGGAGGTGCCACCTATCTGTATTAGTATCGGGGCAAGTATTTTAAGTTGTTCCCAGGGTCTTTTTAATTTCCAATTTTTTGTAAAGTATTTTTTAAGTTCTTGTGTGAAAAATGTATTTAGTTTGTAAAAAAATGTTTCAAAGTTTATGCTTTTATGTTCTATGGCGGAGGAATCTGATAAATTTCCAGTAATAATTGGAAAAGGGACAAGTACTTTTTTATATATTTTCTTTTGTTCTTTTTGGATTTGTTCTTTTTGCATAACAAGTTGGTTCCAACCTCCTGCATAGCAACTTAAGATATATAAAAAAGTGCAATTAATTTTTTTTAAATTTTTTAAAAACGCAACATATTGGTCTTTTTTAAGTTGTCCAATGAGGGAAAATTGTTGTGGGATGGTTTTTTTTAATGGCGTTATTCTTAGTTTTACTTCTTTGGCAGGTAGTCCATGTCCCATCAGAAACACTCTTTTTTCTATTTTTTTTGCGTTATCGCTAAGAGAGAATATCTGGTTTAATTCTTTTATATTTATTTTTGCATGTTTTTTGCTAAATGTGTTTTGTATATCTGTTTGAGTTTGTGTGCTTACTCGGATAAGATTTTTATTCAAGCCTATATTTTCTACATTGGGCTTTTTTAGATCTATAACGTCGGCGTATGTTTTTTTGGGTATCAAAATAGCAAATGAGTTTGATTTATTTTTATATACTAGGTAATTCTTTAAAAGATTATCTATTGCTTTGCGTGCAGATCTTCTTAAGCTTTTTATTTTGGGCAATAAAAATAGTGTTCGCATTAACGAATTGTTTGTTATGATAAGTTGATTTTGATTAATTGCTTTCGTTAAAGTTTTTGATATCGGAATGGCAGGAGTTGTTTTTTGCTTTTTTCGTGTTTTATTTTCTTCTCCTTTCGTGTCTAATAATATTATTACATCAAGGACTTTCTTGTTTTTTGCAATTTCTTTTCCAGCTTTATCAAAATAAATTTTTGCAACTGTTATGTGTGAGCTCAAGCAGAGTATGCAACATGCAATTGCAAGCAAGATTTTGCTTCTTTTCATTACCACCCTTTTTTACCCCCACTTTATTTAAAAGTTACTCTTCAAGACATTTTGGCAATTTTATCAAGATGTTTATTTTCACCGGATAAGATAAGCTTGTCATTCTCTTCGATAGGTCGTTGCATATCAAGGGTCATAGACTGATCATCTTCTTTTATGCCTATTAAATTGACTTTATAGTTCTCAAGAAAGTTTATTTCTGCCGGAGTTTTATCGACAAATTTAGTTGGAGTAACGATCTGGTTTATTGAAAAGTCTTTGGTTATTCTAAATACGTCAGTAAACGGTGAGCTGAGTTTGTCGGCCAATCGAATACCGACTTCTTTTTCAGGTTGCACTATGATGTCTGCGCCAAGTAATATTAAAATCTCTTTATGTATATTGTTTATAGATCTGGCAATAACTTGAGGTACGTTCATCTTTTTCAAAAGCGCAGTTATTAGTACCGATTGAGCGAAATTTTTACCGGTTGCGACAATTGCCGTATCTATTTCTTCTATTCCAATTGAGTGAAGAGAGTCTTCATCTATTACTTGCATGCATATGGCTTGGGTAACATCGTCCCTGATTGCAGCAATTATAGATTCGTCCAGATCTATGGCAATAACTTCCATGCCATTTTCGGCTAACCTACTAGAAACGCTAACTCCTAATCTTCCAAGACCTATTACACAAAATTTCATAATAAATATCCCATCCCTTTATATAATTACTATATTATTATTTTCACTCTAATTTACTAACTAAGCATTATTCTTTCTTCTGGGTATGCTAACTCTCTTTTTTCTTTATGGACACGCTTGAGGGCTAGTAAGAATGTGAGGCCTCCTATGCGACCAACAATCATACCGATTATGATAATAATTTTTCCCAGTGATGAGAGATACGTTGTTATCCCGGTTGTAAGACCTAAGTTTGCAAATGCAGAGATGTTTTCAAATAATATGTCTTGCAGGCCCCAGCTTTTTGATCCTTCTGTAATCATCAATAAAAGTGTTGCAATTAATATCCATATTATACTTAAAAATATTATTGCAATTGATTTGTATATCTGGTCCATTGCAATGCGGCGGCCCATAATGGAAACGTGTGATCTGCCATATATAGTGGATTTTACAGCAGAAAAGAATATAGCTAGGTTTGTAACCTTTATACCACTTCCTGGAGAACCTGGCGCTGAGCCTATAAATGATATAATCATTATTATAAATATTGTAGCAGGAACAAAATCATTTAAGTTGCAAGATAAAACACCAGAGCTACGAGATGTAACTGCATGGAATATTGAGTTTATAATTTTATATGGCCAACTTAAGTTTACCATTGTTACATTACGCTCTAATATAAAAAACATTGCTCCCGCAGAAAGTACAATTGCACTAGAGACAAATAATACAATTTTACTGTGTAGTGTAAACATATGCCTTCTTTTTTTAAAGAGTGAGGCTATGTAGTCTAATATTTCTCGCCAAACAATAAATCCCATACCTCCAAAGAATACTAAACAGGTAGAAGCTATGAGTAAAACTGCACTGTTAGGTGGTATTATCCCATTATCAAGTAAAGTTACCCCTGGAGCATTGCAAAATGATGCTACTGCTTGGAATATTGAGCGAAAAATAGTTGTGCTTAACGGGTAGCTATAATAGTTGCGTATCCCAATAAACATAAATATGGCCCCTATAGCCTCTGTTGCAAATGCTATGGTGACAATCGAAAGTACAAGAGTTCTCATTTTTCTAAGTTTGTCTATTTCGAGAACTTGCCCCGCCATCAACTGTGTTGTCAAACCAAGCCTTGTAAAAAGCGCCATAAAAAATAGGGTCATTGTAATAAGTCCCAGCGCCCCAACCTGCATTAAAAGCATCAAAACAGTATGTCCAAACGTGGTAAAACATTCCTGAATATTAAGAGGAAAGAGTCCCGTTACGCATGTGACCGACGTAGCCGTAAAAAACAGATCTAAAATAGATGCACTTTTGCCAGCCTCTGTTCTGGCGCATGGGAGCCATAAAAAAAATGTGCCTATGATGATTGTGATAAAAACAGAAATCAAGATTGTTCTGCTTGGTGAAAACTGAGATAACTTTCTACCGCCCATAATTTACATTCCATTTTTAATAGGTTTTCAAACTATTTTACCATACTTGATTACAAAGTTAATATAATTTACTTCTTATTGTAAGATTCTATTATATTAATTTCAGATTTTAAAGTAAACACAAAGATAGTAGGTTTTAAAATTAATGCTATATTTTCCCCTTAATAAATAAAATTATAAATATAACAAGGGCCACAAAAAGCATAGATAAAAGATTGAAATATCTGTCTATGAAATATTTTATTTGTTTGCCCCAAATGGTGATAATTATCGCCACCAAGAAGAATCTGGCCCCTCTTGCTAGACAAGAAAAAAATATAAATGGGATTATTGGCAGCTGGCAAAAGCCTGCGCTTAACGTTGCAGCTTTATAGGGGATTGGCGTAAACCCGGATATGAGTATGGCCCATGTTGCGTAGGTGTGATACAAGCCCTTTAAATAGTAAAACGTTTTTTGAGGTACGATGTAGGAGATAAGTTTAAAATTAAGTATATTTTCACCAAAATTTGTCCATAAGAAAGATCCCAATAGATAGCCTGTAATTCCCCCTAAGACGGAAGATATTGTAGCCATAAGGGCATATTTGAGGGATTTCTTTCTGTTTTCTAGGCAGTAGAGAATTAATATAGGGTCAACCGGTATTAAAACTATTGCTTCTAAGTAAAATAATATGCAAAAAAATGGGTTTGCATATTTGGTGTGTACTTTTGAGCCTAGCCAATTATATATTTTTTTTAGCATGATTTTCCTGTTATAACCCTCAGAGTTATTATAAAAATAGGTTATACGATCTGCGAAACTAACAAACGGTTAATTGGGCTAATGGGGCTAACGGGGCTTTAGCTTTTGTTTTTTATGTGAAATATTTTATTGTAATATATCGCGCAAATAATCTTTGATCTTATCTATTGGGATACGTTTTTGTTCGGTTGTATTCCTGTCTCGTGCGGTTACCATATGGTCATTATCGCTGTCAAAATCATAAGTAAAGCAGACGGGGGTGCCAATCTCATCCTGTCTTCGGTAGCGTTTTCCAATAGACCCAGATACGTCAAACATAATATGTGGTTCTTCGATTTTTAAATCTTTAAATATTTTTTCAGATTGTTCAAGTTGTTTTTTTGTAAGAGGCAGGATCGCAGCCTTTATTGGTGCAACTGCAGGGTCTAATTTCAAGACTGTTCGGCTTTCACCATCTATAACATCTTCTTTATATGCGTCAAATAGTAGAGTCAAGAAGAGTCTGTCTACGCCGACTGAGCACTCTACAACATCAGGGATATAAGATTCTTTTGTGGCATCATCAAATACGGCTAAATCTTTTCCCGAGTGTTTTGAGTGCTGAGAAAGATCATAGTTGCCTCGATGGGCGATACCTTCTAGTTCTTGCCAGCCAAATGGAAATTCATACTCCACATCGGAGCATTTTATGCTGTAATGAGCAAGCTCATCTTTTGCGTGCGGACGTAATCGTAATTTTTCAGGGTTTACGCCAAGTTTTTTGACAAAATCGAGCCTATTTTCTTGCCAAAAATCGAAAAACTTATCAGCGTCATCTTTTTTGCAAAACCATTCTACTTCCATCTGTTCGAATTCACGCATTCTAAACAAAAACTGTCTTGGATTAATCTCATTTCTAAATGCTTTGCCAATTTGGGCTATGCCAAACGGGATTTTTACTCTATTGGTGGACATCATGTTTTTAAAGTTGGTAAAAATAGCCTGTGCCGTTTCAGGGCGTAGGTAAGCCTCAGATGCGCTTCCTGCAGAGGCTCCCAGCTGGGTTTTGAACATCATGTTAAATTGTTTAATTTCGGTCCATTTTTTTTGTCCGCAATTTGGGCAAGCTTTTTCTAAATCTATATGATCTGCTCGGTATCGATGTTTGCAGTTTTGACAGTCTACCATTGGGTCATGGAAACAGTCGATGTGACCGGAAGCTTCCCAGACCGCTCTTGGACCCAAAAGGGCACCTTCTAAAAGTAAGACATCTCCTATATCTACACTGCTTATAGATTTTGTCCAGGCGTTTCGTATATTATTTTTGAGTAAGAGACCTAAGTGTCCAAAGTCATAGACACCATTGAGGCCACCATAAATATCTGCGGATTGGTATACAAATCCCCTTCGCTTGCATAATGCGACAATTTTGTCGAGTGTGATGCCTGATTTTTTATTTTTTTTGTTCATTTTTTCTTTCTTGTTTTATACTAGTTAATACTAGTTAACACTAGTTTACACTACTTAATACTAATTATTTATTTGTTTTTTGGCAAATGGTAGGCCCTATAATGCAAATAGCAATAGGTAGTTAGTCTGCTAGTTTTTTGTTGTTATTTGGGTTACAATACTAGGTGAATAAATCACATTGTATTTTTATTGATATTTATTGATTCTAATTTTTTTATTTTTTTATTGGGGAAAGGTTAGCCAGAATGGAAACAAAAAGAAATAGACTATTGTCTTATATTGCAATTACGTTGTGTGCGGTGTTGTGTTTTGCTTTGATTAAAACATATAGGTATCAGGTAGTTCTCAAATCTATGATTTCTCGAGTTTCTGATAATAAGCTTCAGTCTTTGTCTGACTCAGGTATCCCACGGGTAGTGGAGAAAGTAGTTGGTAAAAGTAATGCATGGAGGCCGGTCCAGGAAGCGGTAAAAGATACGGTTGTGCAGGTTTTTTCTCATATTGCAGAGTTTGATTTTAAACAACCGTATAGAACGCCTCGGCAGTTTACTTCAACAGGAAGTGGGTTTTTTATCAACGATGAGGGTGATATAATTACCAATTTCCATGTGGTAGATCAGGCTAGATCTATTTGGATACAGATTCCGTCTCTGGGAAAAAGAATTATAGACGTTGAGGTAGTTGGAGTAAGTCCTGATCGGGATATTGCGCTTTTAAGGCTAAAAAAAGATGGTAAAGAGATTATTGCCAAAGAGATCGGAAAGATCCCTCATTTGGCGCTTGGTAATTCTGACTTAATTAGAAGATCTGATGAAGTTATGGCGTTGGGGTATCCACTTGGACAACAGTCGCTCAAAAGTACTACTGGTGTGATAAGTGGGCGAGAGGGCAATCTTATACAGATGAGTGCTCCGATAAATCCGGGCAACTCTGGAGGTCCACTGCTCAATGTGAATGGTGAAGTTGTGGGAGTAAATACTGCAGCGGTATTGGCAGCACAAAATGTTGGGTACATAATTCCAATTAATGAATTGCGGGTTGTTTTGCCAGATCTTTATAAGGTTAGGTTATTAAGAAAACCTTTCTTGGGTATTTTGTTTACCAATGCGACAGAAAGCTTAACAGAGTTTTTAGGCAATCCAAAACCAGGTGGTTGTTACGTGACAGAAGTTATAGGCAATAGTACGTTGCAAAAAGCGGGCGTACAACGTGGCGATATGATTTATGAGATTAACGGTCACAAAATAGATGTGTATGGGGATATGAGTGTTGTGTGGAGTGAGGACAAGATATCTTTAGTAGATTATGTGTCGAGATTATCTATAGGGCAGGATGTTAATCTTATGGTGTATAGAAGTGGTGAACGAAAAGATTTAACTATAAAGTTTAGCCAAGCCGAATTACCGGCTGTCCATAGAGTGTATCCTGGATTTGAAGAGGTAGATTATGAAGTTTTTGCAGGTATGGTTGTTATGGAACTGACCATGAACCATGTCCAAATATATTCAAAAATTGCTCCAGGTCTTTTGAGATATGCTGAGATGAAGAACCAATCTGAAAAGGCATTAATCGTAACCCACATCTTCCCAACGGCACAAATTTACAGAACACGCACCTTGCTACCCGGTGCGACACTAAATGAAGTTAATGGCACAAAAGTAGAGACATTGCAAGACTTTAGAAAAGCACTTTCTAATATTAAGAACGGCAAGTTTACTATTTTGGCTTCAGATCAAGTTTCTCGTGCTTCAGACAATGTGTTTATTGTATTGCCGTTTGATAAAGTGTTGCAAGAAGAGGCTGTTTTATCAATGGATTATAAATATCCTATATCAGGTACGGCAAGACAGATACTTGTGCAAAATATGAAAAATAAAGAAATATAGTAAAAAGGGCGTATTGGAGCGCTCATAAGCTATATTAATTACTTAAAAATTTTTAAATATTTTAATTTTAGCCTAACTCTTGCGGCTTTATGTGCATGTTGTGTACCATAAAATTGAGGGATAATTATTTATAATAATTTTTAAGGGGAGTTGCTATGAGGCGCATTTCTATATTTTTGTTATTATCATCTATTTCTTTACAAATTTCTTGTACACGTAAAAATGTTTTTATTACCAATAATACGCCATATGAGATTTCATACGAGACGAAAAAGTTTTTTCCACATACTGGTAAATCTGCTCCTTTTCCTCATACATCTGCCGCTGTGAAGAAAGCAGCTTCTAAACAGAAGAAGTCTGCGTCTGCCAGCATGCTTTCTATCAAACCTTGGGAATGTAAAAAGGTTGCAAGTATTACTAAAGTTGTTTATGCCGATAAATCTAAGAAGGATTCTATTATTATTATAAAGGGTCAATTAAAAGACGAAAAAACCAAAAAGGATGCTAAATTTGAATTGCATGTTGAAGAAACGGGTACGAAGTATGGGGTTCATCCACAAAAGTTTTACAAAAGGAAGTCAGGCGATAGTGCTTCTAATATTATAAGAGTAAGTAAAGTATTAAAAATTGGTAAGAAAACCATAGATATTCTTATGAGGGATGTTCCTCCGAAAAAAGGATCTTTGAGGGATATTGAATATATTTTTACACTACCTCCTTATCCAACTCCCAAGCGGCATGATAGAAAAAACGTTTTGCATATTTTTCAGCAGAACTTATATATGCGACCTCTCATAGCCTTTCCTAATGATGGTCAGGTTGAAAGAGCATCTATGTTTTTCAAGGAGATGTTGACATCGGGGTTAAAGTTTAAACCAGATGTTGTTGTGGTAAGTGAAGTGTTTATTCCTAAATGTGAGAAAATTTTAGACCGTGAAGCCAAAAAGCATGGATACAAATATCATACGCCGATGCTGGCGGCTTCGTCTGCAAAATTGAATCTATTTAAGGTAGCAGTAGAAGGTATAGAGGCTATTACTACTGGAAAGCCTCCAACATTGGCTAGTGGTGGTGTGAAAATTTATAGTTTATTCCCAATTGAAAAAACTAAAGAGGTAACATTTGGAAGAAGTCGATGTCATAAAACGGATTGCCTTTCAGACAAAGGATGCGTATATGCGTTAGTAAACAAAAAGGGCAGGAAATATAAAATCTTTGCTACCCATACAGACTCAGCATCAAAAGATATTAGGTTAAAACAGTACCAAGTTATTGAAGATTTTATAAATCAACAGAGAATGGAAAAAACAAATGGGGTGGCTGTGAAAGAGAGATATCCGGTAATTATAGTTGGCGATATGAATATGTGCTCATTTGAAGAAAGATACGCAGATGAGAGAAAAAAGATGCTCAAAATTCTTAATGCTAAAATTGTTAAAAATATTGGGCATAAAATTTCTTTAGCTCGCAGGAAGATTTTCAAAGGTAAGAAAAGATCGCCTGAAGTATACTTCAATGCTTTGGCTGCTTTTGAGCATCCAACTTGGGAAGGTTTTGATCTGGACCTTTTACTTTACGAAAAGGGCCGTCACGAGCCTATAAAATCCTACAGAAAGGTGATTGCTGAAAGACTAAAATATAAGCCTTGGGTTAATAATGCAGGCCATACGTATTTTGGTGCTCCTGGGTGGGAGATGTCGGATCACCAAGGGGTAATTGGATATCTAGAATACCCAAAATAATAAAATAAATTAAGGGGGCGAAAGTCCCCTTAATATTCCTAAGAGGTCCTTGAGAAAATCAAAAACTTTTATATTTCATAAAATACTTTCTTTTTTAGTTTTCTTAATTTATCATAAAATTTTAGATATTTTTTGTTTAAAATATTTTTCAGGAGAGTGTCTATGAGATGTTTTTCAAAAATTTTACTCGTTTTTTTATGTGTTATCTTGCATACTTCTTGTTTTGGGACAAATGTGTTTATAACAAATAATTCGCCTTTTAAATTATGCTTTAAAGTGCTTTGTCTTTCTAAGTTATTAAAAAAGAAGAAGCATTACAAAGTATTAAAAAAAGAGATAGAGCCGTGGGAGCATCAAAAAATTTTGCATATAAAGAGAGAAAAGCTTCCATTGAAAGATTTACATCAAACAGTTGAATTCCAGCTAGAGGGGGAGGCGATAAGTAGCAAGTGGGACTTTAAAAAACTTTTTAGTTTATATGTAGATGTACTTTTTTCAAATGAAATGGAGTATGGTGTCTCTAAAAAATATGGACAAATATCTCATATATCTAGCACGCCTGGTATATTTGGCATAAAAAGAGCAAAAAATGTGTTTTCGCTTGACAATAAAAATATAGATATTCTGTATCGCGATGTGCCCAAAAAGGGTGCATTTAACGATATTGAGTATGTACTATCGTTTCAGCCAGGCCCGATACCCAAGGTAGATAATAGATCTCATGTGTTACATCTGTTTCAGCAAAACTTGTATATGCGACCGAAGGTATGTTGCGCTTTTGCCAATGACGGACAGATCGAGAGAGCAAATATTTTCTTTAAAGAAATGCTGGCTTCAGGGCTCGAATCCAAGCCGGATGTTATTACATTAAATGAGGTGTTTGATTTAAAGAGTCTAAATGCTTTGGTGAGTGAGGCTAAAAAGTATGGGTACAAATATCGTACATCGGTGTTGGCCTCATGGTCCTCATGTTTTTGCAGTATTTTAGGTTCAGGTGTAAAGTGGTTTTTTGGTAAAAAAGACAAGTGGCCAACGCTTTCAAACGGCGGAGTGATAATTTTTAGTAGGTTTCCAATTAAGAAAATATCTCAGGTAACATTTTCAAAAGAATGCAGCAGCAAACCAGATTCTATTGCAAATAAGGGTTGTTTGTATGCAAAAATCAATAAAAAAGGCAAAATATATCATGTTTTTGCAACGCATACAGATTCTGTTTCAAAAGAAATCAGAATTAAGCAGTATGATGTTATTAAAAAGTTTATTGAAAAACAAAAAATACCAAAAAATCAGCCGGTAATTATAGTTGGCGATATGAATATGTGTTCATTTAGTGAGTTATACAAAGATGAGAAAAAAAAGATGCTCAAGACACTTAATGCAAAAATTATTAAAAACACAGGTTTTAAGTATTCTTTGGCTCGAAAAGGTAACGCAGAAACAAGATTGCCTGAACAGTATTATAATGCACTAATTGGACATCCAGAGTGGGCTAGATGTGATCTAGATCTTATGCTTTGCGGGAAAGATTATCTTAAGCCTGTAAAATCTTATAGAAAAATTTTGTCCGGAAGGCTGAAATATAGCTCATGGGTTACCAATTCTAATCACCCCTATTTTGGCGCTCCTGGGTGGGAGATGTCTGATCACCAAGGGGTGTATGGATATTTCGAATTTAAAAAATAACACATAAGTTAGGGGCAAAAACTGCTACTTGCAAGCTTATTGAAGTTTATTTATAGAGGTCTAACATTTTAATTATAGGCTTAATATTTCTATTATAGTCGTCAAGATTTTGGGTTAAAAGTTCTTTTATGTTGCTATTGGCTACCATTATGATGTTTTTTATAGCCCGTGAATTATATTCTTTTTCTAATAATTTTTTGTTTTTTTTCATATATACTATTGCTTTTGTATAAAGGGCAAAAATTTTTGACAAGTTAATTGTTTTGTAAATAAGATGCCTATGTGTATTTGCCAAATGAGTTAATGCGATAGCTTTATTATATATAAGTATTGGTGAAAGTTTTTTTGATTTTTTTTCTTTTTTCTCAATATATTTGATTACTTCTTTAAAATATTTTTCAGCGATTTCTAAGCATTTTTTTATTTTTTTATTATCTTTTGATTTGTAATAGTCAAACGCGTATAACAAGTAATAATCAGCGGTCTCTAATGCACAGCAGGTCATTTTTTCTTCATAGTATAATTTTATTTTTGGGTCATCTTCGTTATTTTGGAGATATTTTTTGATGTGCACTATTGCATTTTCATTGGCAAGAGCTCTCTTTTTTTTAAGCTTGTTTTTTGTTGTTTTATTATTATTTTTAAGAGCCACTTGAGTATACATCGTTGCAAGAACAATATTTGTGAGAGCCATAAGGCCGTGTGTTACATATTTTTTTTTAGCGACTTTTAATATAGTATATATAAACTTATATGCTTTTTTGTAGTTTTCTTTAAGTATGTGGTATTTTGCTAAAAACAGGCATGCTGTGTATCTTATTTCTGGCAATATTGTTTGGTATGCAATACAATCGTCTTCTAATATTTGGGCCATCTCTTTGAGTTTATCTTTTTTTCTAAGTTCGTTGGCCTGATCCCATTTTTTTTTGATGATTTTTTTTAGCAAGCATTTTTTTCGATTATCCTTAGCTTGATCTTTCATGAGCTCAAAAAAGGGATAAATAACCTGCTTATCTTGTATAAACATTTTTTCTGTAACATTGTCCATATTATCTGAGGTTAAAATGGGGAGGTTCCCACCTTTTGAACTGCTTTTTATAATACGCGAAAACTTTCTTCTTTCTTGCTTTGTTAGACTTTTTGTTTCGTATTTAAAATGGTTAAAAGAAAAAGCGCTGGTACTTACAATCGCAAGTATTGCATACGTAGATAATAGTGATATTTTACGTGCTTTTTTGTATGTTATTTTATTCATAATTTTTCCTCCAAAATTGGATATAAACGGGTTAACTTTTTGATTTATTAGTAGACAGTATAAAGCTTTTATTCTTTTTGTGCAAAATGCTCTTAAATAAGGGGTTTTGTTTTTGGCAAATACTTTGGGTTAGTGTATTTACAGGCAAATTTTTTTTTTTATTTCTTGCGTAATTTTAATTATGCTACGTTTTTTTTAGATTATATTTTGAATAAATTAAAAGAAAAAAGGGATAGCACGTGAATGGGGAATTTGACAAAAACGGTGTTTGGTTAAAAATAGAAAAGATGGCCCAAAATGCAGTTGTGCAAGTTTTTTCGCAAGTTGGTAAAATTAACTGGAAAGAGCCTTACAAGATCGGTGATCAGTTTGAAAATAGGGGAACTGGCTTTATTGTGAACGAGTATGGTTACATTGTGACAAATTATCATGTTATTCATGAAGCCAAAGTTGTATGGATACAGATGCCAGCTTTAGGCAGAAAGATTATTCATGCATATGTCGTCGGTTTTTGCCCTGATAGTGACATTGCCCTGCTAGCTATATCAAAAGAGGGTTTTGCGCAGATAAAAGATAAACTGGGTAAGGTGCCATTTTTGGCTTTGGGTGACTCAGATACAGTAAGGCGAACTGATAGTGTGATGGTGTTAGGATATCCATTGGGGCATCACAACCTGAAAAGTACGATAGGGATTGTCAGTGGCACGGCCTCAACTGGCGGAATATCGTTGATACAAATAACAGCGCCGATAAACCCTGGCAACTCTGGGGGGCCAATTTTGTCAAGTTTTGGTTCTGTTATTGGCATGGCTGTTTCTGGGGCTGTAATGGCTCAGAATGTTGGGTATGCGATACCGATTAATGAATTAAAAATTATATTTGATGATTTGCAAAAACAAAGATTATTGAGAAAGCCTTTCATTGGTGCAATGTTTCAAAATTCTTCGAAAGCACAGGCAAAATTGCTTGGGAACCCAACTCCTGCAGGTTTTTACATAAAGAAAATTTTCAAAGACACGCTTATGGAAAAAGCAGGTGTGCAGCCAGGCGATATGCTTTACATGTTTAATGGGCATGGTATCGATGCGTATGGGGAAGCCAAAGTTCCTTGGACAGAAGATAGAGTTATTTTGCGGGATCTTATTTCACGTCTTTCGATAGGCGATTTGGTTTCTATGGTGATTTATCGAAAAGGAGAGAAAAAAGAGATTAATTTTACGTTAGAGCCTCCACCGGTGTATCCGATAAGAATGATTTTCCCTGGTTATGATGAGATTGATTATGAGGTAATTGGTGGTATGGTTATCATGGAGTTAAGAGATAACCTCTTGCCCTTTTTAAGTAGCTTAAATCCTGATATTATAAAATATGCTAAAATAGAGAATAAAACAGAGTCGGTATTAGTTATTACGCATATATTGCCTGGCTCTTATGCGCAACAGATACGATGTATAAATCCAGGTGAGATAATAAAGAAAGTAAACGGTGTAGAAATTAAAACATTAAACGATTTCCGGGAGTTTTTAAGGAAAAGCTTAGATACAGACTTTCTTTCTATAGAGACCGCAGAGAAAACACTGGCCGTTTTTGAATTTAGAGCAATGCTGAAAGATGAACTAAATATGGCGGTGAGTTTTGCGTATCCTATATCTGTATCTACTGCTAAGTTGATTAATGAAATAGAGGGCAAAGAGAAGTAAACAAAAAAAATACACAAGTGAGAACAAGTGAGAATAAAATGACAAACAAAAAGAGACTAGACGTATTAGTGCATGAGTTATATCCGCAATACAGCAGGCGACAAATACAAAGTTGGATTATGCAGGGAAAAATAATTGTAGACGACAAGGTTGTCACTAAATCAGGCACTCAAGTAAAACCTGATGTAAAAATAGTAATCACCGCCAAAGACCCGAAATTTGTTGGCCGTGCAGGTTTTAAGTTAGAAAAAGCCCTGGATTACTTTAAGATAGATGTGACTGGTTTAATTATTTTAGATGCAGGTCTTTCAACCGGTGGCTTTACAGATTGTTTACTTCAGCGTGGTGCAAAAAAAATATATGGCATAGATGTTGGGTATGGTCAAGTGCATGAAAAAATTAGACAAGATGAACATGTTGTTGTTATAGAGCGAACTAACTTACGACACACACAAGATGTTGTAGCGTTAATTACTGAGAAATACGTAGACATGGTTACGTTAGATCTATCTTTTATCTCAATTCTTAAGGTTATGGAGACGGTGAGCGATGTATTAAAACCAGGTGGCCAGCTGGTAACGCTCATAAAACCCCAATTTGAGGCAGGAAAGCATGAAGTTGGAAAGGGAGGCATCGTAAAAGATGAAAAAATACACAAAAAAGTTATAGAGCAGGTTACTTCTGGTATACAAGAGCACGGCTTTGAGTTAATTGGGATTACAGACTCACCTATACAAGGCGCTACAGGCAATAAAGAATTTTTGGCCTATTTCAAGAAAAAGTGATAAAAAACCGGAGCAATTAAAAAAGATAAAGCCAAAAATGTGGGAGCAATAGTATGTTTTTGAGTTATGGTGAAGTGAGTAAATATATTGCGTTCACAAGCCTTTTTTTGTTTTGCAACCTATTTTCCATGAAATCCCACCCAAAAAAAGAAAAAAAAGAAATTAAGCTTTTTGTAAAAAGTTGCATAGAAAATTGCAAAAAAAGAATCTATAAAAAGCATCAAGAAGAGCTACAAAAAAGAAGAGTTCAGCTGAAAAAAATATTTAGAAAAATAGAGCAAAAATTTAATTTGCGGATATTAGGTGGCGATGTTTTAGAAGGTAAAAAGAATCTCTTTAATGGGTCTAGTGCATATATTTATTTTGGGATGGGTGAGGTAGTGGCCTATAAAGATCCAAAGGCAAAAAAGCTTATCTATGCAAAGATTTATAGCTTTAAAAAGTATATGACAGAGTATGGGATAAGAACGCTTTACAAGTTAATAGTTCGGCTTTATTCTTTATCGTGTTCCTACTTTACTGTGGTGAATAATGTTGATTCTTCAGGAATTTTTAAGATTGTGGAATTATAATTGCATATCTCAACACATGTTTTCAAGTAATTTTTTATTATGTATAATCCCATGTTCGATTAATATAACAGGCTTAACAGGTTTATTTTCCACGGTTTTACCAGATTCACTGTCCGGGCTATACGTCGAAACTTGCAAGTTCTGAAGGGCTTCTGGGTCTGTTTGTCCCGAATGCGCAATACCTTGCAACAGGGTTGTAACTTTGTTGACTATTGCGAGCAATTCTTTTTCTAATTTTTGCTCTTTAAGTACTATTGAGGCTGTTCCCAGGGGGCCTAACAAAAAAGTAGCAGGTGAATTTTTTTTGTATTTTTTCTCTATCGTGAGTAAGTCTTTTTGCATATTTTCCAGATCTTTGAGAGCCTCTTGCTCTGTTGCCAAAGCCGTTATCAGTTCTACCTGCTCTCTTGTTTCTTTTATTGCAAATAAAAAGTCTTTATCAAGTTCATGTACGTCGAACTTTTTCCATACAGATGGCTTTTCTTTTTTTATGTGCACCAGGCTTCTCTCGAAAGCCTTTTTTGCACATGCAAAAAATAAAACAAAAAACAAAATATTTGTAAAAATGGTTTTGCATTTACACATGACAAA
Organism: Candidatus Babelota bacterium; assembly: GCA_042576225.1. Classification (GTDB taxonomy): domain Bacteria; phylum Babelota; class Babeliae; order Babelales; family Vermiphilaceae; genus GWF2-30-66. Next base: position 30,326 of record JBHPCA010000014.1, read on the forward strand.
AC
>JBHPCA010000015.1:0-28198 GCA_042576225.1 Candidatus Babelota bacterium
TCCAAAAAGAATCTTCAAGGGCATGTACAAAGCCTTAACAGTCGCATTTTTCTCCCGTTCGTCCGGTACTGCATTGCCAATAACCATGGAATGCGCAAAAGAAAACTTAAAGATTTCTGACAGGGTTGCATCATTTTCACTGCCACTCTGCTCAACAATTAACATGAACGCATGCGCAGCGTTTATACTGGTTACCATTTTGTTTGTTTCTGCAAGTAATGGACTGGTATTTTCTTTGCCGCAGATGATTGTCTGGGTTGCCATAGCAACAATCGCAGCAATAGGCAACTCCAGTGTGCCTATGGGATGTTACTTTGTCTCTAGTGCGTTTTTGGCAAGCATGGGTGTACCACTTTATATTCTCGGTGCAATTTTACCGTTTTACACATTGCTAGATATGTTCGAAACTGCAGTAAACGTATGGTCAGACGCCTGTGTGGCAACTATTGTTGACAAAGAACTTGCAGGAAATAAAGCTAACTAGAAAAAACGTAGATTAAATCTAAGCCCCCTCGAGCTTTTGCGTAATTTCTTGAGCCAATTCATGCCTACAACTTTTTGCCAAAAGCTCTATATGCTCAAGAACTTTAAAAGAGAGATTAATTTCCAGATACAAGTCGCAAAGCTCGAGCATATGCCTATCTTTTTCCGACTCTAGTGTCACCAGATGCTCATACACTGCTATCGCCTCAATTATTTTGTTTTGCTTTTTATAAGAATGAGCTGCCTGCGTATATCTCTCTACCGCACTATCTTTATCTTTAAAGCACAAAAATAAATCTCCATATAATTGACACGCAAGCGCATCATCACCAATCGAATGTGAAAGTAATCTATAGACACCCAATGCCCTCTCTTTTTCTCCACGAGAGACACATTCGGCCAACTTGAACCAGGCTAGACTATATTTTTCTGCGTTCAAATGCTTCATTCTAAACGCCCCTTTTTTATTTACCTCTTTTTTGCCTCTTATTCTTCCCGTTTACTTTTTAAGCTTATTTTTCCAGACAAATCATTTTATACTTACTCTCATTGATAATGAAACATTTTAACGAAAGAAAATCAAATGTATTTTAAATTAAGGATATTTGGTAGATAAACTGACCCAAGAATGAGCGGTGGCGTAGATGGCTTGCCATCCGTCCTTCGTCACGCTTCTTCGCAGCTGCTCAGGATGAGCGGTGGCGTAGATGGCTTGCCATCCGTAGCCTTGGCGTAGGATGGTGCCGAGGGTCGGAATCGAACCAACGACGCTGAGCTCTTCAAGCTCACGCTCTACCACTGAGCTACCCCGGCAATCTACAAAAAACGAAATTATATCAAAAGTCTATTGAAAAAACCTCCACATCAGTATTGTCACAAAAGTATCATTTTTTGTCAACAAAATTATACTTTTTTTTGCAAAAAATAGGCCCTAGTTTTATCAAAAAACTTACGCACAGGGCAAATTGGAGCGCAAATTGCCAAAATAGGGTATTTTTGGTACGCTATACGTGTTATAATTAAGATATTTTTTATAATAATTTCGAATATTATTGGAAAATTCATGGAAAACTTAGAGCGAAATATTAATCTTTTTGAAAAAGAGTTTAAATCTGCGCTTGAGAGCGCAAATACGCAAGAACAACTTGAAAAAGCTCGTGTCGCGTTTTTGGGTAGAAATGGCAAAATAGTAGACTTGATGAGCCAGATGAAAGAACTTCCTCTTGAGGAAAAAAGAACGTTTGGACCAAAATTAAACCAACTGAAAAAAAAGAGTGAGCAGGCCTATAAAAATATAAAAGTAAGTTTAGAACAGGAGGTTAGAAAACTAGAAATTTTGAGAAAACAGCAGTTTGATGTCACAGCCTACAAGCCAACACAACTTGAGGGCAGTGCCCATATTCTGAGCAAAGTGGTTGAACAAATCGAAGATATTTTCATATCAATGGGTTACAAAGTGGCCGATGGACCAGAGCTTGAAACAGAATTTTATAATTTTGAAGCGTTAAATATTCCAGCAAATCACCCGGCAAGAGATTCCCAAGACACGTTCTGGTTTGATGTACCGGGGATGCTTTTACGTACACAAACATCTACCATACAAATTCATGAGATGGAAAAACATGGAACCCCAATAGCACTTATCGGCACCGGAAGAGTATATAGAAACGAATCAACAGATGCGACCCATGATTTTGTTTTTAGCCAGGTCGAAGGGTTATTTGTTGATAAAAATATCTCTATGGGCAACCTACTCGCAACCATGAAAACGTTTTTACAACAGTTCTTTGGTAAAAAAGATCTTGATATTAGAGTTCGCCCGGGATTCTTTCCGTTTGTTGAGCCAGGCATAGAAATAGACGCATCATGTCCGTTTTGCAAAGATGGCTGTTCGGTATGCAAAAAAACAAAATTTATAGAGCTAGTTGGTGCTGGACTTGTTCATCCAAATGTTTTACAATACTGCAATGTGAACCCTCAGGCATACAATGGATTTGCTTTTGGGTTTGGAATAGAAAGGCTTGCCATGGTAAAATACGGCATCAATGATTTGCGCTTATTCCATGGAAGCAATCTTGACTTTCTCAAACAGTTTTAACTTTGTAAGCTTTTTAAATTTAAACACACAAACAATAAGGGGAAATAATGGATGTGATAAAAGCTGTAATCCCTGCCGCAGGTCTTGGAACACGTTTTTTACCGTATACAAAATCTGTTCCAAAAGAGATGTTGCCGTTGCTCAACAAACCGGCAATTCAACACATTGTAGAAGAATGCCTCAAGTCTGGTGTTTCCAATTTTATAATGATAACAAGCAAATCTAAACACGCGCTGGAAAATCATTTCGACAAAAATCAAGAACTTGAATTAGCGCTTGAAGAAAAAGAGAAAGAAGGCTTAATTTCAGGGCTTAAGAAAATAATACGAACTTCGCAGTTTACGTATGTAAGACAATCAGAACCGCTTGGCCTGGGGCACGCAGTTCTTATGGCAAGGCACTCAATAGGCAAAGAATATTTTGGTATTTTGTTACCTGATGACATACTTGTCTCCAAGCAACCGGGGCTTGACCAACTTATTAGCATAGCACGACAAGAAAGAGCCAGTGTCATTGCGGTACAGGAAGTACCACCAGAATGCGTATCTTCTTATGGCGTCATATCGATCAAAAAACAAATTACTCCAAAACTTTTTCAGGTTGCCAACTTAATAGAAAAACCAAGTCAAAAAGATGCACCGTCAAACTTGGCGGTTATTGGCAGATACGTTCTCTCAAGCAAAATTTTTGCATCATTGCAAGATATAAGCACCTATGCGGTTGGCGAGCTGCAATTGACAGACGCAATCAGCCACATGGCACAAAACGGTGAAAAAGTTTTTGCTTACAAAGTCTCTGGCACTAGATATGATCTTGGCACCCCATTAGGATGGATAAAAGCAACAATAGGCACCGCTTTGCAAAATCCCCATTATGCACCACACATCAAAGAATTTTTGTCAGAACTGGACACGCCTGAATCATTTATGTTTAACAACATGAAGAATCTATCGCACCATAAAACAGAATAGATCAAAACAATTTTTGTTATTAATTTTTAAGTTTTTTTGAGTGCCCGATCTGGGCACTTTTCGCCTCACATAAAAACCCTATTCCTAACTCTTTTCAAACAACTCAAGCAAATTTATTGCAATTTGCAATATCAAAATAGTAGTATACCCCTAGAAGATTTGAATTAACTATTAAGGGGGATGATGATGAACAAAAAAACGATACTGATGGCTATCATGCTTACATTAAACTCAAGCTACTTGGCTGGAGCAATAGGATGCATGGACAACAGTTACCATACAAAAAGAAAAAATGACCATAAAGAATATCACTATGTACAATGTAACTGCCCATGCCATAAATATAGAAGTTCCTTTGTGCGTGGAAAATGTCCAAAATGTGGGCACTACCATGACCCAGGAGAGTTTGAAATACTAACTTATGCTGAACTGAAAGAAAAATATAACCTTGATGATGAAAATTATGAAGGGGAAGAAGCAAAAAAATAACTTATCACGTCATAATTAATCATAAATCAAAAGAGGCCCGGGGCAATACTCATAATCCCAGGCCCCTTTTTCGCTCTATTACTTATAAAACTATACTTTGTAGTTAATTTTATAGACAGCTTCACATAACTTCACTACAATGTCATACCGAGATCATGAAAATAAAACACCAACCATCTTATAACCTTAAAACAAAGGGAAAAATTATGAAAAAATACTTTTATATTTTAATAACAATAATACTTGCCATAAACACTGCAAATAGTTTTGGCATGAACAAGAATAAAAAAGAAGCAATAGATGGAATAATAATAGGCATAGAAAGCCCAAAACTCGAATTTGAAGAAAAAAAGGTGCAGCCATCAAAAACAGAAAAAAGCAAAAAATACAAACAAAAACTTAAAAAGCATACAGAAAAGATAACAGATTGCTGTAGTGACACAAAAGATTGCTGCTGTGACGCATTGAACAACTGTGGTTCTTGTTGTTTTGTGACAATGTGCTGCCCTATCCTACCCTGCGTATTCCTTATATGCTTGAAAAAGTTTGCTGACCTACAAAGATAAAAAATGATCCCCAAAAACTAAGCTCCTGAGAAAGATCACCCTTTTTCGTAACGCATCAAAAAATCAGCCAGGGCGTCTGGATTTAACGAGATTGACTCAATGCCACAATCAATTAAAAATTTTGCAATCTCGGGCAAATCTGATGGCGCCTGGCCACATATACCAATAGGCTTATGGTTGCTTTGCGCACCCTCTATCGCCAAGGCCATCATTTTTTTCACCGCTTGGTCACGCTCATCAAAAAGCCCGCTCAAAATTTCAGAATCCCTATCTACGCCCAATATCAGTTGCGTTAAATCATTAGAACCAATAGAGAAACCATCAAACAGTTTACTAAATTGGTCTATTAAAATTACGTTAGATGGGATTTCACACATCATGATTATTTCTAAGCTATTTACGTTTTTTTCCAGACCATTATGCGCAAGTTCTTGAAGCACTTTTTCAGCCTCTTGCACAGTTCTAACAAATGGGACCATGATTTTAATATTGCGCAGGCCAATTTCATCTCTGGCTTTTTTTATCGCTTGGCACTCAAGTGCAAACGCAGATTTATAATTCTCATTATAATATCGTGAGGCGCCACGCCAGCCGAGCATCGGATTCTCTTCTTCCGGTTCAAAATATGTACCCCCGATTAAATTTCTATACTCATTGGTTTTAAAATCAGAAAGTCTAACAATAACCGGTTTTGGATAAAAAGCTGAAGCAATGGTTGAGATTCCATAAGCCAAGTTATCGACAAAAAATTGTTTTTTGTCTGGATACGCTCGTGTGATATGCGCTATCTTTTCGCTTATTTGGTAATCGCGAATTTCTTCTGGTTTAATTAATGCCATTGGATGAATCTGTATCACGCCACTCACAATAAACTCTATGCGCGCCAAACCAACGCCGTCATTGGGCAAAAACGATACGTTAAAAGCACTATCTGGATTTGCAATATTTACCATCACCTGACAAGGCGCATTGACATGAGCATCATCAAGTTTGCCTACCGGAATATCTACCAGAACAAACGCAAGTGCCCCTTCATACACAAATCCGGTTTTTCCTTGGCTACAATCAAGTGTAATCTCCTGTCCTGTTTTCAAAACTTCTGTTGCGCTTTTTTCACCCGTTTTACCAAATACTTTTGCGCCAACTATCGCAGGAATGGCAAGTTCACGACTTACGATGGCAGCATGACAAGTTCGCCCGCCCCGGTCAGTTATAATCCCTGCTGCTTTTTTCATAGCTGGCACCCAGTCAGGGTCGGTCATTTTGGCAACCAAAATATCCCCCTCTTGCACCTGGCCAATATCTTTGACAGATTCTATAACTCGAACTTTGCCTGAAGCTATTTTGCTACCTATGCTTTGCCCAGTAAGTAATAGTTTTTCTCGCAACTTTTTTTGCGAGCTATCTTTTAACTTATAGAGCTTTAAAAGCTCTTTCTTTTTTTTGGTATATTCTGGTGCATGAACAGTCTCAGGGCGCGCCTGCAAAATATATAATTTTCCATCTTGCCCATCTTTTGCCCACTCTATATCCATAGGCATCCATTTATCGTGTATTTTACTATAGTGCTTTTCGATAATAAGTGAATATTTTGCAAGCTCCAAAATCTCATCGTCGCTTAAAGAAAAATTATTTTGCTCTTGCTTACTTGTCTTGGCTGTCTCAACTGTCTCGACAGTTTTGGTAAAATCACTATTATCACTAACCCCAGAACTCAAAGCACTTTCATCTTTTTTGTATATAATTTTTCTGTTTTTATCACCTAAACTTTTTTTGATAATTGCAGCAAAGTTTTTTTCAAGCGTAGGCTTGAACACAAGAAACTCATCCGGTATCACTTCCCCTTTGACTACTATTTCACCTAGTCCCCATGAAGAGTTTATCATGATAATGTCTTTAAAACCGGTTTGCGTATCAAGTGTAAAAATAACTCCTGCGCTGCCTGCATCAGAACGAACCATTTTTTGCACACCAACTGAAAGTGCTACTTCAAAATGATCAAACCCCTTTTCAATTCTATAGACTATTGCCCGGTCAGTAAAAAGCGAAGCCATAGATCTTTTACACGCCTGCATAAGATTATTTACACCACTGACATTCAAAAACGTCTCCTGCTGTCCTGCAAACGAAGCCGTCGGCAAATCCTCAGCAGTAGCAGAAGAACGCACCGCCACATCTGTACCATCTGAATTCACATCTCCCGCTTTCTCATATTGCCCATATTGCACAGATAGCGCTTTGTACGCCTGAGCGATCTCACTTTTCAGGTCATCAGGCATAGTGCCACCGACTATTAACGCCCTAATTTCGCTCCCAACCTTTTTAAGTATTTTAGTATCTTTATAATCTTTAAGCTCCCCCATTATTTGTGCCATTTTGCCCATTAAATCATTATACTCAAGAAAATACCGGTATGCCTGTGCCGTAATGGCAAAACCACCCGGCACTCTCACCCCGGTACCTGCAAGCTGGCCTATCATTTGACCCAAAGACGCATTTTTACCACCTACCTCAGGGATGTCTGAGATACTAATATCTTTAAAGTTTTTTATATACTTCATATCACTCTCTTTTTGCTATTTTTATTCAAATTTTTCCCAATATCATACCTGTACGGGCATTATAGCAGGCCATACCTGCTATTTACAACAAAATATGGCAATCTTGCATTTATATTTACAAAAAGACAAAATCGGGGTATACTATATTATAGAAAAAGCCTTTTTAGTAAGGCTCTTATATTTTTTCAGGACCCCTAATTTTTATAAAAATACTCTTTAAATCTTTAAGAATAAACAAAGGGAAAAGATGTTAGGAAAAATAAAAAAAATAAGATTTGATTTAATTGCAACCGGCTTGGCAATATTTTCCATGCTCTTTGGCGCAGGAAATTTAATGTATCCAATCGCAGTGGGACTTGCATCGGGGAAATATACTCTTATTGGTCTAACCGGGTTTTTAATCACTGCGGTATTACTACCACTCATGGGTCTTGTGGCCATGATTTTGTACAATGGCGATTACAGAAAATTTTTTGGTCGACTAGGCAAAACCCCAGGAAAAATCATGATTGCAATATGCATGATTATTATTGGCCCTGGGCTCGTTATACCAAGAATCGTGTCAGTTGCCCATGTCATGATCTCTAGCTTTTTTCCTTTTGAGATTTTACGGGGAACTGGGTTAGTATCACTATTTTTATTTAGTATAATCTTCTTGGGAATAACATTTTTAGGAAGTTTTAAAGAAAATAATATTGTCGACATACTGGGTTACGTCATAAGTCCCGTACTACTTATCTCACTTGCTACAATGATCATCAAAGGGATGATAACCGCAGAAAATATAGTAGCAACAACCGGCACTCCGTTACAACTGTTTAAAGATAATATATTCCAGGGTTATCAAACCCTTGACCTATTAGGCACACTATTTTTTGCCTCAATAATCATAACAATACTCAAAAGCAAACTATACGACGATAAGTGCAACCAATTTTGTTTAAAAAAACTTGCAATGTTTGGGCTTAAAGCTGGTGCCATCGGCGTAAGCTTACTTGCAATAGTCTATTTTGGCATGAGCTTCTTAGCTGCATATCATGGACACGGACTTGGCTTTATTAATGCTGGTGAGGCTTTTAAAATAATTGCATTCAGGGTTATAGGCACCTATGGTGCTGCAATATTGGGCATCGCAACATTAATGGCATGCCTTTCCACATCTATTGGCCTAAGTGCAGTAACAGCTGATTACATTCAAAAAAATATATTCAAAAATAAAATTGGCTATCTTGCATCACTCGTTCTTGTACTAGTCGCTTGCATACCACTTTCAACATATGGCCTTGATGCGGTACTTGCAATAACTGGCGGACCAATTGTGTTTATCGGATACCCAGTACTTATCGCACTTACTTTCTGCAACATACTATACAAGCTTTTTGGCTTCAAGTACGTTAAAGCACCTGTACTTGCAACATTTATGATAACATTCGCCGCATATTATCTGTTTTAATAATTTTTAACCAATAATAACTAAAATAACCAAATGGAGACAATACTATGTTTTTTAAAATATTAGCAATATTAGCAACAGGAGGCTTCTTGATAAATTTTTTCACGCCTAACTCAGACAAATTAGACCCAAAAGAAATAAAAATAAAAGTAATGGAATACAGCAAAAAAAACAACACCATAACATGCATGACCAACCATCCCTTATTTAATCGCTTGGGAAAAAGAGTAAACAAAAAAACACAAAAAACAACAATGGTTAAAAACCTCGATCTAGAAAATTACAACAAAGAGACGATCACTAAAAATCCGGACAATGGGCGTATAGAGGGTCAATTTCTTGACTGTGATTCTGAGTATCTCTTGAAAAAAAAAATAGATAATTTCGAGAAAGAATTAAAATTTTCCAAGCATTTAATTAAATTAAAAGAAAAAAATAAAAAACACTTTCCCAAAAAGTTAAAAAAAAATAAGGGCTTTAAAGATTTAAAAATTTATACTCAAATATATACGAAAAAATAACAAATCTTATTGTTTTAGGAGAAATACTGTGAAAAAATACTTTTTATTGCTCGGACTCATGACATTGGCATTTTCTACAAGCCACGCCATGAAAAAACCAGAAAAATTATCAAAATATGGAACATACTACAAACAATATTATGACAAAAAAACCAAAATTTACTATAGCTTAAGCTATTTCGCAAAAACTAACAATATAATCGCCTCTGTTCGACAAGACTCTAAAGACCTATCTTTTTCTATTTACACAACTATTTCAAAATCTTTGATCAATACAAAACTTTTTTGCTCCAAAAAAATCGACGCATCAATAATCGCAGAGGGGATCTATGTAAAAAAAGCGAAAATTGACGAAACCATTGAGAAAGAACTTGAAATAATAGTAGACATTTTTAAGAACGAAACTTTACCAAAAATATTAAATAAAAAAAAGAAAAAATAAAAACTCAACAAAAAGTTTAATTTTTTCAATAAAAGACCCCTTAAACACATACAAAAAAACTCCTCTCAAAAAAGAAAAATCAAGATTGACATGGTCACAAAAGATGTATACCCTTTTTCTTGTCATTATAATTTTTAATTTCAACAAATGTAACATGAGGGAATTCATGAACAAAAAGTTATTATCTTTTGTTTTATTAGGCTCAATACTTGGATCTTTCACACAAACACAGTGTGTTAGCGTCAAAGATGTTTTACGCACAATGAAAAAATCAGCTATTGTCGCATCATCTGCTTTATTTGGTCTTGCAATTTACAGGTTTTTTTCAAAAAAATCTGTAAAAGAACCAAAATCAAGATTTGAGGAAGAACAACTTTCAAAAGATACTTGGAATCAAATATGGTACTTTATCGATGATATTTTCATAGGCCAATCATATAAAAAGGCCTCGGTAAAAGTTGTAAAAGAAGGTGAAAAGACAAATCTTGATATAAACCTTGGAGCACCACCTTCTGGCATGCTTGGGCACATACACGCAAATGTCTACCCTATTGGAAAAGCTATCTGCTTCTTTGCCGTTCTCAACAAAATGCTTGAAAAATGGAAAAAAGGCTTCTGTGCTTGGAAATATTACACCGGTTACGACTCTAACACCGAATACGAGTTATAATAAAAAATATTATAAAAAAGGGTCACTTACGGTGGCCCTTTTTTATATACAAAATTTTGCAAAAAGTATAATAGTATGCTTATTTTTGTCACATATGACGGCATAAAAAACTCCGTATTTGACGGCCAAGTCGTAAAACCACTAGAACAAATGCAACAAAAAACGTTGATCATAAGCTTTGAAAAAGAACGAATCCCACACGCGCATATCACTCAAAAACTCAAAAACAAAAATAACATAAAAATTATAACGCTCAAAAGAGGTCCGTTCTTGGGCAGACTCGCATTAATCCCAGAACTATTTCAGTTAAAAAAAGTATTACGAAAATATGATAATTATAAGCTAATCGCCCGGGGTCCTATTGCCGGCTGGCTCTGCACAAAAGCCATGGATACCTCACAATGCAACTCTTTTACGATTCAAGCAAGAGGCCTTCTTGCTAAAGAACTCCAATATGCAAACAGATACGCTAACACTTATACTAAACCAAACCCCAAGCTTAAGCACAAACTTAAACCCAAGATAATTAGCAAGCTACGCTATTTCATAAACAAATTACGCATTTGGCAACTGCGCCGTCTTGAAAAAAATGTATACAAAAACATAAGCAATACCCGCATTACACGTAATATAAACAATATATACATAGAAGCCGTAAGCAATGCGCTTAAAGATTATCTTGTGACAACGTTTGGCGCAAATCCAACAAATATAACAATAGCCACCCATGATATCCCAGAAACTTTTAGCAAAAAAACAGTCTTGAAATGGCGGACACAAATACAAAAAAAACTACAGATACCCAAAAACACAAAAGTATATTGCTATAACGGCTCAGTAAAACCGTGGCAATGCCCTGAGCAGGTTATACAGTATTTTGCAAACTTGCTCACGCATATAAAAAAGCAAAACACTTGTGATAGACGCGATTTATTTTTGTTAATTCTCACCCAAAATAAAAAAGAGTTCGAAAAACTATTACAAGACGCTGGCATACCAACAAGCGCCTATATCGTTAAAACTGTTGACCACTGTGACATATACAAGTATCTGGCAGCGTGTAACTATGGGATTATTTTTAGGGAGAAGCACATTGTAAACTGGGTTTCAAGGCCAACTAAAGTACTTGAATACAGGTCCGTAGGCCTTGAGATTATACACAACGACACCGTCGGGTTTTTAAAACAGGGTTTTTAAAAATAACGAGTATGCATAATACAACACTACCTGTTGAAAATTAAAAAATCTTGTTTATATTAAAGCTATGAAGATAAAAAATATAATTGGTCATAATTAATAAAGGAAAAACTATGCACGCAAAAAAATCTATAAAAACTCTATTGATCGTATCGCTGTTGGCATCGAGTATCGGCATAACTTCAGAAACCAGAGCCGGTATAGGTGACATCCTGGCCCCAGTAATTGCTATAACCGGACTTACTGCCATAGGCACAGGACTGGCTGCACTGCAAACATACTTTTCTTACCAACGGGGAAAGAAACAATATGCCATGCTCAGGGATTTTTATGACGGGACATTAACTTATGAAGACTTAAATAAAGCCGCAAGAAATCATTATTATGACCAGTGTAGTGCATCATCAACGTCTGTTTCAAGTGACTACCCTATCATATGGCTTGAAAAAGATGCAACATCAAACAAAAACCTACTGGCATGGGTCTTCTTTATGCCAAAATTAACAAGCTTAAGCAAAGATCTAGCAATAGTACTTAATTATCTAAGAAATCTGGAACAATTTCAGGCAGAACGAAAAGAATATAACGAAAAACATAGAGAACAAAGTTACCGAGATGATAGAATAGCCCTAGAAAAAGAAAAAGTAGATTTGCAAAGGCAGCAACAAGGGCGTAGATAAGAGAGCAAAACACGGCCCTTACGGGCCGTGCTATAATACTCTGTTATTACTTGTCGCCAAAATAATCTAATAACCCTTGAGATGTAGGATCCATCGCCTGCTTACCAGAATTCCAGTTTGCAGGACACACTTGACCATTTTTTTCACTAAACTGCAATGCATCTATCAAGCGTACAAATTCTGAAATATTTCTTCCCAAACTTAGATTATTCACCAAAACACTTTGAACAGTATTTTCTTTATCCAAAATAAAAGCACCTCTGAATGCAACGCCCTGGCAATCATCAAGTACACCATAGTCTTTTGAGATGTTTTTATTTATATCAGATAAAATTGGATAAGTTACACCCTCTATGCCACCTTTGTTTTTCGGCGTATTAAGCCAAGCCAGATGGCTATAAGCTGAATCTACCGAAACTCCTAACACTTGGGCATTGCGCTTTTCAAACTCCGGTAACAACGCCTGAAATGCATGCAATTCAGTAGGACACACAAATGTGAAATCTAAAGGATAAAAAAATATAACTTTATATTTTCCATCAAAATCACTCAAATTAACTTTTTTAATTTGCTTGTTAACAACAGCCTCGCAACTGAAATCTGGTGCTTTTTTACCTATACAAATCATATTATGCCTTTCTAATTTGTTTTTAATTTTTTATGCACGCTTTTACAAATCCATAAAATAATGGATTTGGGTTGCCCAATCTACTCTTGAATTCTGGGTGCGCCTGGGTCGCTACAAAAAATTTATGATCTGGCAACTCTATAAATTCCATTAATTTTGCACCATCTTCTCGTGCATAATACCCAGAAAACACAAGCCCCTTATCTTCTAGTGCTTTTACATACTCAGGATTCATCTCATATCTATGCCTGTGACGTTCAAGCACAATTTCTTTGCCTTTTTGAGCTTTAAAAATTCCTTTTTCGACCAATTTAGCAAAACGCTTTGCATCTTCTTTCAATCGTGAAGTCTCCTTGTAAAGCTCCAGTACTTTTGTTCTCTCTTTCATAACTGCAGGATATGCGCCAAGACGCATCGTGCCACCATACTCACCTTTTTGCATAACCGTTTTTTGCCCAGGCAGTAGATCAATCACCGGGTAACTTGTTTCTTTATTAACCTCGGTGGTATTGGCCCCCTCAAAACTACACACATTTCTTGCGTACTCGATTACGGCAAGCTGCATACCGTAACATAATCCCAAATATGGGATATCATGTTTTCTTGCATATTCTATGACAGCTATTTTTCCCTCTACGCCATAATCACCAAAGCCTCCTGGCACGACAATACCATCAAATACCTTTAACGTTTCTAACTTTTTTTTGTCTATAAAATCTTCTGCATTAAGCCATGTTATGTCTACGCCAACATCAAGACTTGCACCAGCCTGAACAAGAGCCTCTTTCACACTGATGTAACTATCAGGTATAGAGTAATCTCCCAATTTTACGTATTTACCAACAACTGCAACTTTGATTTTTTTTGACGGATTTTCTATGCTTGAAACAAGCTTTTCCCAATCGGAAAGATCACATGCTTTTTTGGGCTTTAATTTCAGACGACTCAAAACTTTTTTTCCCAAATTTTCTAACTCAAAATTAAGCGGCACCCTGTAGGCAGTATCTATATCCGGCGCAGAAATAATATTGTCCGAAGATATATGTACATTGGCGTCTATTTTATTTTTTCTTGCTTCGTCCAATGGCTTTTCAGCTCTGCATAAAATAAAATCCGGAAATATCCCCTCTTCACGCAATAACTTAATCGCCTGTTGCGTCGGCTTTGTTTTCATCTCTCCAATATGCGGCGGTATCGGCAAATAGGTCACCAGAATATAGGCTACATTATCTGTACCAATCTCACGCTCCAAACTTTTTGCCGCAAACAAAAATGGTATGTTTTCATAATCCCCTACAGTACCACCTATCTCAATAATTGCAATGTCATGGTCTTTTGATGCTAATTTTATTCTTCGTATAATCTCCTGAGGAATATGGGGAATAAACTGAACGGTTTTTCCTAAGTACCCGCCACTTCTTTCTCTGTCTATGACAGACTTGTACACCTGCCCAGTGGTCATATTATTTTTCTTAGGAATATCCTCATCTAAAAATCGTTCATAAGTTCCCAAATCAAGATCTATCTCCCCGCCGTCATCAGTCACCCATACTTCACCATGCTCTGTGGGCCGCAGTGTGCCTGCATCATAATTTATATACGGATCTATCTTTATCAACGTCGTATTGTACCCATACTCTTTTAATATTTTTCCCAAAGAGGCGGTCGCAACACCTTTACCAACGCCAGAGATAACCCCTCCAGCTACAAATATATACTTTGTCATACCAAAAGCCTTTACATTACATAACAAATTAAATAAAAAAAAATATCTCCCGCCCTCTTAACAGAGCGGGAAGATTTTGCTTAATTGATTACTATTTTAGCAGATAAAGAAATTTACAACAACAAGCTTGCTATCATGGCAGACAATAAATTAGACAAAGCACCACCGAGCACTGCATATAAACCAAGCTGAGTAAGCCACAGTCTCTTGCCCGGCACAAGTGCCCCTATACCGCCTATTTGTATTCCTATACATGAAAAATTAGAAAAACCACACAGTGCATAGGTCATTATAGAAGTTGTTCTTTCAGAAAGATTCGCTTTAATCAGACCAATATATGCAAACAACTCGTTAACCGCTACTTTGGTTCCCAACAACTCCCCTGCTTTCAAAGCCTCATTGCCAACAAAACCCAGTAAATATGCAAAAGGTGAGAAAACATAAGATAAAATACTATTTACGGTTATTGCAGGCCAATCAAGACCAAGAAAACCAAATATCCAACTGGTAGCTGCACCCAACAGAAAGTTCATCATTGCAAGCAATGCCAAAAAAGAAATAAGCATAGCACCAACATTTAACGCAAGCTTAAGCCCGTCTGTTGTCCCTACAAAAATAGCATCAAACATATTCGATGTGTCTCGTTCAAACGTTACTTTTGAACCTACCGATGTTTTTGGTTTTTCTGTTTCTGGCAACAACATTTTTGCCATGAGTATTGATCCAGGTATCGCCATCGCACTTGCCGCCAACAAATGCTTAATCGGCACGCCCATTTTATAAAATACCACTAAAATTGCGCCACTTATGGTGGCCATACCACTGACCATAACCAACAAAAACTCTGATTTTGTCATATCGCGCAAATAATTCTTCACCAGTAATGGCGCCTCTGTTTGCCCCAAAAAACTATTTGTTATTGCACAAAGAGTCTCTGCACCAGAGGTTCCTAAAATTGGTCTAATTAAGCGACTTATTGCCAAGACAAAAAACTGAATTATTCTAAAGTGATAAAGCAACGCCATTAACGCACCAAAAAACACAATAACCGGCAAAATTTTAACCGCAAAAATTACTCCCCACGGCATCGTATCATCCGCCAATGAGCCAAACACAAATTTCAGGCCCACATCTGCACAGGCATAGACCTTCTCAACACCAAAGGCAACCTTTTGCAAAATATATTTACCCCAAGAAACTTTTAGAACAACAACTGCAATTAAAAAATGCAAAGACAAAGCACTCAGCACTAACCTAAAACTGATCTTTGATCTTTTTTTTGAGAATACCCATGCAACAAACAAAATCAATAGTATACCAAAAATATTTAAGTATCTATTATGCTCCAAAAAATACCCAACAAAACTATTAAACGACATAGAAAGCCTTTCAAAAAAATTAAAAATAAATAAAATAATCAGGAACTTTTTAAAGTATAAAGAAAATAACCCAAAATTTAAATTAATTTATATATTTTTGATTGGCAAAAAAATATATTTAAAGCAAGCTAAAAATCCAGTTACACAAACCCTGAAGCACCGGCCTGATCGCACACCTAAAAAACTACCTTTAAATACTTGACTTGCCTTGCAAAAATTTACTATTATTAATTTAGGGAGAGAAAGTTATTAATTGGTAACATTAATTATTTTAATCGAAAAAGGACAAGTCATGAAGAAACTATTGTTAACTTTGGCTATGCTCACTGTAGCTGTAAATTCATATGGCATGTTTTCTGATATGGAAATTCGCTTCCAAGATGATCAACAAATTATCAATCCTTATGGAGTAAGCGCGATTGCTAAAGAAACTCTTGAATATTTATACAATAAACCCAAAATCCTCATTAAAAAATACACAACCGAATACACTTATTACGACGTGGACCTCTCGAAGCAAAAATTTATAAAAGCTTTTGATAAAATTGCTTTAACCAAATATAAAAACAAATACATAATACAAATAACACGAGTTTTTCCTGACAAAACCAAAACTATTGTATTCGATAGCTCTAAAAAGAAATATAAAGTAATCACTCCACATATGCCCCACACTCAGGACAGAAACAAAAAAATAAACAAACTAATGGCAAGTATAAAAGCAAAAATTAAAAGCCTATACAAAGAACAAAATCTAACTAAACTTGAAAAAAGGCTCAAAAAGAAACTGTTTAAAAAAACTAAAAAGCGTGATTATACAGATATAAAAATAAAAACATACACGTATACAAAGCAAAAATAAATAATTAAGATTTGATTAAATCTAAGAAAGATTGTTTACGACGCTCTTGGCGCTCATTGACTCCAAGGGCGTCAATTATTTCATCAAGTTTACCCTCGACGATGACATCAAGCTTTTTAAGCGTCAAATTAATCTGATGATCCGTAACTCTGTTTTGAGGATAATTATACGTTCTTACTTTTTCAGCACGCGCAGCACCGCCAACCTGGTCACGACGCATCTTACTTCGCTCAGCCTGCTGTTTTTCTATCTGATCAAGCAAAATTCTAGACTTAAGATGTTTCATCGCTTTAGCTTTATTTTTGTGCTGTGAACGCTCATCCTGACACGTTACCACAACACCAGTTGGTACGTGGGTAATTCTGACCGCTGAATCTGTAGTATTGACATGCTGCCCGCCGGCACCTGAAGCCCTGTAGACATCTATGCGTAAATCTTCGTTTTTTATATCAACGTCTACCTCTTTTGCTTCTGGTAATACAGCCACTGTAGCTGTTGAGGTATGAATACGGCCTGAACCCTCAGTTGCAGGCACTCGCTGCACTCTGTGCACCCCAGATTCACGCTTTAAATGCCCATACACATTTTTACCACTGATGTGCACAACGACCTCTTTAAAGCCTCCTAAATCGGTTGTACTTGAGCTATCTACCACAGCCCTCCAACCTTTGCTTAATGCATAATTTGTATACATTTTCAGCATATCGGCCGCAAAAAGCGCTGCTTCTTTGCCACCTGCGCCAGCTCTGATTTCTACATACACAGATCTGTTATCAAGCACATCAGGTGGATATAATAGAAAATCAAGCGCATCCTGCGCCTGTTTGAGCTTTTCTTGCAATTCACTAATTTCTAGCTCATAAAGCTCGGCAAGCTCCTCATCTTTATTTTCAGCAGCCTGCTCTTTTGATTGCGCTACTTGAGACTCTGTCTCTTGTATAGACTCATACCCTTGTAAAATGGCTGAAATCTGAGAGAGCTCTTTTTGTAAGCTATTACGTTTTGAACTATCAAGATCAGGACTAGATAAAATTTGCGCCAACTCCTGATGTCTTTTTTTGATCTCTTGTATTTGATCGATCATAATAAATTGATCTCAGAAAAGGGATTTAGCTATTTTTTACCTTTTTTTCCGAACTTCTTATATTTTTGCTCGAAACGCTCTATTCTACCCATTGTATCAACAAACTTTTGCTCGCCTGTGTAGAATGGATGACAGCTTGCACATAATGTGGTTTTTATCTCTGTTGCAGTCGAGCGCATTGGAAATATAGCTCCGCATGTACAAGTCGCGGTTACTTCGTTCAATTGAGGGTGAATGTCTTTTTTCACAGTTACTCCTAAGAATCAATATCTTTTATACTTAATTTTATACTTATATCTACAATATTACCCAAAAAACATAATTTGTAAAGCAAAAAAGCTTAATTCCACGCGATTTAGGCCAGTGAAAATAATCCATAAAACACTAAGAAACACTCTTCAGATCGAACAAAACAGAATTTTTTACCAGTTTTAATATCTTTTTGATCTTTGAGTCATTTCCTTCTAATATGATACCCTCATCGGGAGAATATATGATTTTCACATTATGACCCTCTAAATTGGCTATTCTACGCCCCTCACTAAATATGACCGTGTTATTTTTGAATACTTCAGAGCTCTCGAGACACCAAACTATTATATTAAACATCTGATAGGTCCCAATAACACCAAATAAACCCAAATTTACAGTAACATCTTTGTATTTTACCCGTTTTCTTGCCTCTATCCTATCTAACCAATAAAAACCCCCTGAAAGCATAATAGGGGACATAATCGTCGTCAAAACAATCACAACCACACATACCACATACTGCTGTAGAGAAATAACACGCGCACCGATTAAGATAGTTGAAATCACAAGCCCAACCTCACCACGAGCAACCATGGAAGAACCAAAAAGATATGAATCCACATTTCGCCATTTATGATTGGACTTTCTTTGGTACATGTTACTTAATGAGGTAGCAGCATAGCAGGCAAGAAGTTTTGAAATTATTGATACTAAAAGCAAAACAAAAACAATAATCCAATGGTAACCATTTAGCAACGTAACATCAACCTGCAACCCTATTGAACCCAAGAAAATAGGCAATAAAATAGCATTTACAAAAGGAGATATAACTTTTTCAGCTGCATGTCGTTTATCTCCCATTCTATGGAAAAGCCCCGCAAAATACGCGCCCGTAATACCAGCCAATCCTCCTACCAATTCTGAAAACGCAAAATAAAGAAGCATAACACCGTTTGCCACTGACGAAATAAGCGGCGTCTGACTTTTATGCTTAAGCAATCTTACAACAGGAGGAATCACAAAATATCCAACAGTTAATATAGCTCCAAAAGCGAATATCATATACAAAATTGAATGTGCAATTCCGGAGCAATGTGCATGCGATGAAACATCAAAACCCCCAGGAACCACCAAAACGCAGCTTCCAATAAGAATAAAGAACACTGACAGCAAAATAACAGCCAATATATCATCAATAACAGCTGCACCAAGCGTAGCTTTTGAGCTTCTTAAGTGCATCTTATTTCGAGCCAAAAGCATTGCTATCGGAATCGACACACTGGTTGCTGAAAAAATTAGACCCAATCCGATAGATTGGGTAATGTTAAAAAATGTTCCAAACAGATAAAAACTTGCTGCCGCCACTAAAAAAACGGGGAATAATACGCCAAAAACACCTGCCGTAACCGCGGTAAAACCAACTTTTAAAATATCCTTTATATCTGTTTCGTGCCCTGCAATCCATAATAGATAAGGCACAGTAAACGCAGCAGAAAGCAATAAAATAAAAATGATAAATAAGTCTGAAGATGCAATCGTATACAAAGAACCAGTCACCCTATCAAGAGCTAAAAAAGGGTCTGAAAATATTGAGAGATTTTTTATATCAAAAAATGTAGGGCCTAAAAATATCCCTGATATAATCTGCCCCGCAATCACCGGAATGTTGAAAAGCATCTTTAAAACTTTTCCTACTAAGGCCGTCCACAAAATAAGAAGTGCCAAGAAAAAGGTAAATTTAGCAACAAAAAACGGTTCTAAACCTGAACTTACAAGAAGGCCCTCCGGGATTGTTAAATCTCCTGCCTTGGCAAATAACAATGAGGATTTTAACAATAAACAAGATAAGAACAAAAAGATACGATTTTTCATACAACCCCTGACAATTCAAAAATCCGCCCAAAAACAAGTTCTTTTTTAGCTTACGCTCACCTATTTATATTTTACGCCACATATGCATAAAAACAAGCATATTTAATATAATTTCGAAGTTTTTGTGGCAAACAACCGGTATAACGGTCTTTCTTAGCGATAATCCTCGACAAACTCTCTTGTTGCTCTAATTGCAAAAGCCCGATCCTTGCACAACAATCAAGCATTCTTAGCCAAAGAAAGCCTTTTTATTGCAAATTACGAGAAATTTAGCATATGCCCAATTTTTTAAAGAGCCCCTGACAGAAAGGCTTTTTGCCAATTTCTCTAAAAAAACCCCCTAATCCTTGACATTTATTTGCAAATAGAAATATAATGAGAGTGAGAAGAATGTAAAAAAATGGGCTTACAAAAAAATAAGTAGCAAGTATAAGTAGCAAGTAACTGGTGAATAGTTAATTTTTTAACCAAAATAATCCGCCACGGCTTCAAAGCCACGTTATTAACCAGTCAATTCAACTCAACTCAAATCAGCGCAGGCTTCAAAGACATGGGGTATTCTGGGCGGATCAATAAAAGGAGAAATATCATGAATAAAAAGAAACTTATAGCAACAATCGCAGCATTTGCCATAACATCTGGTGCTTTCTGTTTTACAGGCAAAAAAACAAAAGAGGTGGCAAGAACACCTCGAGGAATTATAAAGAAAGATGTAATAAGAACACCTCAGGGAGTTATGGAGAGAAATATAGTTAAAACACCCAAAAGATTTATGGAGAGAGATATAGCAAGAACACCTAGAGGAGTTATGGTCAGAGATATAGATATTGCAAAAACACCTAAAGGAATTATGGTCAAAGAAAGAGGCATACAGGTAAAAAAAGTCACTAAAAAACCCATGAAACCTATGGCTAAAAAACCCACCAAGTCTATGAAACCCGCTCCTAAGCCTGCGCCTAAAAAAGCTTGGTACAAATTCTGGTAAACCAAACATAAGATCTATGATTAAAAATGGGAAGCCTCTGAGCTTCCCATTCGTTTTGCTTAAACTCAACAATCAAAAATTTCACATATTACAAGCTATTTGCCACATAAAGTTTCGCAAGCTTTTCTTTGTTGTTAGAGTAGACAGTCTTTCTTTTTTTATTTTTATGTTGAAGATCTTTATCTTCTTTAAAAATTCCATCACCGTTCTTGGTGGATTTTCTTTTTCTTTTTTTGATGCCAAATTTACCAGAAAATCTTGTTTTCTTTTTTTTTCTTTTTTTTCTTTTATTGACATATTTGTATACAGAACACCAATCCTTTTTAAGGTAATCAAATCTCTTGTTATATTTTCCAACTATCTCTAAATCACTAAAAATAGTAACATTTTCTTTGTTGTAGTTACGAGCCGATCCGGTAAAATTGGCAGATCCTGTCCAGGCTAAAGGCTTTCCATATAAAGATTTTCCAAAAACTATAAACTTATTGTGCATCCACCCTTCTTTAGGCCCATATGTGAAAATTTTAGCACCCTTTTTATATAACCTTTGTGCCCCTTTATTATATTTGCCTGTTACCACACTTGAGCCAGCAACTATCTCCACTTTGACCCCTCGACCTATTGCTTGAGCAAGTGCGTCAATAATATCATATTCTGTTAAGAAAAAAGCTGCCATTTTAATGCTCTTTTTTTCTTCGTAAATAAGATGCACAAGAATATGAAAAATATCATCACCGGGGGGAAAAAACGCAACACACACCTCATTATTCTCAAGTGGCACAAGCGTTTCTATTCTCTTATACACTTTAGAACAATCACTTTTAAGATAAGAAAATCTCTTAATATATTTTGCCACCATCTTTGTATCACTCAAAATTGAAATATTTTCCTTGTTATAAGCATGTGCTGAATAGGTGAGATTTAAAGACCCTGTGATAATAAGTGATTTTTTATATATATTTTTCTCAAAAATAATAAATTTGTTATGCATAACCCCCCGGATCCATTTACTTCTTCCCTTTGGAGGATTGTATGCAAAAATTTTTACTCCTTTCGCCTGTAATTTTTTTGCACTTTCATTGTATTTGCCTGACACTACGAAAGAACCTGCAACCATTTCGACAGAAACTCCTCTTTCTACTGCCTTTATAAGCGCATCAACTATTTTCTCTTCTGTTAAAAAAAAGGTTGCTATTTTAATGCTTTTCTCTTCTTTACCAATCAAACCGACTAAAATGCCACATGTATCGTCATTAGGAGAGAAAAAAGCTTGGGAAATTTCATTGTCTACAAGTTTTATAAATGTTTCTAACCTGTTTTCTTTATTATCTATAATAAACTTTTTCTTGTATAACTCCTGGTGGCTTATCGTACTTTCCTCATCCCCATATACAATAAAATCGCCCATATCTGGGCCACGAAAAGAGAGCAAAACTGCATGAAAAAATAACCACGGCACTATACCGCATATTTTTTTATAAAGCTTCACAAAATCCCCCTATCTTTTGGTTTTTTTTAATTTACTTTTTTTTATATTATTGCTTATTTTTCTTTTTTTATTTTTATGTGAGATCTCTTCTTCATAATCATCTTCGTGTTCATTTTCATGCTCGTTACGCGCAGTATATCTCGTATTTCTTTTTCTTTTTCTCAAATTATATTTCTTTTTAGCCTTCTTCTGCTTCTGATGAGGCACAATACGAGCTTTCAACTTGCCAAGTGTATTTACAAGAATAGAAGACTGAACAAGTGTCTCATTAGCATTACCTTCATTAGAATAATCACTATCACCGTTAAACTCATAGGGATAACAGAATTTCTTTTTCATGGTATTAAAATCATTTCTGTAACTCTGTAACATTTTCGATTTACTGGTAATATAAATATTTTCTTGGTTAAACATATGGGATGAACTCGAAAAATTACAAGATCCATTCCACAGCAAAGACATACCGTTTATATTTTTTTCAAACACTACATATTTATTATGCATAATCCCTGTAATATCCTCATTTGGCTTATCTTTAGGTGGTTTGAAAACAAAGATTTTTGCTCCCATTTTTTCGAGCTCTATTAATTTTTTTTCATGCCCATCTTTTTCAAATTTGGAGTCAAATACTATTTGGATCGCAACTCCCCTTTTTAATGCATCTTTAATTGCTTTATAAATTTTAGTGTCTCTCAAAGAATATATCGTCATTATCATACTTGATTCTTCTTTTCCCATAAGCCCAACAAGCAAGCCTTGAAGATCATCATTTGGGGCGAAAAAAACTTGAAAAACTTCGCCATTATCTCTAAATTTTATAAAGTCTTGAACATTGTTCTTTTTTAGATCTACAATAAACTTCTTTTTGTATAAATCTTTTTGTGGACCCCTAAAGGGAAATACGCACGTATAGACAAAAAAGACAAAGTGGGCAAGAAAATATAACTTTTTACATAATCTCAAGAGATTCTCCTTCTTTTGATATTTTTATCAAACTACAACCACCTACAACCATATGACCATATTAAGTTGTACAAAAAAAGAAGAAACGTAATCAAAACAAATAATAAAAAGACTCAGTAAACCCCTACTATTAAAATTCTTTTACATTTTTTTATAAAAAATCCCAACCCAAAAAATATTGTATTCAGGATTTAAAATACTTTGCGATTTCTTCCTTACTTGCCCCCTGCGAAATT
The DNA here is from genome assembly GCA_042576225.1 of Candidatus Babelota bacterium. Classification (GTDB taxonomy): domain Bacteria; phylum Babelota; class Babeliae; order Babelales; family Vermiphilaceae; genus GWF2-30-66. The sequence continues at coordinate 23,608 of JBHPCA010000015.1, forward strand.
GCAAGCATCAATAAAAGCCTTGCTTTTGGACCGGTCAAATCCCCTGCTAAAATTACTCCGTCTCTTTGTAGTGTCTTTCCACCACCAGGACCACCATAGATTGGATATACCGAGCCATTGTACACTCTTGTTGCAAGCACAACGATTACTTTTTTACCAAGCGCATATTTTATAGCTTTGTACACATCCTGGTTGACATTGCCTGCACCAACACCTTCTACTACTATTCCCTTTGCACCATTATCAACCGCATATTTTACAAAACTTCCATCATCTCCTGCATATGATTTGATTAGCGCTACTTTAGAAAGTTTTTTAGGAGCTGGTATATTTACCCAATGATACCTTTCATGAAATACATGCACTTTTCCCATAGCAATATATCCCAGATACCCCTTTTCTCCCGAGTTGAACGTCTGCACATTTGTTGTTTCCGTTTTTCTCACATTCCATGCAGAATTAATATACTGATTAAGTGTTACCGTAACGCCAAAATTTTGAGCCTCAGGAGAGGTCACCTGCAACACTGCGTTGTAAATATTATCCGGCCCATCGGGTGATAGATCTGACGCATCCCTCATTGCACCAACAAATACAACCGGTTTTTCACTTTGCAAAGTTACATCCAAAAAGAATGCCCCTTCAGCCATAGTATCGGTTCCATGAGTAACCACCACGCCTTTTATCGCAGGATCTTTTAAAACTTCGTTCACTTTTATACTTAATTTCCTCCACATCTCAGGGGTAATCCTGGAACTGTCTACATTAGAAAATTCAAACACTTTTATTTTTGCGATTTTTCCCAAACCTGGAACTGCCTGAATAAGATCTTTACCAGATACAGCAGGCACAGCACCTCCTGTTTTTGGATCTTTTTTCTCTGCTATTGTCCCCCCCGTTGTCACTATCGCTACCGTCGGAAGCTTAGACAACTTTCCAGGAAGCTCTTTTTCTTTATCCGCTTTTTTTAAATCACCACAAAACAAAGTGAAACATACACAAAAAATTAAAACTCCTGAAAAAACTACTCTTTTCACAAAACTCTCCTAAAAAACTGTATTTACACAACAAAAACACCATATGCTACCTAAAATAGCAAAAAAACATACTATCTTAAAACAAAATCTTACATAGTTTGCAAAATAGCCCCAATACAAAGGTTTTCACAAAAAACACACTATTTCCCAAAACCCAACATGCGCTTATAATGGCGCAAACAAGGCAATTTCCATTAAAACCTTGATTTTCCCCCTCAATTTGTAATATTATTAAACCAGAAGAAGTATTTTATTTTGGCGCTTAATCGCGTATAAATCACAGGGAGAAACCATGAAGCAAATAAAAAAGCAAATGCTTGCCATATCAATGCTCGTATTTATTTTTACCCACACTAAAATATTTTCAAAACTTGGCATTACTGTTCTGAATAAATCTGACAAATTAATAAGAGCTCGAATAGACCACATGAAACCCGGCAAATACATAAAATCACTTATTGATGGCTGGGCCTTAGTTGGTACCGGTAAAAAAAATCAAACTTTTCTGCCAACGTCCAAGGGAGGAAAACGAGTCATATACTGGAACATAGACAACAAATATTACAAAACACCTGCATATAAAAAACCAATAAAAATAATTATAAAAAAAGGCGGAGAGTTTTCTATACAAACAGGTACAGCCCTTGTGCCCTTTAAAAAAGGTACTGCAACTGAGATAATTAAATCAAAAATTGAACTGCTTGAAAAATCTATCAAAAAAGAAAAAGCCATAAAGACAAAAGAAGAAAACGAAAAACCTGAAAAAATCCAAGGCGTTTCTAAGAAAATCCTTAACACTCTAAAGGCAACCCCAGCAGCCTTAGAAGTTGCCAAACTAACATATAAACTCCTTGGTAATTCAGCTGAAGTATCAAATGTTTTACTCAAAGAAACTGAAAAAATAAAAGCTAAAGCAAAACAAATAAGCACTAAGAAACAAATATCTGAAAAGATCGCCTTACTGCAAAGCATAATGCGTGAAAATTTAATTACGCTGTTTCAATCCGGCGTAAAGCCCCTTATGAAAAATACCGCTAAAATACTTAATAATGTTGGGCAGAAAATAGTAGGATTGTATAACCCAGAAATCGGAAAAGTAATTACTTATGTAGCAAACGATATCAATAATCTAATCCAACCAAAAACATACATCATAGGTAAATCCAAGAAAAAAGAATTACAAACGATAAGTGATTACCTATACTTGATAGATAAAATGCTGAAAACAATAGCTAAATCCCTTAAAGACACTAAAAAAGAAACTCTTAAATCCTCGCTACCCATAGTAAAAGAAATTCTTGTAATAAAAGACAACATAACAAAAGAAGTAAAAGATATGGAAAAGGAGGTAATACAAAACTTTTCTCAAGCGATAATAAAAACAAGCCCCCAAATAAGCAACGGTATCGCAAATATAATGGATCAGGTCAGTAGCATTAGGGATATAAAAGTCATAGGAATTCCAATATTTGATATTGTTGGAAAACTTACAAAAATTTCACCTAAAGTAGAAATTTTAACTAAAAACATTAAGGGATCTGCCCAAAACCTAAAAGACGCTATAAACCTTATCCTCAAAGACGTTTTAAAATCACCAAAAAAATACACGGAAGCATTTGAAAAAGCACATGAATTTTTACAACCACAACCACCTGAAACACCTGCAAAATAAAACAAGTAAATGTTAACCCCAATATTGACACAATAGCCAAGGCCCCTTTTATTAAGGGGCCTTCAACTATAAATATATTTATACTATTCTTTTACCCGCCAACTTTTTCTGCAAAAAACCTAATAACCTAGGGACCATAGGGGCTAATTTAGAAAAACGTGAGCATTGGGAAAACATAGAACCCTCATCATTTTCCTGGTCATCAAAAAACTTTGCAAACCCAGTCTTTTTAGGGGGTTTTACCCAAAGAATCTCTTCTTTCTCGTCTATTAATGCTTTTTCTCTAATAACTTTAATAGCTGTATATGGCGAGCCTACTGCATCTATAAGACCCAAAGAAAGCGCCTGGCTTCCTGTAAATAGTCTCCCCTCTGCCCATTTATTCTTATCATTTATAGTTAGCTTCCTACTTTTTGACACATCTTGCGTAAACTGATTATACGAGCTTTTCAAGACGCCTTGGAGCATCTTTTCTTGATCTTCTGTTATGTCGACAAACGGATCGGTTGCTGTCTTGTATTTGCCTGCCGTTAAGGCTTTATACCCTATTTTGTAGCTTTGGATAAACTCTTTAAGCTGAAAAAGATACTGAAATGCTGTCCCTATGCTGCCTATAACAGCTGAAGGCGGCGCAATAATATGGTCTGTAGCACAGGCAATGTAATACCCTCCTGAGGCGCACATATTCTCAACCAACGTCACTATCGGCTTATTATACTTCTTTTTAAGGCTCAATATCTCCTGATATATTGATTGAGCTGTTCCAGAAGCACCTCCAGGACAGTCCATTTTTATCAATATTGCTTTAATTTTAGGATCCTTAAAGAATTTATTTAAATACTTGTTATAACGATCAGAATTATACAAAATTCCCTTGATTTTAATAAGCCCAACACGAGCTTTAGGCACAATCATTCGCTCATATTGCTTCTTTATGCTTTTGACCAATGGTGGGGCAAATTGCAGGAAAAGTAGCAGAAAAAACAGGGTTTTGAGGTATTCAGCAAACTTCATCTTTGTAATCCTTTCACTTTTTTACTCTTTTTTAAGAATTTCCTTGGATTTTTCAAATATTATTTGTTATCATAATATATGTAAAAGGTGCATTTGACAAAATGTTTGAAAAGACTTGAAGCAAAATATTCACAAATAAACGTTTATGAATATTTTTTTTGACATCATGCCTCTTTTGATTTAAAATTTTGACATCTCTTGTGGTTAGGGGCGGTTAGCTCAGTTGGTAGAGCATCAGTCTTACAAACTGGGGGTCACAGGTTCGAGTCCTGTACCGCCCACCATATAAGAGAAATAGAAAAGAGTTTATTCCTCGGTAGCTCAGTTGGTAGAGCAAACGACTGTTAATCGTTGGGTCGCAGGTTCGAGTCCTGCCCGAGGAGCCAACTTTCGCCACCGCTCATCCTGAGCTTGACGAAGGACGGTTGGCAAGCCATCCTCCGCCAAAAAGGCTTTTTCTTTTTCTAACTGATTTTTGAATGTAAATAGCGAAAGTTGTCCTCCGTAGCCTTGGCGAAGGGGGACTAGTTACGAATTTAAAAAAGTATTTAATTTGAGAATAATTTATAAAAATTCTAGGGGCTATAGCTCAGTTTGGTTAGAGCGTCCGCCTGTCACGCGGAAGGTCGCGAGTTCGAGTCTCGTTAGCCCCGCCATCCTACGCCAAGGCTTCGGATGGCAAGCCATCTTCGCTAAAATTTGATTTCTCTTTTTTTAAAAAAAATTTTAAACAAAAGTAGCGTAGGATGTCCTCCGTAGCTCTAAAAGAGCGTAGGGGGACTAGTTACAAATTTAAGAAGATGTTTAAAATACAACTTCTTTCAAAAAATTATGTGGAGATTATAACCCACCATGTATTATGTCTACT